>JARKOL010000070.1 GCA_029975745.1 Myxococcota bacterium | reverse complement strand
CGTCTCGGTCCCCTTCACCAGCCGGGACCTCCTGGAGGCCCTCGGGGGCGCCGCTGGCCGCACCCCCCGCGACGCCGCCGTGCCACAAGCCGACGTCCGGGTGACGACCCCGCCCCAGCCTGCCGCCGTCGCCCCCGGACCGGGTTCCGCCGACGTCGATCGCCTGAAGGACTGGATTGCCATGGAGATCGAGCGCCAGGTGACCGTGCTGGCCCGCACGCGCCTGGACGAGATGGCCCAACGGATCGTACCGGAAATGGCCGAAACGCTGATCAAGCAGGAATTGGCGCGACTGGTGGCAGAGGCCGAGACGAACGCGCCCCTGGACCTGGGCCCGGACGCCGACCCCGGCTGACCCCTCCTCCAGGACACCTTTCCAGGCAGGATGCGAATCGATGGGCCCTCGGACCTAGACGGCCCGGATCAGCGCCTGCGCCAACGTATCCACCGCGTACCGCGCCAGGACCAGGCCCAGGCCCGCCACGACCGTGAACACCAGCCCCTGAAGGAAGCCGTACTTCGTGCCCAGATGCATGAAGCCGGCGATGGCCAGGGCCAGCACCAGCGTCAAGCCAAGCTGCGCCCCGCCCGACGCCAGCACCTCGGACATGCGGGTCAGTTCGGCGGATGCCAGCGCGAACCCCATGCCGACGCCGGTCAGGACGACCATGAACCCAACCGCGCCGAAGAAGGACAGGCGCTCGCCGGGGAGCACCGCCGACACCAGCAGAAGCCCCAGCGGCACCAGCACCCCAAGCACCAGCAGCAGCGCCAACGCCGCGACGATCTGGTGGACGAAGTCGCCGGTGCTGGCCACCCGGATCCGACTGGCCTCCAACGATGCGATGGTTCGATAGAACAGGTTGTAGCTGAACAGCGACTTGAACCGCTGCATGGTCACGCCGTCCATCGAGACGATCTGCTCGAAGGGCACCGCGCGCACCTCCGAGGCGTGTCCCTGGGCCTGGAACAGCATGTCGCTGTCGCCGGTCTTGATCACGGTGGGCTGATCCTTTTCGCGCTGCCAAAGAAAAAGGATTCCGCTCTGCCCGACCTTCTCCACCACACCCGAATAGACTGCGCCATCGACGGTTCTCAGTTTGCCCGCCAGGGCCGGCACGGCACTGAATCCGATCCCGGCAAGCACCAGAGTCCAAGCCATCAGCCTGTTCACGCGATCCTCCAGATGAGGCGGTTCCAACGAATGATGAAGTCAAACATGAAGCGGGTCAAGTGTTGCCGCCATCGAATCGGTCGCCCAGGAGCCCGGACGTCACAGCGGGGGGAAGCACGCCTGCGCCTGAATGGGGCAGGAGTTGCTCTGGATGAAGTTCTCG
>JARKOL010000069.1 GCA_029975745.1 Myxococcota bacterium | reverse complement strand
GGCGCCCTGCTGCCCCTGGCGGACTTCGGCCACCGCCAGGTGCCGACCACCGCGCCCTCCTACTGGGACACCCCCCTGACGGTCCAGGCGATTCGCAGCGCGCGTTGTCCCGACGAGGCCAACTGTCCGATGGAGCGGCGCCTGGATCGCGTCGCCTTCAGGAAGGTACCCGCCCACTATCTGCGAACCGGCTGGCTGGTCGATCGCACCCGCTACAACGGCACGGTCGATTCGTTGATCTACAACGTGCCCTTGCTGTACGACCTGCCGGCCGTCGATGGCATCCTGCCCCTGCGGTCACGCGAGTTCCTGGACGTGTACCAGCCGCTGGTCGGCGATGCCAGGCGCTCGCTGGGTGTCTTCGGGGCACGCTGGCTGGTCACGACCGTGCCGCCGACCGCACCGGGAATGCGGCGCATCCTGGACGGCCCCGTTTCGGTATGGGAGGACCCGGACGCATTGCCTCGGGCATTCGCCGTGCATGCATTCGAAACCGTCGCGGACCCGAAGGCGCGCGTCGCACGGGTCGTCGATGGAACCGGCCTGCGCGACACGGTCATCCTGGTCGAGGCGCCGCCGGACGGCTTCACGCCCACCCGGCCACCGGACGATGCGCGCTCGACGGTCCGGCTGACCCGGTACGCCGAAAACGCCGTCGAACTGGACGCCCGAATGGCCGCCGACGGCCTGGTCGTGCTGCTGGACCGGGACTACCCGGGCTGGCAGGCGACCGTTGATGGCATCCCCGCGCCCATCCTGCGGGCGAACCACCTGTTCCGGGCGGTGCCGGTGCCCGCGGGCGCCCACCGCGTCGCGTTTGCCTTCCGGCCGCGGTCCGTCCTGGTCGGAACGATCCCGTCGGTTCTGGCACTGATGGCGATCCTTGGCCTGTTCGGGCTGGATCGGCTCCGGCGCCGGCGGGCCTCCCCGGGCGAGATCCTCGACGGGGCCGCCGGCGAGCCCCCGTCCGCACCTGACTCCGCCACCCTGGCCCCACCCCGGGCCCCCCACGGCTGGCGCCGCGCCCTGCCCTTCGTGCTGATTGGCGTGTGGCTGGCGTATTCGGTCATCGCGCTCTGGGCGCGATGGAAGGCTTCCTTCCTGACATTCGGGGGATAGCGGCCCGCGATCGGTTCCCTGGACGTCAGTCTTCCGCCCAGGTGTCCGGGTCCCGCAGCACATCGCAGTCCACGAACGCCTGGCCTGCCTGGTTCTGGAAGGGGGACATGCAGTACTCGAACAGGGTGGCAAACCACTGCACCGGAACCGACTCGTTGCGCACCACGGGCCGGAAGGATGCCTGGTTGATCTCGTCCAAAGGCCGGTTGGGAACCCACCAGTCCCAGTTGGTCCAGCCGTCGTAGGTGCCGTCGGGAACCGATTCGTCCCACAGGTCCCAGTTCGGGAAGGCCCGCAGGTCTTCGGCCGCCCAGTCCCAGGCATGGTGAACCATGCGCACCTCGCGAGCGGTCAGAGGCAGGCCCACGGCCGCGGCTTCCACCAGCAGCAGCGCCAGGCGGGAGGTCCAGAAGGGATTCTTGGGCCCCGGGAAACTGGGATCGGGCTCCAGGTACTCGTCCATGCGATCGGCCAGACCCGCCAGTGCCAGGTAGGCATCGCGGTGCTGCCGGTGGACCAGGGACGCCAGGACGCCGGCCATGTGGTAGTCCCAGATGATATTGATGTTGTAGATGTTGCCCACGGGGGCGACCATGTCATAGATGCTGCCCGTGCAGGAACCGCAATCGTTCGTGCGACGTTCGCCATAGGCGATCATGTCCGTCGCCAGACGCGCGCAGCACTCGTTGCGCGGATCGATCTCGGTGTAGCAGGTGTACGACCCCAGATCCGTGTTGTTGTCGCAGGGCAGGCTGTAGGGGACCCCGTCCCGGTCCTTCGTGCGGATGAAGTAGTCGTGATCGACGATGTCCTTGTGGAAGTGGGTCATCGTGTCCAGCGTTTCGGCGCACGCATCCCGCACCCACGCGTCCTTGGCATCCTCGACGACATAGTGCAGGAAGGGAACGGCCCGGGTGATGGCCCGGACATCGTCCTTGCTGCGCATGTTCGTGACCCAGATGTCGCCCCAGGCGGGGTTGTCCGACCACGGGAAGGTCGAGGCGTTCCAGGCCGTGGCCTCGGTCTTGGCCTGCGAGAACGTGACCGCCTTGGCGCGCCCGTCGTCGTGCCACGCATCCGCGTCCAGGGCGAACGACTGGTCCATCGGGAAGATCGCGCGGGCCATCAGCCACGGCGCCGGATCCTCGTCGCCCCGGATGAAGCCCTTGACGACCGCGGTCAGGCCTTTGCAGTACTGCTCGGTCAGCTTCCCGGCCTCCCAGTCACCCGTGTGCAGGTAGGCCCCCAGGGCCGCGGACAGCACCTTGGCCGACGGGATCCACATATTGTGCTCGTGGCCCACGTGGTGGAACGTGACGGTGTCGCCGCTCTTCACGGCACGGACGTCGTTGTGCCAGGCCAGATAGTCCGGAGTCCCGGTGGAGGCATCGACGCCGGTGCTGGTCCGCAGCAGCCATCGAAAGTAGCCGGTCTGGTGCAGAGTGGCCGCGATGCGCCGCGTGAAGGCCGTGACCTCGGCGGCGTCCACCGGCTCGCCCACCGGGGGCCGCGCGAACGCGAAGGCCAACTTGCGAGGCGGGAAATCCACCTCCTCGAAAGGCGGGAGTTCCTCGACATCCCCGGGGACCGCCCCATCCGCCTGGACATCCTCCGGCTGGGTCGAACCGTCCGGATCAATCCCGGCGTCCTCGGCCACATCCCCACCCCCCTCGTCGGCCGCCAGATCCTGGACGACCGCGTCGGGCTGGACCCCGTCATCGGGTTCCACGGCAACATCGGGGGTCGCCGCATCGGGCTGGATCACGTCCACGACGTCCGGCTGACCGGCTCCATCGGAAGAACCACAGGCCAGCACCAGGGCCAGGCAGGGCAACAGGAACAGGGTCGAAACCTTGCGCATCCACATCCTCCGGGTGAACGCGACCGAGATGACGGTCGCAACGAAGGGGGAATCTAGCACATCCACGAACGCGAATGGCGAAGAAGTCCCCAGGACGCCACCGGGAACCGTGACCGGAAGATCGCCGCCCCCTACTCGGCCGGCTTGCGGAGCTCGAGGTGCAGTTCGCGAAGCTGGGCGGGGTCGGCGTCCGAGGGTGCGTCCGTCATCAGGCAGGACGCCGCCGTCGTCTTGGGGAAGGCAATCACGTCCCGGATCGAGGCGGCGCCGGTAATCAGCATGACCAGCCGGTCCAGCCCAAGCGCGATGCCCCCGTGCGGCGGCGCACCGTACTCGAACGCGTCCAGCAGGAAGCCGAACTTGGCCCGCGCCGACTCGTCGGACAGCCCCAGCGCCTTGAACACGCGCTGTTGCACGTCTCGACGGTGGATCCGGATCGACCCGCCGCCCAGTTCGGTGCCGTTCAGCACGACGTCGTAGGCCCGGGCCCGGCACTCCAGGGGCGCGGTCTCGAGCTTGTCCAGATCCTCGGGGACCATGCTGGTGAACGGGTGGTGCATCGCCGACGGCCGGTTGCCGTTCGCGTCCCACTCGAACATCGGGAAGTCCGTGACCCACAGGAACGCCCACTGTCCGAAGGGCCGCAGGCCCAGCCGATCGCCCACCTTCAGGCGCACGGCGCCCAGCGCCTGCCGCGCCGGCCCGGCCGCATCGGCGACGACCAGGATCAGGTCGCCCACGCTCGCCCCCACGCGCTCCAGGATCGCCGCGCGTTCCTCGGGCCCCAGGAACTTGGCCGCGGAACCGGACCAGTCGTCCGCCCCCACCTTGAACCAGGCCAGCCCCTTCGCGCCGTTGTCGGTGGCGACCTTCGTCAATCCGTCGATGTCCTTGCGCGACCAGGACTCGGCATCCGGTACCCGCATCGCCGTGACAACACCACCCGAGGCCGCCGTGTCCGCGAACACCCGGAAGCCCGACTGCACCACCACGTCCGTGATCGTCGTCATCGGCAGCCCGAAGCGCAGGTCCGGCTTGTCCGACCCGTACTTCTCGATGGCCTCGGCGTACGGCATCCGAAGGAAGGGGCGCGGAATATCGACGCCCAGGACGTTCTTCCAGATGGCGGCCAGCATGCCTTCGATGATCCCGTAGAGGATCTCGGGCGTCGCGAAGGACACCTCCATGTCGATCTGGGTGAACTCGGGCTGGCGATCGGCCCGAAGATCCTCGTCCCGGAAGCAGCGCGCGATCTGGTAGTACCGGTCCATGCCGGCCACCATCAGGATCTGCTTGAACGTCTGGGGCGACTGGGGCAAGGCATAGAACTCGCCCGGGTGAACCCGCGACGGCACCAGGTAGTCCCGGGCGCCCTCGGGCGTGCTCTTGGTCAGAATGGGCGTCTCGATTTCCAGGAATCCCTCGTGGTCCAGGTGGCCGCGCACCTGCTTGACGATGTCGGACCGCAGCACCATGTTGCGGGTCAGCGACGGACGGCGCAGGTCCAGGTAGCGGTAGGTCAGGCGCGTCACTTCCTGGGCGTCAATCTCGTCGGCGATCGGGAACGGCAGCGGCTTTGCGGGATTCAACACCTCCAGCGCCGTCAGTTCGACCTCGACCTCGCCCGTGGGCAGATTCGGATTGCGGTTGCCGCCCCGATCCACGACGACACCCACGGCCCGCAGGACGGACTCGGGCTTCACGACGGACGCCGCCTGGTACATCGGGACCGAAACGGCCTGATCGGCCTTCAACTGCGTCACGCCATGGCGATCCCGAAGGTTGATGAACACGCAGCCGCCGTGGTCGCGCACGTTCGCCGCCCAGCCCAGCAGCACGACCTCGCGCCCGGCGTCCGCCGCCCGCAACGCCCCGCACGTATGGGTCCGCCCGATCTCCGACATGGTCCACCTCGCGTTGGTTTCAAGGGATCGCCGTCTACTCGATCGGCGAACAGACGATCTGGAGCGAATCGATGACGTTGCCGTGCATCCCGCGGATGCCGGTCATCACGAAGCCCTTCGGACACGCATCCTCGAAGGCATCGGTGCCGCCGGGACCCCCGACGCTGCGTCCGACGCGCTTCGCCGCACCGACCTTCGAACGACCCCCGCCCGCCGCGGCGCCGACATCGTCCAGCAGCCGCCTCTGGACGTCTTCCAGGGTCATGTTGCCCAGACGATCGGCGCTCTTGGCGTGGTCGGCCTCGACGGCGTACCCCGCGGTGTCCGCGTACCGCACGCTGCCCTTCGCCCCGGCGGCCACCGCGGGCGCGGCGGCACTGGACGAGGCCGGCAGCGGCGTCACCGAGACCGCGGGCACGAACGGCTCGCGGGCCACCTCGCCCACCCCGCGCACCTCGACCGCGATGACCAGTTTCGTCAGGTCCAGCTTGGCCGGCAGCGGCTTGCCCTCGCCCAGATTCAGGGAATAGACCCCGCGATCGACGGCCACCCACAGGGATTCCGACCAGACCGGCTTCTTGGAGCGCAGGCCGGCGTGCAGGTTGAACGTCATGGGAAACACGCCGCTGACGGGCTTGCCCGCCTCGTCGATCATCTTGCCCTTGTAGGACACGACCCGGTCGCCGGCGGCCGTCGTCCCGATATCTCCGGGTGCGGCAAGCACCGCGGTCGCCGACAGGAGAATCGCGATCCCCAGCACCGCAATGAGAGTCGCAGCGCGCCCCGAGCCCGCTCGACCGATTGTCCGGCGTTCCATGTCACCTCCTCGGCCCCGCTTCCCAGGCCGGCCCCCCGACGTCCGGCGTTTCGTCGTCGCGTCGCGGTTCGGTCCGCACGACGCCCCGCAGGACGTGGCAGCCGCAGAGTATATCATGCAGCATCCGCCGACGTGGGCTGACGACCGCCCACAGGGGCCCCGCCCCCACGGCCGCCGCCAGCACCAGCGCCCACGCCGCTCTAAGAAACGCGCGCACCGGCCCCGCGGGCCGCCCGCGCCCGGTCACCACGCGCATCCCGAACAGCCGGGCAAACGGCACATTCCCGATTGTGGCGACAAACAGCGTTTCCCAGACCAGAAACACCCCGACGAAGGCCACGACGGGCGGCAACACCACATCCGGATGGTGGTTGATCAGATCGACCAGGTAGTCGAGCTGGTTCCAGTACCTGGGCGGCATCTGGGCCGGGTGCATCGCGAACCAGGCCAGCGAGGCCGCCGCGGACAGGGCCCCCACGACCGCCAGGTCGAGCAGGCCCGCCAGCATCCGAAGCCACCATCCCGCCGCCCGAGGCCTTCGGGGAAGTTGACCGGACTCGGCCTCACCCGTCATGAAGATCCCCCATGTCGCCCAGTACGGCCTGGCAGATCACGACGGCCGCGATCGCGGCGGTCTCGGCCTTCAGGACCCTGGGCCCCAGACCGACGCCAAGAAATCCGGACGCCTCCAGCAGGGCGCGCTCGCGATCCGAGTGGGCGCCCTCGGGACCGATGGCCAGGACGACACCCCCCGACGGCCCCGGCAGGTCCGCCAGCAGCGCCCCCAGGGGACGGGCGCCGGCACGTTCGTCCAGCACCAGCCGCGTCATTCCGGACTCCAGCCGCCCCACGATGTCCTGCAACGAACCGTCCAGGGTGACCCGAGGCACGTCCGCCCGGCCGCACTGGCGTGCGGCATCCAGCGCGACACGCTCCATGCGCTCGGCCTTCCGGGACCGCTCTGCGATCTCGGGCCTCGGCACGGATCGATCGCAGACCACGACATGCACCGCATGGACACCCAGTTCCGTCGCCTTCTGGACGGCCAGCTCGGTGCGGTCCCCTTTCAGCAGCGCCATCACCAGTTCGATGCGTGCCGTCGAGGCCACCACGCGCGCCTCCGGGTCCAGATCCCGAATCGCCAGTTCCGGCCCGGCGGCGCCCTCCGCCAGTTCGGCGGTCCACGCGCGCCCGCAGCCGTCCACGACCAGGACGGGCGAACCCGTTCCCAGTCGAAGCACATGGCGCAAATACCACAGGGTGGATTCGGCGGGAACCAGTCGCCGGCCTGGAACCAGGTCCCGGGCCGGCACCAGCACGCGGGGGAGCGTCACTTCGCCACGACCCAGACCTTGACCTTGGCCACCACCTGGGGCGCCAGCTTCACGGGGACATCGAACGCACCCAGATCCTTGATCGGCGTCTCGAGCTGGATGGTGCGGTGATCGATCTGGATGCCTTCCTCGGCCAGGGCGTCCGCAACGTCACGGTTCGTGACCGAACCGAACAGTCGGTCGCCTTCCCCGGCTTCGCGGGCGATCTTGCACGAAACGCCTTCCAGCTTGGCCTTCAGGGCCTCGGCCGTCTTCAGTTCACGGGCGATCTGATCCGCCACGACACGCTTGCGGTGCTCGACCTGTGCGATCGAACGCGTCGTCGCGGGCATCGCCAGGCCGCGCGGCACCAGGTAGTTGCGGCCGAATCCGTCCGCGACGTCCAGCACCTGCCCTGCCTTGCCGACCTGATCCACGTCCTGCGTCAGGATGACTTTCATCGGTAACCTCCTTGCCGGCCGTCGGTTCAGGCCGCGGCTCCCGTGGCCGCGTACGGCATCAACGCGATGTGCCGCGCCCGCTTGATCGCCAGGGCGACCTGCCGCTGGTGCTTCGCGCAGACCCCGGAAATCCGCCGGGGAACGATCTTGCCGCGCTCGGTGACCAGCCGCTTGATCGCGGACGGGTTCTTGTAATCGATCTTGACGTTCCTGTCGGCGCAGAAGGGACAGACCTTGCGCCGGGGCGGCCCGCGCCGCTTCTTCTTGTCGGATCCGCGGTCGTTTCTCGCGCTACGCATGGCCTAATCCTCCTCGTCCTGGTCGTTCCGGGACTTCCGGCGTCCGCCGTCCGAGTCCTCGTCCTCCTCCTCGTCCTCGTCGTCGTCGCGACCACCGGCCGCCACGAACTCGGCATCCCAGCCGGTCGTCGGACGATCGCGCTCGGCCTCTTCCGCTTCGGACGGCAGGTTGTCGAACTGGGCTTCCTTCTCGTAGTCGTAGGTCTCGGGGTCGATCCCCTCCTCCAGAACCACGGTCAGGTAGCGCAGGACGATGTTCGACAGGCGCAGCGTGCGCTGCAGTTCCTTGACGAAGTCGCCATCGGCCAGGTAGACGAAGTACAGGTACAGCCCCTTCAAGGACTTACCGATCGGGAAGGCCAGGCGCCGCTTTCCCCACAGCTCGAACCGCAGGTGGCGGGCGCCGCTCTTCGCCATCTGCTCGGTGATCTTCTCGTAGAGCCGCCGCTGGGCCTCATGCCCGGCGTCGGTCTTGGTGACCACCACCGTTTCGTACTTCCGCATCTTCGTTGCCGTACTCATTCAACCTCCTCTCGGACTTTCGGCCCGGGGTCACGGCGTTCTCCCGGGCAAGAAGGTTCACCGACCGGGCGTACCCTTCGGTTCACCCGGTTCTGGGCCGTCGGGACCCCCCCGGCGACCCACGCTCGAATGCCCTCGGCGGCCGCGTCCAGCGCCCCGCTCAAGGACTCCAGCTCGGATTCGTGGAACGGCGACAACACGTAGTCCGGAACCTCCGGCCCCTGCTGGGCCGGCCGCCCAACCCCGACCCGCAAGCGGGCGAAGTCGCGCGTCCCGAACTGCTCGATGATCGAGCGGATGCCCTTGTGGCCCCCGTCGCCCCCGCCGAACTTCAGCATCAGGCGCCCCAGGGCCAGGTCCACGTCGTCGTGCACGATCAGCACATCTTCCTTCACGATTCGAAAGAACCTGGCCGCCGCGGAAACCGCGTGACCCGACAGATTCATGAACGTCAACGGTTCCAGGACCAGGACATCCTCCCGGCCCAATGCCACCTTCGCGACCCGGGCGTTCCAGCGCTCGCTCCACGAGGCGCCCAGCGGCTGCGCGAACGCCTCGACGACCATGAATCCCGCATTGTGGCGGGTCCGGGCATACCGGGCGCCCGGATTCCCCAGCCCGCACACCAGTTTCATGGCGCGTTCCGGTTCGCATCGCCCCAGCGAGGGATGCGACGGCTAGGCCTTCGTCGCCTCGGCAGCGGCCGGCGCCTCGGCGCCCTCGGCCTCTTCCCCGGCGGCGCCCTTCTCGGCGCGCGGCATCTTCAGGGTCACGACCGCGTTGTCCTTGACGAACATCGCCCGTGCCCCCTCGCCCAGCGGCAACTGGGACAGCGTCATGACCTGACCGACCTTGAACGGCGTCACGTCGATGACGATCTCTTCCGGCACGCTGCCCGCCCTGCACCGCAGGGTCACCTGCCGCATGGCGAGGTTCAGGTGAGCGCCCAGCTTCTCGCCTTCGGACTTGCCCGTCAGGCGCACCGGCACCTTGACGGTCAGTTCGGTCCCCTCGCCGACGCGCAGGAAGTCGCAGTGCTCCAGGTTCCGCTTGACCGGATGGACCTGGAACTCGCGCACGACCGCCAGGGTCTGCTCGGGCGCCTTCTCGTCCTCGATCGACAGACTGACGATCGTGTTCCGGCCACCCTTGCCGTTCAGCACGTTCGTGACGGCCTTCGCATCGACGACCAGCGGCCGGGGCTCGCCCTCGCCACCATACAGAACGGCGGGCAGGAAGCCCAGCGCACGCACCTTGCGGGCAAACCCCTTGCCCACGAAGTCCCGAGCCTTCGCCCGGATCAACGGATTTTCCATCGATCTCCTCCCAGGAACCGTCGTCGGACACGCCGGACCGGCCGTCGCGTGTCAGGTACCCGTTTCAAACGCCTCGGCGATCTCGCCCGGCGCCGCTCCGCGCAGGTTCCGGGCCACCCCATTCGCGGCATCGAACGTCCGAAAGACGCCGAACACCGCCGAACCGGCACCCGTCACGCCCGCCGCGACCGCCCCCGCCTTCAGGAGCGCATCGCGCAGTTCACGCGACCGCGGACACAGGTCGAACACCACCTGGGCCAGGTCGTTGTCGAAGGCCCGATACGGCATCTCGCCGCCGTCCCCCCGGTCGCCCCGAACCAAAAGGCAGGGATGGATATCACCTTCGGCTTCCCGAGTCAAGACTTGCCGTTCATCGAAGACCCGGAAGACCTCGGCGGTGGACAGGCGCGCGGCGGGAACCACGATGGCCAGGGCCAGGGACGGAAACGCGACCAGGGGTGTCAACACCTCGCCACGTCCCGACATCCAGGCGGGCCTTGGGTCCAGAAAGAACGGGCAATCCGACCCCAGACTGGCCGCAAGCGTCCGCAGTACCCCCGGCCGGAGGGGATGCCCGCACAGGGCATCCAGCCGATGCAGCACGTGCGCGGCGTCGGCGGAACCACCACCCAGGCCGGCGCCGACCGGCACCCGTTTGGCCAGTCGGATCAGCACGTCGTGCCCACGGCCGGTCGCGTCCAGGAACCCCCGCGCCGCCCGAACCGCCAGGTTGGCCTCTCCCGAGGGCAGGGACTCGACACCGGGGCCCAGGATCAGTTCCACGCGCCCCGCGCCCGGCTTCACCCGAACGTCCAGGACGTCCGCCCAGGGAATCGGCACGACCACGCTGCCCAGGGAATGGTAGCCGTCGGGCCGACGCGGCCCCACGTGCAGGCACAAGTTCACCTTCGCGAAGATGCCGGCCCCGCTCACGACGACGGCCTCCCGGCCAGGTCCGCCACCCGGTCCACGACGGCGTCCGGCGTCGCGACCACCGTCCGCCACAGACCGGTGCGTACCAGGACGACCCGCATCCCCACGCTGCGGGCCGCCGCGACATCGACGTCGGTGTCCCCGACCATGACCGCCCGGTCGGGCGTGGTGCCCAGGGCCGCCAGCGTGCCCATCATGGCCCGGGGGTCGGGCTTCAGCGCGGGAAACGAATCCCCGCCGAACGCCGCCCGGAAGTGGCGCGCCAGGTTCAGGTCGTCCAGAATCTGGTGGACCAGAACCGCCGGCTTGTTCGAAAGCACGCCCAGAGCCAGGTGGCCCAGGGCATCCAGTCCCTCAACGACGCCCGGGTAGGGCCGCGTCAGATCCACGCGATGCGCCCCGTAGTAGGCCCGGAAGTCGGCCAGCGCGCCCTCGAACCCCGAGGCATCCTCGGGCAGGATCGTCCCGGCGACCAGGCGACGCACGCCGTTGCCGACGTGAGCCTTGACCGCCTCCAGGTCCAGCGGCGCCATCCCGCGCCGCGTGCGCGCGTCATTGACCGCGGCCTGAAGGTCGGGAAACGAGTCCAGCAGGGTCCCGTCCAGATCGAACACGACGGCCTCGGCGCCGTCCAGGACCGGATGCATCATCGTCCTCCGCGCCGGGATGCGACGCGCCGATCCGGTCCCGCCGACTCGCCCACGTAGTCGGCATCCTCGGCCGCGACGATACGCACCGGAACGATGTCCCCGGCCCGGGTCCCAGCCTCGGCCCCGGCCCAGCGGACCACGCCATCGACCTCGGGCGCCTGGAACCAGAACCGCCCCTCGGCCGGTCGGCCGCGGCCCCCGGGGGTCTCGACCACCGCCGGATGGACCTGGCCCACCTGGTCCGCCCGCTGCGCACCCGCGACCCGACTGAGCAGCGCCTCCAGACGGGTCGCTCGCGCCCTGCGGACCCGGGCCGGAACCTGTCCGCCCAGCCCGGCCGCGTGGGATCCCGGCTCGGGCGAGAACGGAAACACGCCGGCCATCTCGAACCGGGCCGCCTCGGCGAATGCCATCAGCGACTCGAACGCCTCCTCGGTCTCGCCCGGATGCCCCACCAGGTAGGTCGTGCGCAACACGACGCCCGGCACCCGCGCACGAATCCGCTCGACCAGCCGCAGCAGGTCGCGGGCCGAAGTGCCCCGCCGCATCGCCTTCAGCACCCGGTCGTCGCCGTGCTGCACGGGAATGTCCAGGTACTTCAATACGCGGGGATGGCTGGCCATCAGGTCCAGCAGCGCGTCGTCGATGTCCCGGGGGTACAGGTACATCAAACGGATCCAGTCCAGCCCCGGCGCCTCGTCGGCCAGCCGACGCACCAGGTCCGCCAGCGTGGGCGTCCCGGGCAGGTCCGTCCCGTAGTGCGTCAGGTCCTGGGCGACCAGCACCGCCTCGCGCACGCCGGAGGCGGCCAGCGCCCGCCCCTCGGCGACCACGTCCTCGACCGGGCGGCTGCGCTGGCGGCCGCGAATGCGCGGAATGATGCAGAAGGCGCAGCGCCGCGAGCAGCCGTCGGCGATCTTCAGGTAGGCGCTGGGCTCCAGTGTCGTCACCAGCCGCGGATTGGCGGCCGTCGGCTGCGGGGTGGGCGTGGAGGCCACCTGTCCCCCCAGCCGACCGCGCAGCGCCAGCAGGTCGTGGACGCCGACGAACACGTCGGCACGGGGCACCGCCTCCTGGATCCGGTCGCGGAACTGCTGGGTCATGCACCCGGCCGCGACCAGGCGCGCATCGGGCCGCATCCGACCCGCCACGTCGCCCAGCACGGCCAGCGACTCGTCCCGCGCGGCCGCCAGGAAGCCGCAGGTGTTCACCAGCACCACGTCGGCATCCTCGGGCTCGGACGTCAGGGCGTAGCCGTGGGACAACAGGTCGCCCAGCATGACCTCGGTGTCCACGCGATTCTTCGGGCAGCCCAGCGTGACGGCCCAGACGGTGCCGAACGCTCGGGAGGTCGGACGACGGGACGTGCGGGGAGGGTTCATTCGGGCCCGATCTCCTCGACGCGAACGCCGGCCGGGACCTTGAACGTGAATCCCGAGGCCGGCAGGGCCTTGAACGAGGGGCGCTCGAACCACAGGTGCGACAGGTTGCCCACCGGGTCCTCGACCTCGGTCTGGCGCGTCTCGCCCGTGGCCGGATCGACGAACAGGGTCACCGCCCGGTAGTTCGCGTCGCCGTCCTTCGGAACCAGTCGGATCGGGACCAGGCCCTCGCCGGTCGGCGCCCCGGCCGTGGCGACGAACACATCCGCCAGCCGGGCGGTCCCCGTCAGGAATCCCAGCGCGTGGAACAGGTCGGACCCCGCCACCGACATCCGGAACGCCACGCCCTCCGCAACGTCGTAGGACCACAGGATCTGGCCGTCGCTGACGTAATGCACCGCATCCGGCACCTTGTAGTCCCAACGCATCATGCCCGGCTTCTTGAAGAAGACGATGCCGGACCGGGTGAAGGTGCGCTTGGGGCTGCGTCGCTTGACCACTTGGCGAAAGTCGGCCCGGTAGTCCGTGACCCCGTCGTAGAACGCCTGGACCTTGGCCACCAGCGCGGCGGCATCCCCGGCGGGCGCCCCCTGGGCGGCCGGAGCCCCGGCAGGCGCATCCGGCGCCGCGTACGCGCCGGACGCCGCCACACACGCGAAACCGAACACGACGCTCGCAAGAATTCGACCGTTCATGGTTGCGGAGTGTAGCGGTTCCGGGCCCGCCCCGCCAGTCCCGGGCCACGCCAGCCCCGTCGGACTCGTGCGAACGGAACCCATTCGTCCCTACGGCAGCGCCATGTGGATTCGCACCAGTTCGGTCACGGTCCGGGCGATGGGGCGCAACTGGCTGAAGTCCAGGCGATCCAGGGTGTCGTGTTCGTCCAGCAGGTAGTACGGGCAGCCGATCCACGAAATCACCGGCACGCCTGATTCGGCGACGTATCCGGACGCGTCCGACGTCGGCACCGGCGCCAGCAGATCCGACGGAATGGCGGCCGTGCGGAGGGGCGGGAAGGTCGTCATCGCCCGGATGACCGACGCGATCGTCGTCGGCTCGGACGACGTGAACATCACCGTGAACGCAGGCCGGCCCGTCTCGACGTACCCGTCGTCCGTGCCCGCGACCTCCTTGCCGCCCAGATGCTCCAGCGTGATCAGGATGCGCGCCCGCGCCATCAGGTCCGCATGCGTCCGGGCGAACCCGTGCGCCCCCTGCGACCCGTGGAAGTGCCCGGCGTCGATCACGAAGACCATCGTCCGCGGCCTGCGCTCCCGAGGCACCTGCGACCAGGCCCAGGCCTGGGCCAGGACCTGCGCCATGCCCGAGGCGTCCTCGACCGCGCCCTGGAAGGGGCTGTCGTGGTGCGACGTCACCAGAATGACCTCGTCGGACATGCCGGGCAGCACGCCCCACACGTTGTGCATCACCCCGGGCTCGACGCTGCCCTCCAGGACCATGGTCGCCTGGACGCCGGCGCGGGCCTGTCGCCGCAGTTCGTGCCCATCCTCGCACCCGATCCACAGGGCCGGAACCGGCTTCAGGATCCCGTCGTAGGGACCGTAGTGCGTGTTCGAATTGCCGGGCTGGTCCCGGAGGATCAGGCACAGCCCGACCGCGCCCCGCCGAACCGCCTGCCAGTACACGTCGCGTTCGGTGGCCTCCTCGGCCGATGCGACGCCGCCGATGAAGTTCTGGCGCACGAAGTTCAGGTGCTGGGTCGTGGACAACCCGATCTGGCCGCCCGGATCGGACAGGTGGTAGCACGCCTTCAGCCCGCGCATCAGCAGGCCGGTCGGCATCCTGGGGAACGGCACGTCGGCGACCACGATCCGGCCGGCCACGTCCGTCCGGGCGAAGTCCCCAGCGGTGCCGGTACCGACCCACGCCAGGGGCGCCGTCAACCCGCCCGTCGCGGTGAAGGCGGTATGGATGACCGGGAAGCAGGGAACGGCCTGCCCCCCGACGGTCAAGGTTCCCCGCCTCGCCTGCCACACCGGAATCGGGATCGGGTCCAGGGCGACATCCGCCAGCCCCATTTCCCGGAAGCGGGCGGCCACCCAGTCCTCGGCCCGCGCTCCCTCGGGCGTCCCGGGACGACGATGCGGCGTGGCGCATGCGTCCCGAACCCACGACGCCAGCAGGGCATCGGGAGCGACGGGGACCTCCCCCGGATCCACGACCAGGCCCGCCGCCAGTTGGCGAGCACGGGACCGATCGGCCCAGATCCGCGGCAGACGCTTCACGATGTCCACGAGCGCCCGCGACGTGCGGGTGGACGAGGTCTGTTCCCATCGACGCGATGACGACATGCGCCCTCCCACTTCCAGCCCTGATGTCCTGGATCCGGACGTCAGCATGTCCGTGGATGCAGGGGGGGGTCAAGAAGAATCACCCTTCGGATATGTTTCCTATTGACGCAACGGGGAAGAGGCGATCCCGCGTCAACCGCCCTGGGGAAAGGTGACCGTGAAGGTGGTGCCGACGTCCGGGGTCGAGGCGACCGCGATCGTGCCTGCGTACTGATCGACCAGCTTCCTGACGATCGACAGGCCCAGGCCACTGCCCTCGATGCGACGGGTCTTGTCGTTCTTGATGCGCACGAACTCGCCGAACAGCCGCGTTCGCTCCTCTGGCGTCATGCCGATGCCGGTGTCCGCCACCACCAGCTCGACCGCGCCCTCGCGCGCCGACACCGCGACATCGACCCGCCCGCCGTCCCGGTTGTACTTGACCGCGTTGGACACCAGGTTGTTCAGGATCAGTTCGATCTCGCCCGGATCGGCCCGCATCGGAACCGGGCCGCCCTCGGCCAGCGACAACGAGATGCCGCGCTCGGGGGCCAGTTCGCTTCCCCCCTCGATTGCCGCCATCGCCAGGTCTCGCAGATCGATCTGGCGCACCTCGCGCCGCTTCTCGCCCGACTCGATGCGCGTCAGGTCCAGCAGGTCCGAAATCAGTTTGCGCATCCCGTTCAGCCGGACCATCGCCCGTTCCACCGGATGGTCGTAGGCCGTCAATTCCTCGCCCAGCACGCGATCGCGCATCATCATCAGGTAGCCCTCGATCGCCGCGGTCGGGGACTTCAACTCGTGCGCCACGACCGACAGGAACTCGAACCGGACGCGCTTGCGCTCGGCCGCCAGTTTCAGGGCCTCGCGGTGGACCACCAGGTGCTTGCCCCCCTTGTACAGGACCGACTTCAGTTCGTCCGGCGTGAACGGCTTGGCCAGGAAGTCGAACGCGCCCCGCTTCGTCGCCGACACCGCCGTGTCCAGGCTGGCGTAGGCGGTGATCATCACGGTCAGCACGTCCTGCCGGGTGGCGACGATCCGGTCCAGCACATCCAGGCCCGACATGCCGGGCAGCTTGTAGTCCAGCAGCAGGACGTCGGGCCGCTCGGCGGCCAGCTTTTCCATTCCCTCCTCGCCGGACTCGGCCTCGGACACCTCGAACGCGAACTCGCGTCCCAGGTCGGGCAGCCGCATGACGTGCCCGCGCAATGCCCGACGGATCGCCATCCGGATTCCCGGCTCGTCATCGACCACCAGAACCTTCAACGTGTCCATCGAATGCTCCCTGCCAGAAAGACGAATCCGAGCCGCAATGGCGCAGGCTGGCGCCTGCGCACTCCAGGGACGCTGCGCGTCACGTCCCCGTCCCCGAGCCCGTACCCGTACCCGTCCCCGAGCCCGTACCCGTACCCGTACCCGTACCCGTACCCGTCCCCGTCCCCGTCCCCGAGCCCGTCCCCGTCCCCGTCCCCGTCCCCGAGCCCGTCCCCGAGCCCGTCCCCGTCCCCGTCCCCCTACCCCAGCAACCGGTCCACTTCGCGCCGCAACTGCTCGTACCGGATCGGCTTCGCCAGCATCACGTCCGCCCGTACCCAGCGCCGCTCCTCGTCGGTCGCGGCGTCGAACTCCAGCCCCGTCTCGGCCGTCACGCCGGTCACCAGGATCACCGGCCGCCCCGGCGCCGCCTTCTTCAGGTGGTGGCACAGCACGAATCCGCTGTCCGGGTGCTCCATCATCAAATCGACGACGGCCACGTCGAAGGGGGTTCCCGCCCGCAGCACGTCCTCGGCCGCCGCCTGCCCCTCGGCCCGGACCACCTCGAACCCGTCCGCCGCCAGCCGCGCGCAGGTCTGGTCCAGGAAGTCCGTGTCGTCATCCACAATCAGTACCGTCTTTCGCTCCGCATTCATCTCGAACTCCTAGTCCGTCCGCCCCTGTCGGGGCAGCGAAATCCTGAACGTCGTCCCGGTGGCGCCCGCGCCCGGATCCGCGTTCGATTCGACCGTGATGTCGCCGTGGTGCATCTTGACGATGCCGTAGGACACCGCCAGCCCCAGGCCCGTCCCCTTGCCCATCGGCTTCGTCGTGAAGAACGGCGTGAACAGCCTGCCCATGTTCTGGGCCGGGACGCCGACCCCCGTGTCCGCCACCTGGAACACCGCCCGATCCCCGTCCAGCGACGCCGACAACGTCAGCGTCCCGCCGCCGGGCATCGCCTCGTACGCATTCGCCACCATGTTCGTCAGCACCTGCACCATCTGGTCCCGGTCCAGTTCGGCGGTCAGTTCGCCCCCGGCGACCTCGATGCGCACCCGGATCCCGTCCGGCTTGCGCACGCTGCGAAGCGCCTGCTCGATCAGCTCGCGCAGTTCGACGGGGCGCCGGTTGACCTGGTTCTGGCGCGCGAAGTTCAGCAGGCCGGACACGATCCGCTTGCAGCGATCGGCCTGCTCGGCAATCAGGGCCAGATCCTGGCCGTGCTCGGTGTCGCGACCGGCCTCGTCCGCCAGCATGTGGGCGTACATCAACACCACGCCCAGCGGATTGTTGACCTCGTGGGCGATTCCCGCCGCCAACTGCCCCATGCTGGCCAGCTTCTCGGCGTGGACCAGCGCATCCTGGGCCGCCGCCAGATCGCGGTGCGACATGTTCAAGGCATCCACGGTGTCCCGCAGCCGATCGATGGTCCAGGGCAGGCACATCTCGTTCTCGGCCAGCCCCTGATGGATGGCAATCGCGTGTTCCACGCAGGTGTCATAGCCGCACGCGCCGCAGTTCAGCTCGTCCTGGGGCCGCACCTTGCCCATCCGGGCCAGGATCCGATCCAGTTCCTCGCGGGTCGGGCCGGGCAGCCGTCGATCCGCCGGCGCGAACCCCCGGGACAGGTCCAGTTCCTCGAACCGCGCCATGTCGGACCGCCAGCGCTCCGAATCGAAGTGCGCCATCCGGTCCTTGACGTAGCGGGCGACCAGTCGGCGCCGCGAGAACAGCGGAGCCCGGTTCGTGACCGCCGGTCCCATGATGCACCCGGTGCAGGCCAGCACCTCGAGCAGCGCCGAGTCGATGGCACCGGCCTCGAACTCGCGGATGGCTTCGACGAACGTCGCCCGGCCATCCACCACGACGGCGTCGCCCGTCATCATGTCGTCATCGATACCCGCCGTGCGCAGCAACCCCCCGCTGACCGGGAAGATCCCGCCGATCCGCGCCAGCGGCGGGTCGAAGTCGCGTTCCTCGACGACGCTGTCGGGCCCCAGCCCCGCCTCGGACAGCAGGACGCGCAGTTCCGGGAAGGTCAAGACCGCATCCAGCTCGCCGCGGCCGAACTCGGCCCCCTCCTGCTTCTTCGCCACGCACGGCCCGACGAACACGATGGCCAGATCCTCGCCGTGAACCCGCCGGGCGACCCGCGCGGCCGCCACCATCGGCGAAACGACGGGGGCCAGCGAGCCGACCAGATGCGGCGAGTACCGTTCGACGAACTCGACCACCGCGGGACACGTCGTCGCGATGTAGCGCCGCCCCTCGGCCCCGTCCAGCAGCCGCCTGTAGCGGTCGGCCACCAGGTCCGCCCCGAAGGCCACCTCGGTGATCACCGAGAACCCCAGGCGCCCCAGCATGCCCAGCAGGCGCCGATACGGCATCTCGGGGAACTCGGCCGGGAACGACGGCGCCACGATGGCGGCCACTCGCTGGCCCGATGCCAGCAGGCGTCGCACGTCGGCCGTCGCATCCCGTACCTGCTTCGCCTTCTGGCTGCACACCTGAACGCAGTTGCCGCAGCCGATGCAGCGATCGGGAATGACTTCCGCCTGGCCGCCCGAGATGCGAATCGCCTTGGCGGGGCATTCGCGGACGCAGGTGTAGCAGACGCGGCATCGCTCGCGAATCGTCGTGACCAGGGGGATCGTCATGACCGCCCTCCCGTCCCACGGCAACCGGGGCCCCGCGCCCCGCGCGCCGGGCCCCTAGCGTAGCAAACTCCGCGGCCTGGCGGGCCGCATTCGCCGGGTGCGTCCGTCCGTCAGTACTCGGCGCGTCGCGCCCCGTAGGTCGTGTGCAGCAGGTGGTGGCTGCGCTCGCCCAGCGGCGCCCCCAGGAACGCCTCGTACAGTCGCTTGACCTGCTCGTTGTGGTGCGCGCACCGCAGCTTCGCATCCCGGTCGATCGAGTACAGCGCCTGCATCCGCGCCTTGATGGCGTCCTTGCCGCAGCGGATCGGCTGGCCGCCTCCGTTGATGCATCCGCCGGGGCACGCCATCACCTCGACGAACTGCACGTCCGACCGACCCGCGCGGATCTCCTCGACCAGCCGGCGCGCGTTGGCCAGCCCGCTGACGGCGGCCACGCCCACCGAGGTTCCCCCGATGTCGATGCGCGCCTCCTTGACACCGTCCAGCCCCCGAACCGCCTGCATCCGCGGCATGTCCAGTTCCTTGCCGGTCGCCAGGAAGTGGGCCGTCCGGACGGCCGCCTCCATCACGCCTCCCGACGCCCCGAACAGCTTGCCCGCCGACGACCGCTCGCCGAAGGGGGTGTCCGGCCCCTCGGGCTCGGTGGTCGCCAGGTCCAGGCCGCGCATCCGGATGATCCGCGCCAGTTCGCGCGTGGTGATCACGGCATCGACGTCCGGATCGCCGTCGGTCAGCATGTTCGGCAGCTGCGCCTCGTACTTCTTGGCCGTGCAGGGCATGACCGCGACCATGAACACGTTGGCCGGGTCCACGCCCGCCTGCCTGGCCCACCAGCCCTTGACCACGGCGCCCAGCATCTGCTGCGGACTCTTGCAGGACGACAGGTGGCCCAGCATGTCCGGGTATTCCTGCTCCAGGAAGTCCACCCACGCCGGGCAGCACGACGTGAACATCGGCAGCGTGCCGCCGTTCGCGACGCGCGCCAGCAGCTCCGAACCTTCCTCCATCACGGTCAGGTCCGCCGAGAACGACGTGTCGAACACCTGGTCGAACCCCAGGCGCCGCAGCGTCGCGTTCAGCACGCCGGCAACGTCCGTGCCCGCCTTCAGTCCGAACTGCTCGCCGATCGTGACCGACACGGCCGGCGCGTGCTGGACGACCACCACCTTCGCCGGGTTGTGGATTGCGTCGAAGATGGCCTTGAACCGGCTCTGCTCGGTCAGGGCCCCCGTGGGACACACCTTGATGCACTGGCCGCAGTCCACGCAGTTCGACACGTTCAGGCCGGCGTGGAAGGCCGGCGATACGCGGGCGCCGGTCCCGCGACCCACGAAGTCGATGGCCGCGACGCTCTGGACCTCCTCGCAGACCCGCACGCACCGCCCGCACAGGATGCACTTGGCCGGGTCGCGGACGATCGCCGGGCTGGACAGATCGACCTTGGGGTCCCAGTGCCCGCCCGAGTAGCGCCGCTGCCGCACGCCCAGCTCCCCGGCCATGTCCTGCAGGTCGCAGTCGCCGTTGCGTGCGCAGTACAGGCAGTCGTCGGGGTGGTTGGCCAGCAGCAGCTCGACGATCGTCTTGCGCGCCTGGACCGCCCGGGGCGAGTGCGTCTGCACCTTCAGGCCATCGCGCACCGGGAACGCGCAACTGGGCACCAGGCCCGGCACGCCCTCGGCCTCGACCACGCACAGCCGGCAGGCCCCCGTCGGCAGCATCCCTTCCATGTGGCACAGCGTCGGCACCGAGATCCCCTCGCGGCGCAGCACCGCCAGCAGCATCTCGCCCGCGTCCGCCTGGACCGTCCGTCCGTTGACTTCAATCGTGCTCACCGCACCCTCCCTCAGCTCGCGATGACCGCGTGATGCCGGCATTCGGTCACGCAGTTCCCGCACCCGATGCACTTGTCCTCGACGATGTAGTGGGGGCTCTTGGCGGCGCCCAGGATCGCCTCGGCGGGGCAGCTGCGCGCGCACAGCATGCACCCGATGCACGCCTCGGCGTCGATCGTGTAGTGCAGCAGCTCGGTGCATGCGCCCGCCCGGCACTTGCGCTCGAAGATGTGCTCTTCGTACTCCTCGCGGAACCAGCGCAGCGTCGATAGCACCGGGTTGGGCGCGGTCTGGCCCAGGCCGCACAGGCTGGTGTCCTTGATGACGCCGGCCAGCCGCTCCAGGTACATCACCCCCTGGAAGCGCTGAAGGGCCTCGACCTCGGACTCGTTGCGCCGGCTGCGCGTGATGCGCTGCAGGACTTCCAGCATGCGTCGCGTGCCCTCCCGGCAGGGGATGCACTTGCCGCAGGACTCGCGCTGGATGAAGTCCATGAAGAACTTGGCGACATCGACCATGCAGGTCTTGTCGTCCATCACGACCAGGCCGCCGGATCCCATCATGGCGCCGACGGTCTTCAGCGACTCGTAGTCGATCGGAATGTCGATGTGCTGGGCCGGAATGCAGCCGCCCGAGGGACCGCCCACCTGGACGGCCTTGAACGACCGGCCCTCGCCGACGCCGCCGCCGATCGCGAACACGATGTCGGACAGCGGCGTGCCCATCGCGACCTCGACCAGGCCGGTGCGCTCGACCTTGCCCGACAGGGCGAACACCTTGGTGCCCTTGCTGCCCTCGGTGCCCAGCGACGCGAACGCCTCCCAACCCTTCGCCATCAGGCGCGGAACGTTGGCCAGCGTCTCGACGTTGTTGATGACCGTCGGCTTGCCGAACAGGCCGCGCTCGGTCGGGTACGGCGGACGGGGTCGCGGCATGCCGCGCTTGCCCTCGATGCTGTGGATCAGCGCCGTTTCCTCGCCACACACGAAGGCGCCCGCGCCCTGCTTGATCACGATGTCCAGATCGACGCCCGCGCCCAGAATGTCGTGGCCCAGCAGGCCGGCTCGCCGCGCCTGGGCGATCGCCTCGACCAGTCGCGCGATCGCCAGCGGGTATTCGGCCCGGATGTACACGTACGCCTTGCTGGCTCCGATGGCGTAGGCCGCGATGGCCATGCCCTCCAGCAGGCGATGGGGATCCCCCTCGATGACGGCCCGATCCATGAACGCGCCGGGATCGCCCTCGTCGGCATTGCAGATCAGGTACTTCTGGTCAGCCCGCTGCCCCAGGGCCATCCGCCACTTGAAGCCGGCCTTGAAACCGCCGCCGCCCCGCCCCCGCAGTCCGGACTTTTCGACCGCGGCGCACACCTCGTCCGGAGTCAGGGTCCGGATCGTGTCCACGAAGGTCTTGTACCCGCCACGCGCGACGTACTCGTCGATGCGGGCGGGATCGATATGGCCGCAGTGCTCCAGCACCCAGCGAACCTGGGGCCCGAAGAACGGATGCTCGGCCACCGTCGGGACACCCTCCCAGGACGCCAGGCCGTCGCCGGGGAACTGGACGATGGCCCGCGCCGGATCGGCCTTCCCCTCCAGGACGCCGTCGAGCAGGCCCGCAACGTCGCGATCCGAGACGTGCGCGAACGCCACGCGGGCACGGCCGGGCAACTGCACGTCCATCAGCGGCTCGGCGGCGCACAGGCCGATGCAACCGACCTCGATCACCTCCGCCTGGACATGCCGGTCGCCAAGCCAAGCCTTCACCGCGGCCAGCGTCTTGCCGGCGCCGGCCCCCAGGCCGCAGGTTCCCGTCCCCACGAAGATGACCGGACGCGGGACATCCCCGCGCCGCAACGTGGCGAACGCCGCCTCGATCCGCTCCCGGTCCCCGTCCGCCAGCCCATCCTGGGCAAGCCAGGCCCCCAGGACCCGCTCATCGACCCGCGCCGACTCGATCGAACTCGCCCGCACGTCGCTCATTTCGCCCTCCGCCGGTACGCGTTGAGGATGCCCGTCACCCGGTCCGGCGCGACCCCCGCGTGGAACTCGCCATTGACCGCAATCACCGGGGCCAGACCACAGGCGCCGATGCAGGCAACGACCTCCAGACTGAACAGCCCGTCCTTGGTGGTCTGGCCGGCCTCGATCTTCAAGGCGCGCTTCAACGACTCCAGCACCGCCGCCGAACCCTTGACGTGACAAGCGGTCCCCCGGCACACCTGGACATGGAACCGGCCCTTCGGCTGGAACCGGAACTGGTTGTAGAACGTCGCCACCCCGAACACCTTGCTGGGCGGAAGCCGCAAGTGGCGCGCCACGGCCATCACCGCGGCACGCGACAGATGCCCGTCCGCCTCCTGGACCGCCTGGAGGATGGGGATCAGTTGGTCGCGCCCCCCTTCGCCGTAGCGATTCAGGACCTCTTCAATCGCGCTGCTCATCTGCCTACCCCGCTTTCAAGGCCAATCTGTGAATTTCTTCACAGCCAGACAGATAATGGCCCGTCGTCGCGCGTCTGTCAAGACAGGAATCGACCGGTCGGACCGATTTCGCACAACCTCTGAAATCCCTGACATCTTCCACCCAGGCCCCACCCGGAGCCCTCCCGCAAGATCGCACCATCAACCTCCACACCGCGCCAGATTGCCCCATCGATTCAAACCCGAAGACCAGGTCGCATCGAAGCGCCCAATTTCCGTTCGCGCAACCAGCCCAGGAGGCCGCCCCGGGAAGTCCGCTTGACAAGCCCTGCTGTGAATGCAATAACAGCAGAGGTCGAACACCGGGGGCGCCCGTGTCGGACACCACCAAGGTCCCGCTGCAGACGGTCGAACGACTCAGTCGCTACCGGCGCGTCCTGGCAGACCTCCAGGACACCGGCATCGAATCCGTCTTTTCCCACCGACTGGCCGACCTGGTCGGAGTGACGCCCGCCCAGCTCCGGCGGGACCTTTCGATCTTCGGTTCCTTCGGGAATGTCGCGCGCGGGTACGACGTCGCCACGCTGCACCGCACCATCGGACGCCTGCTGGGCACCGACCAGGTGCAGACACTGGCCCTCATCGGGATGGGAAACCTGGGCCGCACCCTGCTGATGTACCGCGGCTTCGAGGAGCGCGGCTTCCACATCGGCCCCGTGTTCGACCGCGACCGCGAGAAGGTCGGCAAGGTGTTTGCGGGAAGACGCTGCTACGCCCTGGAGGAACTCGAAACGGTTCTGCCCGACTTCTCGTGCCGCATGGCCATACTGGCCTGCGGTCCCGGCGGACTGGACGCATTGACGGCCAGGCTCGCGAACCTGGGCGTCGCCGCCCTGCTCAACTTCGTTCCGCAGCGAATCAGCGCACCGCCCGGCGTCTTCGTCGAGGATGTCGATCTGTCCGCGAAACTCGAAAAGCTGTCGTTTCTGAGCCGGAGATGACCCCATGAACAAATCGACATCCCCCACGACTTTTCCCCTTGCACCCAGTTGTGAATGTCTTCACACTCAACTCGTGACCAGTCCCGACGCATGTGCAACGGGACACACTGACGGGGCACGACGCCCCAGGGAGGACGCCATGACCAAGCGAATCCTGGTGATCGACGATGACGCGGATCTGGTGGAATCGACATCGGCCCTGCTGAAGGCCCAAGGCTACGACGTGTCGGGCGCCCTGGGCGCCGCGGAAGGACGCAAGGCCATCCGGGACTGGCGACCCGACCTGGTGGTCCTGGACATCATGATGGAAACCGACGC
>JARKOL010000030.1 GCA_029975745.1 Myxococcota bacterium | reverse complement strand
TCGGCGGCGCTGCGGCCCTGGAGTTCGTTGTAGGCGACGCGCGCCTCGGTCAGGCGGGCCTCCTTGTCGGCCAGTTCGGCCTGGAGGGTGGCTACGCGGGCGGCCTCGGCGGTGTCTCGCGACGCGGCCGCGCGGGCCTGGGCGACCTCGGCCTGGACCCGGGCCAGCTCGGTCTCGCGGGCTTCAAGGCGCTGGCGCAGTTGGCGCGCCTCGTCGGATTCGGCGGCGCTGCGGCCCTGGAGTTCGTTGTAGGCGACGCGCGCCTCGGTCAGGCGGGCCTCCTTGTCGGCCAGTTCGGCCTGGAGGGTGGCCACGCGGGCGGCCTCGGTCGAGCCCTTCGCCCCGGCCTCGGACGCGGCATCGCGGGCTGCGCGCACCTGGGTGCGCAACGCGGCCAGCTCCCGCTCCTGGGTGTCCAGACGCTCCTGCAGACGGCGCGCCTCGTTCGAATCGGCCGCCGAGCGCCCCTGGAGGCGGTCCACCTCGTCGCGGAGCATGGCCAGTCGCTTCTCGGCCTCGGAACGGCGCGCCTCGACATCCGCCAGTCGGCGCTCCTCGTTGGCCAGCCGGACCGCGGTGGCTTCGTAGTCGGCCGAGACCCGTTCCGCCTTCGCCAGCAGGGCCGCGTTCTGGGCGCGCTGCTCGGCGAGCTGGGCTTCCAGGGCGCGGGCCTTGCGCTCGGCTTCCTCGGCGCGAGCCAGGTCCGCCTGGGCCGTGCGGCTGCGATCCGCCAGTGCCTTCGCGTCCGCCTCGGCGGCGCGCGCCCTGGCCGCCAGCCGGTCCCGCTCCTGGGCCAGCTCGGCGACTCGCTGTTCCAGTCGAGAGGAATCCGAGCGGCTGCGCGCCAGCTCGGTCTCCCGGGCCGCGACCTGGGCCTGGGCGGTCCTCAGCGCTTCGTCCCGGGTCAGTTCCTGACGACGGGCCTGCTGGCGGTCCGCATCCAGCGCGGTTTCCAGTTCCCCGACCCGCACGCGCAGCGTCGCCAACTCCTGGTTGGCCGCCTCGGTGCGTTCGGACTCGACCCGTGCGCGGGCCTCGGCCTCGCGCTGGCGAGCGGTGGTCAGTTCGGCAATCAGGCGCTCCTCGCGCTCGCGGGCGCCCTGGACCGCGGCCAGGGCCTCGCGTTCGCGGGCCGCCAGTTCGCGGACGGCGGCGGCGTGGGATTCCTCGGCCTCGCGCTGCGAGCGCGTCGCGGCCAGTCGTTCGTTCTCGGTGGCCAGGGCGGCCTGGGCGATCAGGCGGGACTGCTCGGCCTGCTGCGCGGCCTCCTCCTGGGCCAGACGCTGTGCCGTCGCCTGGCGGGTGGCTGCCTCCTGGGCCTCCTGCGTGCGGCGCTCGGCCGCGGCGGCCGCGGCGGCGGCCTCCTGCTCCTTCTGTGCCAGCGCCTTCTGTTCCGTCAACGCCTGGAGGCGTCGCGCCTCGGCCTTGCGGGCCTGCTCCAGGCCGCGGCGCTCGGCCGCCACCTGGGCCGTCTCGGCCTTCATCGTCTCCAGACGCTGGCGTTCGGATGCGGCCGACGCCTCGGCCTCGTCCTTCCGGCGCTGGGCCTCTCCGCGCAGGCGCTCGGCCTCCTGGCGGATGGCGGCCTCCTGCGCGCGAAGCTCCTCGTTCCGGGCGCGCTCCGACTTGATCTGCTCCAGCAGTTGCTGCTCGCGACGCAATTGCTCGCGCACCGAGGAGACCTCGCGCGCCAGGGCGCCCGCCTCGGCGGTGGAGGGGCGTCGGTTGCGACCGTCGATGCGAACGATGACGCGGTCCCCCGAGGAACTGACGTCGTATGCCGCGTGTTCCCGCAGGCCGATGATGATTCGCCCGACCGGGACGCCCTGGGATCGGAACTGGAGCGTACCGACCTGGTCCAGGACGCCGTTGTCCACGACCACCGGCTCGCCCACGCGCGCGACATCCCCCTGGGAGATATCGACGAACAGCCGGATGGGGTCGTCAAGTTTGAACACACTGAAGGTCGGGGTTCGAGCGACCGAGATCGTCACGACCGTCTCGTTCGCGTCCTCGGTCACGGAGATGCCCGTGACGGGATTGGCCCCCCCCTGGCCGGCTGCAAGTGCCGGCAAGACAAGGAGCATTGCGGCAAGAAGCCCCGCGGCGACTGCGCGTGACATCACGACCTCCGGGAAAAATGAGCAATAGGTCTCCGGCCGATCGTAAGGCGGCACGCCCTTGCCGTCAAAGAAAAGGAATGAAGACTTCATTCAATGGGGCCTGGGACGGGGATGGACGCGAGGTGGCATTGGGGGGTGCCTGCGGAAATCAGCGCCACATAATGGAGTAACCGTCGTCCACTTCCGCGGGGCCTGTTTTGGAATGTGGCGTCACTACGTGGGGTTGTGACGTGGCTGGATCTGGCATGGCGATTGCTTGCGCAGGCGGCGCGGGAAATTTCGTTCCCGCAGCGCAGAAAGGATGTCGCATGCAAATCGGCGTTTCGTTTTCGCAGCAGAGCGAGGAGGTCCCGTTGCCCAGACCGTCGGGTGTCGTGGATGGTCTGGCTCCGTACGACGCGGTCTCCTCGCTGGACGCGATTCGTGCCCTGCCGGCCGGTACCGTGCCTCTGAAGCTGGACTGGAACGAGTCCGCCATCGCGCCGTCGCGCCAGGTGATCGAGGCGATCCAGAAGTTCCTGGGGAACACCCACCACCTGAACTGGTATCCCGACCTGGGGGCGACCCGGCTGCGCACCGCGCTGTCGGCCTACACGGGCGCCTCGGTGGATTCCATCCTGGTGACCAATGGGTCCGACGACGCCCTGGACCTGCTGTGCAAGACCTACCTGGATGCCCGGGACGACGTGCTGGTCGCATGGCCCACCTACGGCCACTTTCTGGTCTTTGCCCGGTCCCGGGGGCTGGAGCCGCGTCGCGTCACCGTCGGCGACCCGTTTGACGTGCCCACCGCCGCGATCCTGAAGGCGATTGGACCGCGGACCCAGATGGTGTATCTGGCCAGTCCGAACAACCCCACGGGCGTCGTGGTGCCGGCCGACGATGTCGCCATGCTGTGCCGCACGTTCCCCAGGACGCTGTTCCTGGTGGACGAGGCGTATCACGAGTTCTGCGGGCAGACGGCGGCGGGGCTGGTCGAACGCCATCCGAACCTGGTGGTGACCCGGACCTTCTCGAAGTGCTTCGGGATTGCCGGTCTGCGCGTCGGGTACCTGATTGCGGGCCCGGCGGTGATGCACCAGTTGCGCAAACTGTACAACCCGAAGAGCGTCAACGTGCTGGCCCAGGTCGGTGCCCAGGCCGCGCTGGCGGACAAGGCGTTCCGCGAGGAGTATGTGTACGAGGTCGGGCAGTCTCGCGAGTTTCTGGCCGCCGCGTTGCGGGCCCGGGGCGCCGAGGCCCGGTCCACCCAGGCGAATTTCGTTCTGGTGCGCGTCCGCGAGCCGCTGCGGCTGGTCCAGGCACTCGAGACGGTCGGCGTGTTCGTTCGCGACCGTAGCCACCTGGAAGGCTTCGGCGGCTGGGTGCGCGTCACGGTCGGTACGCTCGCCCAGATGCAGGATCTGGTGGGTCGCATCGATGTGCTGCTCCAGTCCCTCCCGGATCTGCTGGCCTGAGTCCAGTTCATCGAGTTCCCACTCACAGGCGTTGCGCCAACCGCCTTGATTCCCGCGAGTCCCTGCGGTATGTTCGGCGCGCCGACGTTTCCCGGCACACAGACGGAGGGCACCATGGCGCGGGTGGTCGAGGGCAAGTTGAATGCCAAGGGGCTGAAGTTCGCCCTGGTGGTCAGCCGTTTCAACCACTTCATCACGGATCGCCTGGAGGAGGGCGCGATGGACGCGCTGGTTCGCCACGAGGCGGACGCGGCCGACATCGACGTGTTCCGGGTGCCCGGCGCCTGGGAGCTGCCCCTGATCGCCCTCAAGGCGGCCCAGACCCAGAAGTACAACGCGGTGATCTGCCTGGCCTGCGTGGTTCGCGGATCGACGCCGCACTTCGACTACGTTGCGGCCGAGGCTTCGAAGGGCATCGCGGCGGCGTCCATGGAAACGGGCGTCCCGATCGCGTTCGGCGTGCTGACGACGGACAACCTGGACCAGGCCATCGAGCGGGCCGGGACGAAGTCGGGGAACAAGGGCTGGCAGGCGGCGGAAGGCGCCATCGAGATGGCGAACCTGCTGCGATCGATCTGATCGCGGCGCAGCCGGGCCTTCGCCCGGGACGGGGAATCGCATGGGGACCCGACGTCGGGCTCGCGAGTGCGCGTTGCAGCTTCTGTACATGTGGGAGTTCCACCGCGGCCTGGACCACGTCGGGCGCGAGGCGTTCTGGCTGGATCGCGGCCAGGAGGAACCCGGGATTCGCGAGTTCGCGACCGTGCTGGTGGACGGCGTGGTTGCCCAGATCGAGCGCGTGGACGAACTGATCCGCGGCGCCTCGCTGAACTGGCGAATCGATCGAATGGCCACCGTCGATCGCAACATCCTGCGATTGGCAACCTTCGAGATGCTGGAGGTCGCTGAAACGCCGCTGAAGGTCATCCTGAACGAGGCGATTGAGTTGTCCAAGCGCTACGGGTCCGAGGATTCCAGCGCGTTCGTCAACGGCGTCCTGGACAAGATCGGGTCCTCGTTGCGGCCGGGGCAGAAGAAGTAGGGCGGACACCCCGATGAGAATCCAGTTCGTCAAGCCGGACCTGCACGCCCTGGACCAGATCCGGGCCGAGGCGCTGGTGGTCTGCCTGTTCCAGGACGAGCGGCCGCCTCGCGGCGTGGCGGGTCTGCTGGACTGGCGGCTTTGCGGGCGGCTGTCGGACCTGCTGATTGCGCGGCAGGTGTCCGGGGCGCTGGGCGAGGCCGTGCTGTTCCCGTCCTACGGGCGCCTGCCCTTCGCCCGGGTGTGCGCCTTCGGTCTGGGGCCGATGGTCGAGTTCACGCCGGCCAGGGCGCGGGAGGCGGCGGGCCAGGTGGCTACGTCGTTGCACAAGTTGCGGGTGGCGTCGTTCGCGATGACGCTGCCCGGTTCGCCGATGACGACCGTCGCCCCCCGGGTCCGGATGGAACTGCTTCTCGAGGAACTGACGCGGGTGTTCGGCGCCGACGACTCCGGCGCGGGCGTCGATGCCTTCGTGATCGAGCCGAGCGAGGTCCACCGCGAGCTGGCGGAGGTCGTTTCGGTCGCCACCCGCCGCTGGCGCGGGATCTGGAAGTGACCGGCGTGTCCGTTGCCGGTTGCGGCCTTCGCGGGATGTAGCATTCATGGCTGAACGTCGTCATCCACGCCCGTCGCGCGGTCCGGCTCGTTCCCCACGGGACGATCGAGATTCCGGGTTTCGCCGTCCCGGGTCGGGTGGGGGGCACGAACGTGCGGCGACATCCGGGGGCCGCCCGGCTGCCGGGGCCGTCGATGATGACCTGGCCTTCGGAATCCACGCGGTCGATGAACTGGTCGCCGGCGGCGCGGACCGGGTTCGCCAGGTCCTGCTGGACGCGGCGGCCGGGCCCGTGCCGCGCAAGGTGGTGGATCGGGCTCGCGCGGCGGGCATCGACGTCCGTGTGCTGCCGTCGCCCGCGTTCGGGGAACTGGCTCGCGGCCGGCCCTTCCAGGGGATCGCTGCCCGGATTCGGCCGTTTGCCTACGCCGATCTGGACCCGGTGCTGGCCGTCGCCGCCGGCCGGCCCGGCTCGCTGCTGATCGCGCTGGACCAGGTCCAGGATCCCCAGAACCTGGGGTCGATCCTGCGGTCGGCGGCGTTCTTCGGGGCCCTTGGCGTCATCCTGCCCCAGAATCGATCGGCCCAGGTGACCCCCGCGGTCATTCGGGCATCGGCGGGTGGCGCCGCGCGCGTGCCGGTGGTTCGGGTCGTCAACCTGGCCCGGGCCCTGCGCGCCTGCGCCGACGCGGGCGTGGTCCCCGTCGGCGCGGTGGCTCGGGATGGGCAGCGGCCCGCGGACGTGCCGGGGGATGTGCCGGTGGTGCTGGTTCTGGGGTCCGAGGGCGAGGGGCTTCGGCGCCTGGTTCGCGAGGCCTGTCAGGTGCTGGTGACGATCCCTTCACCGGGCGGATTCGAGTCGCTGAATGTCGG
>JARKOL010000027.1 GCA_029975745.1 Myxococcota bacterium | reverse complement strand
CAACCGCATGACGCGCCTGCTCCAGGTTCAGGTGTCGCGTCTGGTGCTGCATCGGGCACTGGGTACGGACGTGCGGGATCTGGTGCGCTAGGGGCCGCGGGAGGTTGCCATGGACACGGGCTCGAGGCGCATCCTGCTGGTCGAGGACGATCTGAAGCTGGCGGCCCTGGTGCGTGAATTCCTGGAGGGCGCGGGATTCCAGGTCGATATCGAGCCCCGTGGGGACATGGCCGCCCAGCGGATCGTGGTCGAGAACCCGGACATGGTGGTCCTGGACCTGATGCTCCCGGGGATGGACGGCCTGTCGGTTTGCCGGCAGGTTCGGCCGCGCTATCGCAATCCCATCCTGATGTTGACGGCCCTGGGGGACGAGGTGGACGAGGTGGTCGGCCTGGAGGTTGGCGCCGACGACTACCTGGTCAAGCCGGTGCGCCCGCGCGTGCTGCTGGCCCGCATCCATTCGCTGCTGCGGCGCGTCGGGGGCGTCGCGGGCGATGCCGATGGCGGCGCCCAGGTGCTGCGGGTCGATGACCTGGTGCTGGATGGGGCGCGGCGCAGCGTCACGCGGGACGAGGTCGAGATCGAACTGACGACGACCGAGTTCGACCTGCTGTGGTACCTGGCCTCCCGCGCCGGCCAGGTGGTCACGCGCGAGTCGCTGTACATCGATCTGCGTGGGGGCGAGTGGGATGGCCTGGATCGGTCCATCGATATCGCGGTGGCGCGGCTGCGTCGCAAGCTGGGCGACGACGGCAAGCACCCGCAGATCGTCAAGTCGGTTCGCGGGGCCGGATACCTGCTGGCGGGACGGTCATGAACCGGTTGATTCTTCGCTATTCCCTGGGGGTTCTGTTCGCGTTGCTGGTCAGTTTCGCGGCGGTGACGGTCATCTTTCACCAGGCGATCGTGCGCAAGATGGAGACCCAGACGACGCCGCTGGTCGGGCGCGTCTTTGCCGACATTCAGCAGCGGCTTGATGCCGCATCGGGTGCGGACCGCGATCGGATCCTGGCCGAGGTGGCCGTCGAACTGGACACGCGGGCGGCGATTCTTCCGGCCCATTCCCAGCGGCTCTCCGAGCGCAGTCGCGCCCGGATCGCCGAGGGCAGGACGGCCCTGACGGCCGAGGGGATGCATTCGGGATCGACGGCTCTGGTTCCCTTGGCCGACGGATCGGTGCTGGCGGTCGGCCCCCTGAAGCCGGTGTTCGGACCGGGCTTCTGGGACTACGTGCTGATGCTGCTGGTTCTGGTGGTCATCGTGGCGGTGACGGCGACCGCGATGTCGGCGCCCTTCGTGCGTCGGTTGAAGCGGCTCGAGGTGGCCGCGGTGCGCATCGGGCAGGGGGACCTGGCGGCGCGGGCCGACGTGACCTCGATGGACGCCGTCGGCAGCCTGGCGCGGCGGTTCAACGAGATGGCCGAACGCAACCAGCAGTTGCTGGAGGCCCAGCGGGCGACCTTGCAGGCGGTGTCGCACGAACTTCGGACGCCGACCGCGCGTATCCGGTTCGGGCTCGAGATGCTGTCCGAGGCGAAGGAACCGACCAAGATCGAGGAGCGACTGCGGTCCATCGACGAGGATCTGAACGAGCTCGATCACCTGGTGACCGAGCTGTTGGAACTGAATCGCTCCGAGGTGCCTTCCGGCACCGTGCGGGAATCCTTCGCCGTGCTGCCGGTACTGACCGCGCTGGCCCAGCGGGCGGGCGAGTTCACGCCTTCGCTGACCATCACGGTCGATGCCCCGCCGGATCTGTCCGTGGCCGCCGAGCCGCACCTGTTCCGTCGGGCGATCCGGAACCTGCTGGCGAACGCGGTGCGGTACGCTCGCAGCCGGGTTGTGTTGACGGCGCGACAGGGGGACGATCAGGTCGAGATCACGGTCGATGACGATGGCCCCGGGGTGCCGGTGGACCAGCGCGTTCGTGTCATGGAGCCGTTTGCGCGCCTGGATGACAGCCGCAGTCGCGACACGGGCGGCGTGGGCCTGGGGCTTGCGATTGTCGCGCGCGTCGTGGCTTCGCACGGTGGCCGGGTCGAGGTCGGCGAAGGGCCGTCGGGTGGGGCGCGGTTTCGGACCTACTGGCCCGCCTGACGAGGGAGGGACCCATGAGCAACAGCGGCGTGGCGCTGAACATCCCCCAGACGATCGACGTCACGGTGGAAGGGCGGGTGTACTCGGTGACGCGAGGCACGCGGGTCAAGGCGTTCCTGCGGCGGTACCTTCCCGAGATCGCGCCCGACTGCCTGGGAGCCATCGTGGCGAATCGGCTGATGGATCTGGAGGCGCCGATCGCGTCCTCGTGCGCGCTGCGTCCGGTCACGTTCGCCAGCAAGGAGGGCGCGCGCATCTACCGGGCGACCCTGATCGTGATGCTGTGCGAGGCGGTCGAGCGGAAGTTTCCGGGGGCCCACGTCCGGGTCGGCCAGTCCTTCGGGGACGGCTACTACTTCGACATCGATCCCGGGAGGCCCCTGACCGTCGAGGACATCGGGGCGGTCGAGGCCGAGATGCGCGCCATGGTGGATCGCGGCGAGGCGCTGGCGGTGCATCGCGTGCCGAAGCTCCAGGCGATCGAGGCCCTGGCGACCCTGGGCAGCAGCACGTCGTCCCGCCTGGTGGGCACCCTGCGCCGCTCCTGGGTGTCGCTGGTGACGATGGGGTCCAAGGTGCTGCTGTGGTTCCATCCGCTGCTGCCGACGACCGAGGGGATTCGGCAGTTCCAGTTGGCGCCCTATGCCAGCGGCCTGGTGCTCTGCCTGCCGCCTCCGGGACGGCCGGACGAGGCGCCGGCTCCGTTGCGCAACCACGCCAGCCTGTACCGGGCATACACCCTGACGCGCGATTTCAACCGCAAGGTGGGCATTTCGACGGTGGCGGACCTGAACGCGGCGGTGGTGTCCGGCCAGATCGGCGAGGGGATCCGCGTGGCCGAGGCGGCCCACGAGCGCAGCCTGGTGGCGCTGGCCGACGATGTCGCGGCCCGGCCCCGATGCCGACTGGTGCTGGTTGCCGGTCCCTCGTCCTCGGGCAAGACCACGTTCGTCAAACGCCTGCGCATGCAACTGATGGCGATCGGGCTGCGACCCAGGGTGCTGTCGGTCGACAACTACTACGTCGATCGGGTCCGGACGCCGCTTGACGCCGACGGGGAGTACGATTTCGAGTGCATCGAGGCGATCGACCTGGACCTGCTCAACGAGCATCTGGATGCGCTGATGGCGGGCCGCGAGGTCGCGATGCCGCGGTACTCGTTCTCGAAGGGCGTTCGCGACGACCGGACCGAGCCCGTCCACCTGGAGGACGGGGAGGTCCTGCTGATGGAGGGCATTCACGGCCTCAACGATCGCCTGACGGCCGCCGTGCCTGACGAAAGCAAGCTGCGCCTGTACGTTTCCGCCCTGACCCAGTTGTGCATCGACCATCAGAACCGGATCTTCACGTCGGATGCCCGCCTGATCCGGCGGATCGTGCGCGACCGGCTGTTTCGAGGGTATTCGGCAGCCCGGACGATCCAGATGTGGCCGAAGGTGCGCGCCGGCGAGGAGCGATGGATCTTCCCGTTCCAGGACCGCGCCGACCACCTGTTCAACAGCACGCTGGTGTACGAACCCGCGGTCCTGAAGGTGTTCGCCGAGCGCTTCCTGATGGAGGTTCCCGACTCGGATCCGGCCTTCGTCGAGGCCTCGCGCCTGATGGAGTTCCTGGACCTGTTCGTGCCGGTGTTCGCCGACGATGTCCCGGCCACGTCGATCCTGCGCGAGTTCGTGGGCGGCTCGGCCTTCGAGTACTGACCCGCCAGTTTTTGTGCGGTTTTCACGTCGCCTTTTCAAGCCAACCGGATAGAATCGCGCCCGCCGAGGGGGCCGGGTGGACTGCGTCCGGTCGGGAGGTGTCGAAATGATCCGAGGTGCGATAGCAAGGGCCCGCGGGTTACGGGCCGGGGATTCCTGGGGGGGGCGGGCGGCTGGCCTGGCCGTGCTGGCTGCGACGCTGGGGGTCGGGGTGGCGATGCTGGCGCCCGCGGTGGCGATGGCGTCCGAGGCCCACGGCGGTCCGGTGCCGCTGCCGTCGGTGTGGTGGGTGGTGCCGTTCGCGCTGCTGCTGCTGTGCATCGCGATCCTGCCGCTGAAGTTCACGCACTGGTGGGAGCACAACGGCAACAAGGCCATCGTGGCCGGCGTGATCGCGCTGCCGGTCGCGGTGTACTACCTGGTGATCGCGCCCGGCAAGCTGGCGTACCACCTGCACGAGTACCTGTCCTTCATCGTGCTGCTGTGGTCGCTGTACACGATCTCGGGCGGCATCGTGCTGCGCGGCAACCTGGCGGCAACGCCCCGTACGAACACGATCTTCCTGGCGATCGGCGCGCTGATCGCGAACCTGTTCGGGACGACGGGCGCGTCGATGCTGCTGATCCGGCCGCTGCTGCGCACCAACATGGAGCGCAAGAACAAGGTCCACACGGTCGTCTTCTTCATCTTCGTCGTGTCCAACGTCGGCGGTTGCCTGACTCCGCTGGGCGACCCGCCGCTGTACATGGGCTTCCTTCAGGGCATCCCGTTCGAGTGGACGCTGGCGCTGTGGCCCGAATGGCTGGTGATGAACGTCGCGCTGCTGACGATCTACTACTTCTGGGATCGCAAGGCGCACGGCAAGGAGGCGATCGAGGACGTCCAGCAGGACATCACCGAGGCGGAACCGCTGCGCATCGACGGCTGGCTGAACGTGGCGCTGATCCTTGGGGTCATCGTTTCGATCGTGGCGTCGGGCCAGGCGCTGAAGGTGCCCGAGATCGCCGAGGGGCCGTGGGGCAAGGCGGTGCCGTGGATCCGCGACGGCGCGATGGTGCTTCTGGGCCTGGTCTCGATGGCGACGACCCGCAAGCAGTGGCGGCTGGACAACCGGTTCAACTTCAACGCGATCATCGAGGTCGCGGTGCTGTTCATCGGCATCTTCATCACGATGATCCCGGCGCTGGTGCTGCTGGAGCAGCGCGGCGGCGAGCTGGGCGTCACCAGGCCCTGGCAGTACTTCTGGGCGACCGGCCTGCTGTCGTCGTTCCTGGACAACACGCCGACCTACCTGACCTTCCTGTCGCTGGCCAAGGGCGCGTTCGGCGTGGATGCCCTGGGCCTGATCAATCCCGAACTGGCCGAGGGGCTGGGGGTCGCGATCGTTCGCGCCATCAGCCTGGGCGCGGTGTTCATGGGCGCGAACACCTATATCGGCAACGGCCCGAACTTCATGGTCAAGGCGATCGCGGAAGAGAGGGGCCCGACGCGGGTGGACATGCCGTCGTTCGGCGGCTACATGCTGTACTCGTTCGGGATTCTGGTGCCGCTTCTGGTCGTCGTCAGCGTGGTGTTCTTCTGGCTGGGGGCGTGACCTTGCCGGATTCTCCGGGGTCGTGCCTGCATCCGACTGCCCGGCGGCCTAGTCGCGATACGAGTAGGTCCACCCCTGGGCACCCAGGGTGACCTGATACTCCCGGTTTCGAACCATCACCATCTCTCGCATCTCGAACATCACCGGGTCCGGGAAGTCGGACATGACGCGCATCATGTAGATCGGGTCATCGATGGCGGTGATCTTGATGGTGTGGGAGTCCCCCTCGAACAATGGGGCATCCAGCCGGTTCGGCCCCAGTTCCGAGACGCCCAGGTAGATGCCCAGGATCTTGTGTCCGGGGGCCTGGTTCGTGACGATGACGCGTGCCTGGGGGGCCTCGGGGATGTCGATCTCGCATCCAGCGACACCGAACGACAGGCACAGCGCGAAACAGGCGGCCGGCAACATGCGGGGGGGTGGGATCATCTTGCGGCTCCAGCCAGAGGTGACGCTCGATTGTGGCATGCGTGTCGTCCGGGTCAATTCCGGGAGGGCTCGACCCGCTCGGACTCCGACACGCCATGGCGTTCGATGGTGGCCATTCGCCGGTTGTAGGCCAGCAGCACGTCCGCGCTGGTGACGACACCCACCACGCGACGCAGGTCGGCGGCATCGACCACGACCAGTTCATCGACGCCGCGTCCCGCCATCATGCGTTGGGCGGTTCGGACCGTGTCCTCGGGCGTGACGGTCTGGCGCACTCGCGCGACCAGATCCTGGGCGGTGTGGCGCGGCGGGTCCGGGGACTCGTCGTGCAGGGCGTTGACCAGTTCGCCCTGATGGAAGCACCCGATCAGTCGGTTGCCCTCACCGATCACCGGGAACACGCGCTGGCGGGTCTCGGCGGTCAGGCGCGGCACCTCGCGCAACGGCGTGGCCGCCGGGATGGGGACCCACTTCCGGTCCTTCTTGTAGATCTCGTCGATCCGGGTGTGCCCCATGATCTCCATGGCGAAGTCCCCGTAGTGGGCCGGCGAGAACACCTTGGACGGCACCTGGCTACCGAAGATGGTCCAGCGACGGCTGACCAGATAGGCCAGGGCGCAGACCCACACGGCGGGCACCAACAGGGCATAGTCCCCGGTCATCTCGCTGACCATGATCACGGTGGACAGGGGGACCTTGCCGGCCGCCGAAAAGAACCCGGCCATCCCGACCACCGCGAACGCGCCGGGGTGCTGGACGATCTGGGGCATCCAGCCGTGAAAGAGCTGGCCGACTGCGCCGCCCAGGGTGCCGCCGATCACCATCGACGGGCCGAACACGCCCGCGCTGCCTCCGGAACCGATCGTCAGCGAGGTGGTCAGGATCTTGCCGAACGACACCAGCAACAGAATGCCGATGCCGACCTGAGGAACGGGTTCGGACAGCACGTCCTGCAGGATGCCATAGCCCGTGGACATCACGTCGATGACGCGCGCGTCCCCCGCCTGGGTGAACAGGATGAACCCGACCAGGCCCGTCAGGAATCCGCCGATCATCGGCTTCAGAGGCGGCCAGAGGTTCAGGCGCTTGAACAGGGCCTCGGTCCCATGGAAGACCTTGATGTACAGCAGCGCCGCGGCCGCTACCACCAGCGCCAGCACCAGGTAGGGGCCCAGCTCCAGGGGGCTCGAGAAGCCGAAGACCCCGGCGCTGGTGAACATCCGGTCGAAGCCGTACTTCGCGGTGAACACCGAGTACGCAACGATGCTGGTGACCGCGGCGGGCAGGATGACCTCGGTCTCGAACTCCGGATCGGAATACAGCACCTCGGCGGCGAACATCGCGCCGGCCAGGGGGGCTCGGAAGATGGCTCCGACACCGGCGCCCAGGCCCGCGGCCAGCAGCCAGCGGCGATGGCGTGCGCCCAGGCCCAGGCGGGTGGCCAGGAAGCTGCCCAGGCCGGCGCCAATCTGGGCGATGGGGCCTTCGCGGCCGCCGGAACCCCCGGTGCCCATCGTGATAATCGTGGCGAAGAACTTGACGACCGGGACCCGCTTGCGGATGTAGCCGCCGCGGCGGTGGAAGGCCAGGATGGCGGCATCGGTGCCGTGGCCCCGTGCCTCGGGCGCCAGGTAGTGGACCAGCAGTCCGGCGACCAGCCCGCCGGCCGCGGGCAGGACCAGCAGGAGCCAGGCGACGGGGGATGGCGCCAGGGGGAAGTGGAAGTCGGGAGGCTCGCCGCCCGGGTGGCCCGGCTGGATGCCCATCAGCGAGTGGAAGCTGAAGACGCGCAGGGCCTCCAGCCCCATCTGGAACAGGATGGCGCCGCAGCCCGCGACGACGCCCAGCACCGTGCCCAGCAGCAGCCATTTGCCCGCGCCGCGCAGGTCGAACGAGCGATCCACCATGCTGCGGCCGGCGTCGATCGGGTGCATCACGAGACCTCGTTCGTTCGGGGTCGAAGTCGCGGGCGCCTGCGTGCGCTGCCGGGGGGTGGCCCCTCGGCAGTCGCCTCCAGCACGACGCCGTCCGGTTCGGCGCGGGCGACCAGGCGCCGGGGCAGGTGCAACTGCCGGGAGGGCGGTCCGTCGGCCAGATCCAGGAGCGCCCGGACGTGCGTGCGCGACAGGCCCAGAGGTGCGCCGGTCGCGGCCTGGAATGCGGCCAGGAACAGATAGGGACGCAGCGCGTCCGGGCAGGCGGCAAGGCGCGCGCGGTCCAGCACGACGGGGGTGCCGGGGGGCAAAGCGGGAACGGCGATCTGGGGACCGACCCACGCGGCCAGGTCCGCCGCATCGTCGGCGAGTTCGGACAGCAGGGACTCGATCCGCGGGTTGAAGTCCCGAAGCATCGGCAGCAGTTGCGCCCGGACGCGGTTGCGCAGGTGCCGCGTGTCCGCGTTCGACGGATCCGGACGGACGGGCAGGGCATGGGCCGCCGCCCAGGCGTGGACCTCGTCGCGGCCGGCGCACAGGAGGGGGCGCACCACCTCGTCATCCCTGCGGGGGGCGACGCCGCCCAGGCCCAGGGGGCCCGTTCCGCGGATCAGGCGCATCAGCACGGTTTCCGCCTGATCGGTACGCGTGTGGCCGGTGGCGATCCTCCGGGCGCCGGACTCCCCGGCCATTCGGTGGAGCGCGGCGTATCGGGCGTCGCGAGCGGCCTGCTCGAGCGTGGCGCCGCGCGGCGCTCCGGCCCGGACATCGACCCGGATTCGCAGACAGGGCAACGCCAGGGCGGCGGCGTGGGCGGCCACCGCGTCGGCATCCGGCTGGGAACCGGCGCGCAGGCCGTGATCGACGTGACCGACGACCAGTTCCAGCCGAAGCGCGTCCCGGATCGCCAGCAGGCAGTCCAGCAGCACCAGCGAGTCGGCACCGCCGGATACCGCGACCAGGACGCGGTCCCC
>JARKOL010000003.1 GCA_029975745.1 Myxococcota bacterium | reverse complement strand
GACCGGCGTCCGCGAACCAACACCCGGCAAGCCGATCCAGGGCTCCTTGTTCCCGGGCGACCCAGGGCCGCTGTTCCGGTCATCCCGGGATGCTATCCTTGAGAGCACTTCGAGTGACCGCGACCCCGGGAAGGAGGAATGAGCGTGCTGGAACGCGTCATCATTCGCAATTTCAAACGCTTCCGCCGAGCGGAAATCGAACTGGGCGAGGCGGTGGTCTTCATTGGTCCGAACAACGCGGGCAAGACCACCGCGCTTCAGGCTCTGGCCCTGTGGGACCTGGGCGTTCGGAAATGGAGCGAAAAGCGGATTGGGGATGGCCGCAAGAAGCTTCCGACCAAGCGATCGGGTGTAACCCTGAACCGTCGCGATCTCGTGTCTCTCCCTGTGCCAGAGACCAACCAGTTGTGGCGCGGCCTGCATGTCCGTCAGGTGACGCGGGTAGAGGGGAAGCAACATACCGAGAACGTGCGGTTCGATATAGAAGTCCGGGGTGTCACCGACGGCAAAGCGTGGTCCTGTGGGCTGGAGTTTGATCACGCGAATCCAGAGTCTCTTTACTGCCGACCGATGGGTTGGGCCGACGGCGAGCGGAAAGACAAGGAGACAGCCACTTGCTGGTGTATGCGGCTCGGGTCGAGAAGGTTGTGAAAGAGCGTATTGCCCGAATCGAGAGCGACGTGGACAAATTCGTCCGCAAGCATACGCAGGAGACAACCGAGACAGCGGTGTGCCCGCAGGGCGAGGCTGACTTGGAAGCCAGTGGCATGTCCGTTCAAGCGCTGGCCGCGCAAGAGTTTCGCTGTCCGGTGTGTGAGGGGACCTCATACCACACCTTCGTGGTGCGGGCCGTGCTGGTACCCAACGAAGGGAACCACGAGGCATACGACGAGGACGAGGACAAAACCACCCGTGCTTTCTTGGTGTGCGACGGCTGCTCGTTCATGTTCCGGGAACCGCGGAAAGCCCGAGAAGTCTGGTGGTCGAAGCGTTTTTGCTGATGGAGGACATCAGGTGGCGCATTCTGATCGTTCTGGTTCTGGTGCTGATGGCGGGATGTTCCGACCCCTACCCCATTCCGTGGGCTGACCTGGACCTGGAGAGCGACGTGATCGACTCGGACCAGCCCTCGCAGGACATCGGGCGCGACCCCGGATTCGATCCGGGACGTGACCTCTCGTTCGACCTGGGGCGTGACGAGGAGGCGGATGCAGGGAACGAGGACGTGCAGGACGTGATCGAGGACGAGGGAGAAACCGATAGCGCGGACTCCGAAGAGCCTGATGCTGACGATACCGCAGACGATACGGACGAAGGTACGGACGACAATGCGGTCACCGATACAAACGACGACGGGGATGCTGAGGAACCGGAGGATGTGGCCGACGCCGGAGACGTGAGCGAGTACGGTACGGGCGACTGCTACTCGGTGTACTTGTGCTGGCTTGCAGGATGCCTGGTCCCTCCCCTGCGGGATGTGTACCCAAACATAGAGGAATGTCGAGTGGACTACTGCATTCCCCACGGGGACCAGGAGGCCAGAGAATTGCTGGCGGCCATTCTGGAATGCGAGCAATCCGGACCGGGCGCAGATTGCAGCGAGGTCATTCGGGCCTGCAATGACGACAAGGGAGGGGTGTGGGAATGAACGTCAACAGCGTATGCCTGATCGGGCGAATCGCCCACAAGGTGGAGCAGACCGGAAACGGAACATACCGCATCGTCTGCGGAGTACCCCTCGCAAAGGACATTCGGATCGTGCCCCTTCCGATTCGGGTCATCAAGTGCAAGCGGTGTGAAGAAGTCGCGGAACGGAGGGAACAATGAGCATCACCAACGAGGACGCCAGAAGGGACGCAGCGTTCGACACGATGCAGATCGAAGAGCCCGACCACTGCCCCCATTGCGGAGGGGAGAATGCCGATGCAGACGGCGAGTGGATGTCGCTCGCATGTCACCCGTTCTGCTCGGCGGAGTGCCAGCATCGCTACGAGGATGAGCTCCTCAGCAGGCCGGGGGAGCTGATCGCAGACCCGGGAGACATCTTCGACGACTACACGGGACCGAACCCCGGGCGATCCGATTCCAGAGGCGGCGCGGGGCGTGCGCGTTTCGTATCTGCAACCGATGTCGGGACTCGCCGCCAACGAGATCCTCCTTCCCGCGGGAACAGTGCAGACGCGGCTGGGCGAAGGACGCACCGCAGAGGTGCTACGGAACCTGTGCCATTCGCTTCACCAGGGAACCGATCCCGGCGCATGGCAGGAACTGGTCGATCGGACTCGGGGGCTCTTCGGAGTGGAACTGCACGCGCCGGAGTTCATTCAGGAGCGCGGCGAACTGACGATGTCGTACGAGGACGCGGCAGGCACGATTCTGGACGTGTCTGCGTCGGGTCGTGGTCTCCAGCAGACCGTTCTGTTGCTTGCATTCCTGCTCGGCAACCGGGGTGCGGTGCTTCTGGTCGACGAGCCGGACGCGCATCTAGAGTTCCTGCGGCAGAGGCAGATCTACAACGTCCTCACCGAGGTTGCACGGTCGTCCGGAGCCCAGGTGATCGCGGCGAGCCACTCCGAAGTGATCCTGAACGAGGCGGCAGACCGCGATGTGGTGGTTGCGTTCGTTGGGGCGCCGCATCGGATCGACGACCGAGGATCACAAGTTGCGAAGTCCCTGAAGCTGATTGGTTTCGAGGACTACGTGAAGGCAGAGGAAGCCGGTTGGGTCCTGTACTTGGAGGGTGCGACGGACTTGGCAATCCTGAGTGCGTTCGCGAGAACCCTCCAGCACCCGGCGGCAGCCATTCTGGAACGGCCGTTCGTCAAGTACATCGAGAACCAGCCGCAGAAGGCCCGTGAACACTTCTACGGAGTACGCGTTGCGAAGGAAGACCTCGTCGGAATGGTCCTCACGGACAATCTGGGTCGCGTCGAAGATGGCACCCCGGACTTGCCCGTTCGACAGTGGAACCGTCGGGAGATCGAGAACTACCTGTGCTTCCCTGACGTGTTGCGGCAATACACCCGTTCACTTGTCGCCGAGCGTGACCCGGGACCGCTATTCGCCGGCTCCGAGGAGGAGCGATTCGAGGAGGTGATGACCCGAGTCGTCGAAGGCCGGATCCCTCCGGTCGCTCTTCGCGATCGGAGCGATCGATGGTGGACCACGGTGAAGGCGAGCGATGAGTTCCTGGACCCGGTGTTCGAGGAGTTCTTCAAGGAACTGGGCATCCCGAACCTGATGCGAAAGAGCGACTACCACCGGCTTGCGGCGCTGGTCCCACGTGAGGAGATTGACCCCGAGGTGACGGAAATCCTGGACGCGATCGTTGAGGTCGCGGGGCGAGCGGCCCCAGTTCGGGAGGAAGACGGGGAGTGATGGATCCCACCAGGTCTAGGGCACTGGGTGACATTGCCGCGCAATTCGCTGAGATCTTCGGGTCAACTTTGGGTCGCCTATTCGCGCAACCATTCGGATCGACAGGGATAGATTGCCGCGCAATTCGCATCGAGATATCGGCAAGTTTGAGGGGTCGGATCCTCGCACGAACGGAGTGACCATGCCCTTGCATCCCATCACCGTTGTCGATCGCGTGATCGACGAGTACCGCAACTACCTGCTGACCGAGTTCAGGGCGCGGGACGAGCGGCTGCGGGCAGCCCTGGTCGATGCGTTGGATCGGCAAGGGTTCCTGGCCCAGGAACCGTTCTTCCAGGCACACCGGCCGTTCAAGGAGGGGGCGCGATGGGGGGACCTGGGGCTGGATGCGCGGCTCGCAGCGGTGATGGAGGTGCGAAGCGGGTCGCCGCACGCGTACCTGCACCAGAGCGAGGCGATCGAGACGCTGCTGGGGGCGGACCCACGGCCGGTAGTCGTGACGACTGGGACCGGGTCGGGCAAGACCGAGTGCTTCCTGCTGCCCGTGATCCAGAACGCCATCGACGACGCGGTCAAATTCCACAAGCACTCGGGGCTGACCGCGATCCTGGTGTACCCGATGAACGCCCTGGCGAACGACCAGGAGGAGCGCATCCGGGGCTACCTGGCGGACTCGGGCCACACCTACGTCAAGGTTGCGAAGTACGACCGATCGACGTCGGCGACCGACCGGCAGGCGCTGAGGGCCCATCCACCGCACATCCTGCTCACGAACTACATGATGCTCGAGTACCTCCTGGTGCGGCCGGCGGACCGGGACGCGCTGTTCGCGAACCACCGGTGCCGGTTCCTGGTGCTGGACGAGGTCCACACGTACCGGGGCAGCCTGGGGGCGAATATCGCGCTGCTGGTGCGGCGCCTGCGGGCGCACCTGGCCGGGGCGAGGCAGGAATGGGGCGCCGAGGACCCGAGCGATCGGAGTCGGTTCCCGGAACTGCTGCCCGTGGCAACGTCGGCCACGATCAAGAGCGTGGACGAGGCAGGGCGGGCGCCGGGCGAGGTGAAGGCCCTGCGCGACGCGGCGGTTCGGGAGTTCCTGGAGAAACTGACGGGGGTCGAGAGCGCCCGCTTCGCGGTCATCGGCGAGGCACTGTCGGACGTCGCGGTGCCGACGTCGGCGCGATGGACGCCGGAACCCGTGGACGTCGAGCCCCCGGACGCATCGGACGAGGCGGGGGTCCGGCGCGGGCTGGCACGACTTGCCGGGTTGCCCGAGACCGCGACGCCCGATGAGGCGGGGCCTAGGGCGGGCATCCTGTGGGACCTCCAGGAGCGCCTGATCAAGCGGCCCAGATCCGTGTCCGACCTGGCCGACGAGATCCTGAATACCGTGCCCGAGCGCGCGGGGGCGGACCCGGAGGCGATCCGGCGAGAGGTGCTGTTCGCGCTGACGGTGGGGGCGGCTTTGTCGGACGGGACGCCCGGGGCGCTGCGCCTGCGGACGCATCGGTTCATCCGGGGGGGATGGAAGTTCGCGCGGTGCGTGGACCCGGCGTGCGGGCAGATCCACGCCAAGGGGGAAACCGAGTGCTCGGCCTGCGGCCGGAAGACGGCCCCCCTTTACATCTGCCGCGGGTGCGGCGCCCACACGCTGCGCTTCGTGGGTGCCGACGAGCCGTCCGATGCCCTCCTGGAGCCCCGCCACGATGCCGGGGCCGAGGGCATGGACTGGATGCTGTACGAAGGGCCCGTCGAGGCCGGGGACGACGAGGACCTTGCCGCCGAGGGGGGCGAAAACGGCGGTGGCCGTCGGGCAACGGGGCACGTCGGCGGGAAGATGAAGGGCCGCACCATCCACGCGGGCTCCTTCGACCCGGCGACGTGTGCATTCTCGAACGGCGAGGCCGACTACCCGGAGAAGGTGGTCCTGGCGCCCGCACGAAACCGTTGCCTGGTGTGCGGGGGCACGGCCGGGTCCCGGGACATCCTGACGCCGGTGGCGCTGGGCACGTCGGCGGCGGTGCGGGTCGTGGCGGAAGGGCTGGTCGAGAGCCTCGCGGACCAGAACAAGGACCGCCCGAAGCACGACGGCAAGGAGCGGCTGCTGATCTTCTCGGACAGCCGGCAGGACGCGGCCCACCAGGCCCGATTCATCACGTACGCGGGACGCTACGACCGGATGCGGCGCAACCTGTGCCGCCTGCTGAAGGCCCGGGGACCGCTGACCCTGAAGGACGCGGTGCAGGGCCTGATGGTGGCGGGCGTGGATGCCCAGGACAACCCCCATGTCCAGGGAAAGAAGAAGGCCGACTACCTGCCCGGGGGCATCCGCGCAAACGCCCTGGCATGGGAGGAGGCACCGCTGCTGGACGACCTGGCGACCAGCGCGGGCTACCGGGCCACGGTCCTGAACCTGGGCCTGGTGGGCGTGCGGTACGACCGGCTGGAGCCGTACGTTCGGGACTGCGGGGAGCCCTTGGCCGCGCGGCTGGGGATCCGACACGGACAGTTGCTGCACCTGGCGCGGTGCGTGCTGGACGAGATGCGGGTCAGGGCGGCCGTGTCGCGGCCCATGCTGTGCTACCACCCGAGCCACCCAGGCTGCCCCGAGGAGTTCCAGAAGGCCGCGGACTGGGAGCGGCGGATCCGCACGCCGTCCGGGTACCCGTGTTCGACGGCGGGCGAGCCGAAGACGCGGATGGACCCGCACGACGTGGCCGAGGGGATCAAACTGCGCAACGCCTGGCGGGACGAGGACCGGGGGCGCCGGCCCCCTGCCATGGAGGTCAAGGTCAAGCGGCTGCTGCGTCGCATGGGAGGGATCGAGCCGGCCCAGGATGACTTCCTGGAACTGATGAAGTTCCTCGCGGAACCGGGTCTGCTGGTGAAGGCGCGGCTGCACGGGTTCCGGCAGGCGACGGACCTGCTCCAGATCGAAGAGGGGGCGGTCGTCCTGGATCTGGTGAAGCCGGAGGACCGCCGCAAGTGCATGATCTGTCACGTGCGCATGCCCTGGGCGGAACCGGGCTCGCCATGTCCCGCGTGCGAGGGCGAACTGGTGCCGTGGCCCAATGATGAGGTCACCGGGAACCGCTACGTTGAGCGGATCCTGAAGGAATGGCTGCTGCCACTGGTCGCGTCCGAGCACACGGCCCAGGTGACGGGGGAATTGCGCACGGACCTGGAGGAGCGGTTCAAGGCAGGGCCTGACGTGGATCCCCTGAACGTGCTCGCCTGCTCGCCGACGCTGGAGATGGGCATCGACGTGGGCGGCCTGGATGCGGTCGTGATGCGCAACGTGCCGCCGCGTCCCGACAACTACTCGCAGCGCGGCGGACGCGCGGGCCGGCGGACGCGGGTGGGCGTGGTCCTGGGATACGCCCGCAACACGCCCCACGACGGCTACTTCTACGACAAGCCCGCCGAGATGATCGCGGGCGAGATCCCAGCACCCCCGGTGGGCCTGGGCAACCGCGACGTCGTGGTGCGGCACCTGAACGCCATCGCGCTGGGGGCCGCGGAGCCGGGCCTGAGCGGCCGGATGGTGGACTACATCTCGATCAAGGGGGAACTGAACCAGGACAAGGTGGACGAACTGCTGGCCGCGGTGCGGTCCCGGGTGGACGAGGCCGTGGACCTGGCGATGACGGCGTGGGGTCCGGACGTGCTGGGCGCGGCGGGATTCGATTCGCGGGCGAGGTTGAAGGCCGCGCTGGAGGAGTTCCCGGATCGCATCCAGGACGTCTTCGACCGCGTGCGGCTCCAGGTCGTCCGCCTTCAGGAAACGATCGATGCGTGGCTGGAGGTCCAGGACAAGAAGGGCGAGTACCGCCTGCGCCACGCGGCCGAGTTGAAGCGGCGGCTCCTGGGCATCGGCAGCGATGACCGCGATGAAGGCCAGGCCGACGACCGGAGTGCCGGCTATCCGATGCGGCGGCTGGCCGAGTTCGGGCTGCTGCCGGGATACGAGTTCCCGAGCCAGCCCGGGACGCTGCGGCTGCATCGGGACGAGCACGAGGAGGAGCCGCTGACGGTCGAGCGGCGGTTCGCCCTGGCGCAGTACCAGCCCGGGGCGATCGTGCATGCCCGGGGGCACCGGTGGGTTGTTCGGGGCCTGGACACCGCGTCACCCTGGAACCCGAAGACCATGGTGCCAGGGTGGCTGTACTACTGCTGCCCGTCGTGCGGGTTGCGGTTCGGGCACGACAAGCACGTGAAGTGCCCGCGATGCAAATGCACGGCACTGGCCGGGAAGCCGCTGCCGGGATACGAGTTCGGCGGCTTCCTGGCGGTGCGCGAGGACACGCCCGTCCTTCAGGAGGAGGACCGGTTCGCGACGATGAGCCTGGTCCGCGCCTATCCCCAATGGGACGGGCTGGTCGCTGGGCGCTTCCTGCTGGGTACCGGGTGGGTCGCGCAACTGAGGCGCACCGAGGAGGTCCGCTGGGTCAACGAGTGGAAGCCGCCCACGCCTGCCGAGGTGAAGGGAGGCGTGCCGTACCTGCACGACGCCGGCCGAGGGTTTTACCTGTGCCCGAGTTGCGGCCAGACCCTGAAGCCCGAGGTGGACGACGAACCGAAAGGCAAGGGCCGCAAGAAGCCGAAGGGGGTTGGGGACCGGGACCCGTTCGGCCACGCGCCGGGCTGCGAACGGGTGGGGCAGGGACCGGATCCGCTGGCCCTGGTGTCCAGCCTGACGGCGACGACGCTGCGGATCACGATGGACGTTCCGGTCGGATTGAAGGACGAGGACTGGAAACGCCGGGGGTACTCCCTGGGCCACGCCTTGCGGATTGGCATGCGGCAGCTCTACATGCTCGGGGGCAACGAGATCGAGTTCGAGTTGGAGCCGGTGTGGGAGGTTCCCTGGGAGGGCGTCAAGCGTCGGCTAGGCGCGCTGGTCTTCATCGACGGCGCGGTTGGCGGCAGTGGATTCCTGGACCGGGCGGTGGAGGAATTCCATCTGGTCGCGGCGCGGGCCATCGAGCACCTGAAGCACGACGGGTGCGAGGCGGCCTGCTACCGTTGCCTGAAGTCTTACAGCAACCAGCGGATCCACTCGTACCTGTCGTGGCCTCACGCGTTGCCGGACCTGGAACTGATGGCCGGGACATCTCCCGAACGGCTGCCCGCCGAGCTTGGCGATGCCCAGGACCCGCGGCCATGGCTGGAAGCCTACCACGAGGGCGTGGGGTCGCCCCTGGAACTGAAGTTCCTGCGGATCTTCCAGGCGCGCGGCATCGCGGTCGAGAAGCAGGCCCCGGTCGCGCCGACCGACGGTGCGCGGCCGATCTCCATCGCCGATTTCGTGGTGACGGGCACCCGGACCGCCGTGTACGTGGACGGCGCCGCATTCCATGTCGGCAACAACCTGCGCCGGGACCGGTACATCCGCGAGAAGCTGCGGGCCGGCGGGTGGACCGTCCTGGAGCTGGGAGCATCGCACCTTCACGACACGTCCTGGACGTCCCTGCAGGGAGGAGGCCATCCGGATCGGGTGTCGCCACCCATGGAGTCCCGATGAGCAAGGCGTTCATTCCGCGAGCGGAGCAACTTTCGGACCCGGTTGTCTTGCATTGGCTCCTCCAGGAGATCGTGCGGGCCCGCGAGGTTCACGATGCGGGCCGTGCCGGCAGGCTCCATGCCATGCTGGACGATCACTTGATCGAGTCTGCCTTGACCGGCCCGGACGAAGAGACGGCGCTCCTCGCCTTCGATGCCCTGGACGGCCCTGCGCTGTCGCGGTTCGATGACCTGATCCTCTCCGCGTGGGCCGGGTGGGAAGGCATACGTTCTTTCGCCGGAGCGCGGTACCTGGGCCGCGCCGTGCCGGGTCGGTTCCTGGCGCTTCTGGCCGACCTGGTGCGGGACATCGGTCAGGAACACGACCGGGCTCGCCTCTCAACCCTGCTCGGTGCGCTGGCCGAAATCGGTCCCGCCGCCGCGCCGGTGGGCCGGGAGGCCATCTCCCTGTGGCGTTCCCATTTCGGTGCCGGCAAGGACCCGTCCTTCTTCATGAGCGCCGTCGCGGCGGCGGCATCGCTCGGGCTGGACGAAGTGCCGGCCCTTCTGGCCGCGGGCCAGTCGCTGGAGAGGCCGGCGGGGGAGCACGATGGCGAGCCCCACCCGGGGGAGACGTGCCTGCTGGCGGCCGAGCACTCGCTGGGCGGCGGTGCGACCTTTTCGAGCGCACTGTTGGCCGTGGTGCGACGGGAGTCCGACCTGCGACTCGTTGACCTGGATTCCCTGTTCGAGGCAGAGGCTCCGCTCGAGGTTATCGACACGCTGGCCCGGCTGCCGCGGGTGCGATCCCGGGAGCGGCGCACGGGTGCGCGTGGCCTCGCGTGCCGGCCCCATCCGATGGTTGCATGCGCGCTGGCCACGCTTGACGCGACGGGCGCCGGCTGCAACCTTTCGGCGGAGGCGAACGCGCGCCTGGACTCCTTTCTGCTGGCTGCCGTCGCGCACTCGTGGGTGAGGGCCGAGGTGGACGTGGCGGGCTGGTCCACGGCCGACCTGGCCACGACGCTCGGCTCCGACGTCGCGATCCTGCCCCACCAGGACGCCCTGGTGGAAGCGCTGCTGGCGGACGCGCGTGCCCCGGACCTCGCGAGGGCGATCGATGCCGCGCTGTGGGATGCAGAAGGGGATGGCTACACGCGCCTCATGTGGATTGCCGGCGAGTCCGGCGACCCCGCCCTCGCGGACGCCGTGCTCGACTGCATGACCGAGGACTGCGACCACGAGCTTTGCGAGGCGGCCGAGCGGGCCTTGCCACGACTGGGTTCCTCGGTGGAGCAGGCCGTGATCGACGCATGGCCCGGGCTCGACTCCTCACAGCGGGCCTACGCCTCGGGTGTGTTCGAGCGGCTGGGAACGGAGCGGACCATCCTGCACCTGCTGCGGACGTTCCCGCAGGTCCGCCACGACCTGTACGACCTGGAGGAGTGGACTGCCGTGGCGGAGGCGGTCCCGGACACTCGGCTTCTGGACCTGCTTGAACGCGAGGCCCACCGTCACCAACCGGCGATCGATGATGCGCTCGTCACGCTGGGCGCCCTGCTGGACGTGACGACCCCGGCCGTGATGGAGGCTCGGGCACGAAAGCACGCCAGCGTGCAGCCGGGGGAGTACCGCCTGCGGAGCCTGCAAGTGCAGTGCGCTGGCTGCGGCGACCAGAACTGGTGCAGGGTCTCACGGTTCTGGTTCAACGAGCGGACGAAGGAAATCCGGATCGATCCGGAAGTGTCGTGTCCGTCCTGCGGGGACCGCGGTCGTCTGGCCGCCTCGGGGTTCGCACACCACGCAGCGGCAGGCGAACTGGAGCGCATCCGCCAGGCCGAGGCCGATGGGATCGCCTACCCCAGTCCCCTCGTGATCGCCCGCGATGACGAGGCGCGAGGGTCCGGAGCGGGGAAGGTCGGGCGCAATGACCCGTGCCCGTGCGGTAGCGGCAAGAAGTTCAAAAAGTGCTGTATCGGTACAGGGGAGAGAAGCAAGTGCTGATCGTGAAGCCGCACCACTGGTTGACCGAGGAAGGCGACATCCCGGACGGACCGCCGCCCCTTCGTCGGAACGTGCTCCGCGTCGCACGCCTGATCGAATACGGTGGGCCGCTCGATCCTGGCCATGCGTGCGAGACGCTGGTCGAGTGCGGGAAGCGAAGAGGCGGCAAGCCTTGCCCCGGGTTCCTTTGGGTCGGAAAGCAGCCCGACGACACGCTCCTCGCGTACTGCCTTGTGTGCAACACCGACCAGGTCTGGATCCACGAGTGGCAGGATACGCTCTGGGCCTCTGGTCCTTGCGAGCCCGTGATGGTGACCCTGGGGGACCGCCAGGGTGGCGACGCGTGAGGAGGGGAGCATGAGACGCGGTTCGGCCAAGAACGAAGCGGGACTCGGTCCGTTCCTGAGGGGACTCGAGGAGCGGCTGGACCAACTTGACCATGGGGCGTTGGTTGCCGCGGTGATCGAGCATGGCCGTCGGCTACCCGCTGTCGAGCGGTCGGCGTTCCTGGCGGCATTCGACCGGCCGGTCCCGAAGGGGGCTGCCGGCGAATCCGACCGTTCGATTTCGCTCATCGTGGACGTGCGGGCGTTCGTGGCGAAGCTGGAAGCGGGAGACTACGTCGAGGACTTCGGCTGGGATCCCGAGATCCGGGACAAGCGGTCGTTCGGCGACGAGTCCTGGGCGGACGAGATGGACTCGTACTTCGCCGCCGCGGACGACGCCTTCCTCGAAGGCGACCTGGTCACGGCCGCAGAGGTCTACGGGCTGCTCCTCGACGCGTTCATGCTGGATGAGGCCTTTTGCGGCGCCAGCGCTCCTGACGAGATGATCCAGACGCCGCTCGGCGAGGCGAAGGCGCGATACCTCAGGGCGTTGTATGAGGTGACCCCAACGGCCGATCGGCCGAGGGAGCTCTGGGACCGCATGAGATCGCTTCGTCTCGTCGGACCCGCCGTATGCTTGCAGGACCTTTTCGACGCCTCTCCCGGGGAACTGCCCGGACTCGACCAGTTCATCGGTCCGTGGCGCGTGTTGCTAGCCGAAGACGATGATCGTGCCGGCGGACAGGAAGCCGACGAACACGACGGCGGTCGCTTTCCTTTCGACGTGGACCGGGAACACCGCCGGCTCCTTCTCCGGGAGGTCGTGCGAAGGGTATCGGGCATGGACGGCTTGGCCGAGTTGGCCCGCTCCGAGGGGCACCGCCACCCGGAGGCCTGGCAAGAGTGGGTTGCCGCGCTGGAGGAGAAGGGCGACGCCGCCCAGGCTGTGAAGGTCGCCCGCGAGGCCATTGGATGCATTACCGACCCGGCCGCCAGGGCCGGAATGGCCGACGTCCTTGCGAGGCTGGCATTGGACGGTGGCCAGGCCAGCCTCGCTATCGAGGCGCGGGAGGCGGCGTGGACGGCCGACCCGACGCTGGATCGCCTGTTGGCTCTGGCGGCCTGCGAGTCATCGTCCGGCGCGGAGCTCTCCGGGCGCCTGGAGCGTGCCGCGGCTGCCGCACGCGCCAACAAGACTGCGGGGCGGGAGAGGCTTCGGCTGTTCGCCCAGCTCGTCGCGGGCGACCTGGAAGCCGTGCTGCAGTACACGGAACGCGTGGAAGACCTGGGCTGGAGCGGAGCCGGGCATCCGGGGTCGATCGCGTTCCCGTTCCTGCTCGTCGCGTCGGCCGGCACCGCGGGGTGTCCCGCTGGCTCGCTTGCGGAGGGCCTTTGGTTCCGGATCCCGACTGCCGTCGATCCGGATGGCTGGTATCGCCAGTACCTGGCCCCTGATGCTCGCGTGGCTCCCGAGGCGGTTCTGGCGCGCCGCGATGCAGCTCTCGGTCTCCTGTCGCGTGCCCTGGGAAGAACCCCCCCAGATGCCAACCTGCGCGCACGCCTGCTCGAGAGGGCGAAGAAGCTTGCAACGGAGCGCGCAACGGCGATCGTCCAGGGCCGGCACAATGGCGCGTACGAGCGTGCCGCCGAAATCGTCGTGGCGTGCGGTGAGGCCATCGCACAGGCTGGCGCTGCGGCCGCCGGGCGATCGTTCGTCCAGAGCATCCGCGACACGTTCCCTCGCCACTACGGGTTCCGACGAGAGGTCGAGAAAGCCATAGGCCGATCCCCCATCCTGGCCCAGGATGCCACCACAACCCGTTCCCGCATCCTGCCACGTTGAGCGCTACCGTCCGAGGCTTGCCGGCAACTCCAACCGAAAGGGCTGCTGCGGGACCACGGTCTTCCGCGGGAGTTTCCACCGGGTTCGCAAGGAGCGTCGTATCGACCTTGCCGAAGGAAGGGCCCCGGATCCGCTGGAGAGGTCGGCGGTCTTCGGCCCGTGGGAAGGGCGCGGGCGAGCGTCGTGCTCTGGCCGCCGAGTACGGGGCAGAGCCGCGCATCTCGGAAGAGCGCATCGACCCGGCCGAGGTCGCGAGCATCGTCATGGAGGCGGCCGTCGCGAGGAACGGCTGGAAGGTGATCCTTGCGCGGTGCGCGCCGACGACCAAGCCGCGCTCGGCGCTACAGCTCGCGCGCGAGATGATCGCCCTTGCCGTCCTTCCGGGCCGCCAGCCGAGCGCGGCCGGCGTCGGTCAGTCGATACCGCTGCAACCGGCTACTCGGGCGATCGGGAATTGTGAACGCAATCCATCCTTCGTTCATCGCGGGCTGGACATAGTTCTTCCTGAACGTGGGGCGGTGCTTGATCCCAAGGGCCTGCCGGAGCGCATCGGGAGCCTGGTCTCCGTCCACGAGCAGAAGCAAGAGGCGCAGGACTGGGTCGCTCGACTGGGGCGCCGACTGGGTCGCTGACTGGGTCGCCGACCCGGTCGATGGCCGGGAGCGATCCGGCTCGAAGTCGCTCGTGTCGGCCAGCGGGCGGAAGGTCGCCACGAAGGACCCTCCGTTCTCGAACTGGGGTTCCGGACTGCCGTGCGCCCGGGCGGCATCGCGCATCCTCCTGATGCCCGTGCCGGCCTTCTCGATGTATTCGATGCGATGCAGCAGATCGGCGAACAGCGGGTTCCGGCGCACGCTACGAGTCCCGAACTGCTCGGGCGAGAGTCCCCGTGGCAGCCCACCCGGGCTTGCTCTCGGCCTCGCGGACGGTGACGACTAGGACGTTTTCGACCGCCTTCACCGTCACGTGGACCGGGGGGGGCGCAGTTGTGGGCCATGTCCTGGATGCGGGCGCGGGCCTCGTTGGTGTCATGGGCGCCGATGACGGTCCCGTCGTCCCGGACACCGATCAGGATCCGGCCCCGGACGAGTTCGCAAGCGCGACCATCTCGCGGACCAGCGACGACGAGACCTATTCCTTGTACTCGAGCATCGAGCCTTCGCCTTCGCGAAGCAGGATGTCGAGGTCTTCTGCGGTCATGAACGAACTCCCGATCAGAATCCCGGCAACCGGGCGGTTGCGCCGGTCGGCTCGACCGAGTATCCCATTCTCCGGTAGCCACGCAAGCGTTTCTGGACCATCCTTGGCCCCGAATCCGACATGGGTTCTGCTGCCGTGCAGTTCCACGCTTTCCGGCGACTCGAACCGGAAGGTCAGTATGGTTGCCGCCGCCGGCCAAGTGGAAGCGGTCCTGTACGCGAGGGTGTCGTCCAAGGAGCAGGAA
>JARKOL010000025.1 GCA_029975745.1 Myxococcota bacterium | reverse complement strand
ACGACCAAGATGAAGGACATCACCGGCGGTCTGCCGCGCGTCGCCGAGCTGTTCGAGGCGCGCAAGCCGAAGGAGCACGCGGTCATCTCCGAGATTGACGGCGTGATCAGCTTCGGCAAGGCGACCAAGGGCAAGCGCAAGCTGATCATCACGCCGGAACTGGGCGACAAGAAGGAATACCTGATCCCGAAGGGGAAGTACGTGTCCCTGCGCGAGGGCGACATCGTCAAGGCGGGCGACCCGCTGATGGACGGCTCGTCGAATCCGCACGACATCCTGCGCGTTCTGTCGATCCAGGCGCTGGCGAAGTACCTGGTCGATGAGGTGCAGGAGGTGTACCGCCTGCAGTCCGTCCGCATCCACGACAAGCACATCGAGACGATCGTTCGCCAGATGCTGCGGTGGGTGAAGATCACGGACCCGGGCGATTCGCGCTTCCTGGCGGAAGAGCACGTGGACCGCTGGGCGTTCGAGGAAGAGAACGAGGTGACGGTCAACAAGGGCGGGATGCCGGCGTCCGGCGAACCGATCCTGCTGGGCATCACGAAGGCCTCGCTGAACGTCGAGTCGTTCATTTCCGCGGCGTCGTTCCAGGAGACCACGCGCGTGCTGACCGAGGCGGCGATTTCGGGCAAGACCGACTACCTGCGCGGGCTGAAGGAGAACGTGATCATGGGCCGGTTGATTCCGGCCGGCACGGGCTTCCCGGTGCTGAACCGCCGCGTCGAGGTCAAGGTCGCCGAGGATCCGACGCTGGAGGAGGGCGGCGAGGCCCTCCTGGCTGTCGGCGACGATCCCCTGGCCGCGACGGCCACCGGGGACGACGACGTGGCGATCGAGGTCGAGTAGGTCGCTGCGGGTTCCGTTGGGTCCGCCAGCCGCCAGCCGCGCCCCTAGTGCTGCCAGTAGTGATCGTCTTCCCAGTCCCCCGTGACCTCGGCCTTCACCGGGCGAACCAGGCGGTCGTAGTCCTCGAACGCCATCCGGACCACGGTCAGGTGATCCCCGCCGTTGAAGACGATTTCCTGATCCCGGCACAGCAGGGGGTCGATGATCACCGGCATGCCGTACAGGTTGCCGAACGGCGGCATCGCGCCCAGGTCGCAGTCCCGGAACAGTTCCGCGAAATCGTTCTCGCGGACCAGTTCGATCTGGCGGGCGTCGAGGGCTTCGCGGACCCGGCGCAGGTTGACCCGTTGGCTGGCCGCCACCGCCACCATCGCGGGCTTGCCGTCCGCATTGACGATGACCGGCTTCACCACCACCCTGGCCTGGACATGCGCGCTGCGGGCGACCTCCTGGGCCGAGAAGGCCGGCGAGTGGTCGATGGTCACGTACTTGACTCCGTGATCGTCCAGGTACCTTTTCAAACGCGTGCAGATGGCCATGGCACACCTCCCGGACGGGCGGCGCCTTGCCGCCCAGGGTGGACGGAACGGGGACCCGCCCCCAGGATGGGGACCCGATCCCGGCCGAAGTGTCGATTCGATCCCATTGTAGATCGTTCGGGGGTTCCCGTCGTCGCCTTTGCGTGCGTCGTGTACCCGCTGCGGTTCTTGGTGTTGAATTCGGCAGCGTTCTTGGGGGGGGGGCAGACATTGCCACAACGCGGCGACCTGTCTATCATCGCCATGTCGGCCTAGGTGCGGGAGGGTGCAGTGAAACGGGGTGCGGGAATCCTTGTGGTGGGCTGGGTTCTTGGGACTTTCCTGGCGTGTTCGGGCAGTGTGGCCTGCGGGGACGCGGGTGCTTGGAGCGAT
>JARKOL010000018.1 GCA_029975745.1 Myxococcota bacterium | reverse complement strand
GGCCTGGGCGACGGTTCGTTCCAGGATCCGTCGAGCTTCCCGCACGGCGATGCCGGCATCGCGAGCCAGCCGGCGCACGTCGTCCGACTCGAGGGAACGCTGCACCACGCGGTCCTCGAACCGGGCGATCTTGACGCGCACCGAACCCAGCTCGGTCTGGACAGGGGCGATCTGGAAAGTTGCGCGAACCCGGTCCAGACGGTGCATGCGAAGGCCGATGGTCGTCGATTCGGCGAAGAACGCGCGGATGACGTCATCGCGCCGGTCGCCGGCCGCGACGGCGCTGACGGTCCAGGCGGGGCGCCCCTTCTTCATCAGGATCGGGGTGGTCCACGCATCCAGCGCCCCCGCCGCGAACAGCGCGTCGCACAGCACCGACACGGTTTCCGGCGTGCAGTCGTCCAGGTTCGCGGCAATCTCCCATTCGTCGGTTTCGGTGCGCCTCGTGGTCGGTACGGCCTCGCCAAGGACCACGCGGACGCAATTGGGCCGTCCATCGGGCCATTCCCGCGTGCCGAACCCGAACCCGATGGCAACGGGGCGCATGGCCGGCATGGGGCCGGTGGCGGAGGCCAGGGTTGCGCACAGGGCCGCGCCGGTGGGTGTCACGAACTCGCCGGCGACATCGGCGCCAAAGACCGGATAGCCCGCCAGCACCTCCAGCGTGGCGGGCGCCGGGATCGGCATCCGGCCGTGCTGCGTCCGCACGTAGCCGTGGGTCATCGGCAGCGGGGAGGCCTCGACCCGATCGATGCCCAGGTCGTGCAGCGCCGCCGCGAAGCCGACGATGTCGGCAATCGAGTCCACCGCACCGACCTCGTGGAAGTGGACGTCCTGGGGATCGACCCCGTGGACGCGGGCCTCGGCCACGGCCAGGCGCTGGAACACCGCGGCGGCGCGCTGGGCGACCGGCGCAGGCAGTCCCGCCGCGGCGATGGCCGCCAGGATGGTCCGGGCCGAACGGTCTTCCGGGTGGTCGTGGTGGGGGGCATGGTCATGGGCGTGGGCATGGGGATGGGCATGGGTATGGGCGTGGGCGTGGTCATGGGGATGGTCATGGAGGACGCGCAGGCGCAAGCCGTGGATGCCGCTGCCGGACGCAGGGTACACGTCCATCGGCACCGGATGACCCAGCACCCGGGTCACGGCGTCCCGCACGGCCGCCAGGTCGGCGCCGGCGTGGATCATCGCCGCCAGCGCCATGTCCCCCGCGATGCCCGCCGGGCAGTCCAGGTAGGCGATTCGTTCCATCGTGTTCCTCGTCATGCGGGGTCGGTCGGCCGTCGCCGGTTGATCAAGGTCGCGGTCATCGCGGCGCCGAATCCGTTGTCGATGTTGACGACGCTGACGCCCCCGGCGCACGAATTCAGCATGGCCAGCAGGGCCGCGACGCCGCCGAACGAGGCGCCGTACCCGACGGACGTCGGCACGGCGACCACCGGGCATGGGGCCATTCCCGCGATGACCGACGGCAGGGCACCCTCCATTCCGGCCGCCACGATGATCACGGTCGCCTCGCGGATCGCATCCAGGTGCTCGATCACTCGATGAATCCCCGCCACGCCCACGTCCCACGCGCGCACGACGCGGTTGCCGAAGAATTCGCACGCGGTCGCCGCCTCCTGGGCCACCGGCACGTCCGACGTACCCGCCGTCATCACCAGGATGGGGCCGCGCCCCTGGTCCAGGACCGGGCGTCGCACCACGGTCACGATGCGCGCGGCCGGGTGCCAGGTGAAGCCGGGCTCGTCGAAGGCGGCCTGCAGCGACGCCGCGGCTTCCGGGGAAACGCGGGTGGCCATGCAATTGGTTCCGGAGTCCAGAGCGGCCCGCACCGCGTCCACCAGTTGCGTCGTGCTCTTGCCCGGGGCGAACACCACCTCGCCGACTCCCCGTCGCAGCATCCGGTGTGCATCGTGGGCCACGTCGCCCACCCGGCGGGTCGGCCCCGTGCGGAGCGCCTCGACGGCTTGGTCCGGCGAGCAGCGCCCGTCCCGAACCGATTCCAGGATGGCCAGAAGTTCGGTGGCTTCCATGGGGAACCTCGCCCGTGTGCCCGCAGATTCTGGGGTTGTGCCGTCTTCGTGTCAAACCGTCACGGTTCTTCAATCGGCGCTTGCATCCCCGCGGGTCGAAGTGCCAGAATGGCGGGCGACGCGGGGGGTGCCATGTCGTCCAGTGCGCAGGCCGTGTTCGACGAGATCCAGATCTGGCCCGCCGCCCACGACCCCGTGCCCCTGGAGCGCCTGATCGAGGGCATGGGACCCGACGACGCCCATTTCGTGACGCGTTGCTACCAGGTTGCCAGCCGGCTCTACGGCACCATGAAGCCCCGGAAGAACGGGCAGTCCGCCTTTTCGCATCCGACGAACGTGGCGATGTACCTGCGCCTGGCGCGCTGCCAGCCCCACGTGATCGCGGCCGGCCTGCTCCACGACGTGCCCGAGGAACGGATCGACCTGCACAAGACCGAGCCGGGGACCGATGTCCACGTGCTGGAGGGGCAGTGTCGGACGCGGTTCGTCGAGGATGTGCTGGAGGCGGCTTCCGAGGCCGCGTTTCCCAGGGATCTTGCCGAGCGGGTGGTCGAGGCGACCTGGACGCTGACCCGGCACAAGGCCGACCTGTACTACAAGTCGATCTCGGGCGTGTTCACGCATCCGGACCTCAGCGTGCGGCTGGTCGCGGCCCTGGTCAAACTGGCCGACCGGATGCACAACATCCAGACCATCGAAAATTACGCGGACAGCGACAAGCTCTACCAGTGCTTCAAGAACCTGTTCATCCTGAACAACGCCAAGCAGTTGGTGGCCGAGGTGCGGGCCCGGCGGCTGGACCCCCGGATGATCGCGTCGCTCGAGCGCCTGTTCAAGAAGTGCGGCAAGGCGACGTACCAGGCGCTGCTTCGCCTGGCGCACACGGCGCACATCGAGGACCGGGTGTTCCCGATGGTGACCTACCTGGCGTTGGCCTTGCGGAAGTTCACCCACGAGCACAAGGGGCTGAACAAGGTCACCGAGGAGGAGCTCTTTCCGGGTGCCGCCGTCGTCAACCTGTACCACGGCATCGTCAAGAAATACGACCACAAGCTGCACCACGAGGACGCCCATTTCGATGCGCACAAGGAGCGCGAGTTGGTCTTCTGTCGCGCGACGTTCGCGTCCCTGGAACTGACGGACGACGAACTGATGCGCGCCCTGTCGTGCAAGGACGCGATGGCGCTGGGCGAGGTCGTGGCGTCGTTGTTGTACCGGGACGGCTACGTGATCGGCGGGTTCGAGTGTTCCCGCATGTGTCGGCGTGGGCGCAACTGCATGAAAATCAACTAGGTACGCCCCCGGGCGTCCTCGCCGTGAGGATCGACCAGGCGCTCCGGGTCCAGCGCCGCATCCAGCGCCTCGGGCGCGACCAGCCCCTCGGCCACCAGCAGTTCTCGGATCGGCACGCCGGAATGCGTCGCGCGGTGCGTCGCCTCGGCGGCCTTGGCGTACCCGATCACCGGCGTCAGGGCGGTCGCCGCGGCCCCGGACGTCTCGTAGAAGTGGCGGCATCGATCGGGATTCGCGCGCATTCCCTCGATCGTCCGCGTGCGCACCTGGCGGATCGCGTTCGTCATCACCGTCAGTCCCAGGTTCAGGTCCAGGGCCATCAGCGGCATCATGACGTTCAGTTCCAGTTGCCCTGCCTGCAACGCCAGGGACGTGGCCGTGTCCAGGCCCGCCGCGAAGAACATGGCCATGGTCGCCATCTCGGGCATCGTGGGGTTGACCTTGCCGGGCATGATCGACGACCCGGGCGCGACTTCGGGCAGTTCGATCTCGGCCAGCCCGGTCATGGGGCCCGAGCCCATCAGGCGAAGATCGTTCAGGATTCGAACCAGTTCCAGTGCCACCGTCCGGGTTGCCGAAGACAGCAGGCCCACGGGTCGCTGGCTTTGCATCGCCTCGCGAAGGTCCGGGGCGGAGCGCAGGGGCAGGCCCGTCAGTCCGGCCAGCCGTTCGACGACCTGGGCGCGATAGCCGCGCACCGTGTTCAGGCCGGTGCCGACGGCGCTGCCGCCCAGCCCGACCTCGCAGACCGCGTCCCGTCCGCGAAGGACTTCGTCCCGCAGCGCCAGGACGGTCCGGGACCACGCCCGCACCTCCTGGCCCAGCGTCACCGGCGCCGCGTCCATCAGGTGGGTACGGCCACTCTTGACCACGGGGTCGAACTCGGTGGCCTTCAGGGCCAGCGCCTGCGCCAGCCGCTCCAGCTCGTCCGCAAGGGGGCCGGCCAGCGTCGCCGCGGCGATGCGCATCGCGGTCGGGAAGACGTCGTTCGTCGATTGGCCTCGGTTCACGTGGTCGTTGGGGTGAACCTGGTCGTAGGTGCCCCGGGCGCCGCCCAGGATCTCGTTGGCGCGGTTCGCCAGAACCTCGTTGACGTTCATGTGCAGGGCGGTTCCGGCGCCCATCTGGAAGACGTCCACCGGAAACTGGTCGGGGAATCGCCCGTCCAGAACCTCGTCGGCAGCCTGGACGATGGCCGCGGCAACCCCCGAGGGAACGCCGCCCAGTTCGCCGTTCGCCTGGGCCGCGGCCTTCTTGATGCGCACCATCGCGGCGATCAGTTCGGGGTGGTTGCGCATCCCGCTGATGGGAAACAGCGCGATGGCGCGTTGCGTCTGCGCCCCCCAGTACGCGGAGGCGGGAACCTCGACGGGGCCCAGCGCGTCGCGTTCGATTCGGGTCTGCATGAAGACCTCCTGGCAGCCGTGAGGCAACTTCGTGAACTGGGTCAAGTTGCGTCCGGATTGCCGGGGCGTCAAGGGGCGGGGGCGGGGGCGCCGGCGTGGCCGGCGCACTCCATGGCCTGCGGCGCAGGGCACAGGGCGGCCTTGACGCGGGGCGTCCGTGGAAGTGCTGCGCCACGCCGCAGCCCGCAAACTTGCGACCACCGGGGCCAGGACCAGGGCGGTGCGAACCAAGGCGCCTGATCCTGCCACCCGAACGGGGGCGGGGGCGGGGGCGGGCTCGGGCTCGGGTACGGTTAGGGGGCGGGTGTAGCGCGCCAGTCAATTTGAGACTGCGCGCCAGTCAATTTGAGATTGGAGAATAATTGACCAAAAAGGTCCGGCTTGTGCGGTGAGAACCCGTTCAAAATCCTTAAAACGGCGGTTCAAAAAGCATTATGGGGTGGGGTCTCACCGCCCCATCTGCGGATCGCGGCCGCACCGGAACCCCACCTCGTCCAGCGAGATTGCGAGCCCCCCCAGAGCCATTTCGTCAAGCGTAGTCCCTCGCCCCAAAACTCGGCTACCGCCGCGCAGCAGGCCGCGGGAGCCATCAATGCGGAGATCAATGAACAACCGGGGAGCCCCGGCCGCGCCGGCAGGAGAGACCGCAGCCGGAAACCGCATCTCTTCCAAATCCTGATGCTGGCGCAAAGCACCAGTCTGCACCCCTTCCATTTGACCAACACCGACACGGGTCATGGCGGGAGAATAGGAGGCGATCTCGATGTCGCCAGGATGTGCCGCAACAGGCGTCCCGTTTGCACCACGAGTCGCAGTGATCTGCTCGCCGACGACCTCGGTAACCACCAGGTCCTCATAGTTGCCGTCGTGCAGAACACAGAACACGTCGCCGGGAGACGGCGAGGCGTCTTGGGTTCCATGAACCAGTTCCTTCAGGCCGAACGTGAAGGTCACGGGATCCGTCGTGTTGTTGAGGCCGCCAGCCAGACAGAAGCCCCGCCACCCACCAGGCACCAAATGGTGGTTTTGTTGCAGCAGGACCCTCGCGCCAAGCAAGTGCGCGACACCAGTGCCGCCGCCATAGTAGGCACCACGCTCCACGAGAGAAATGGTCGCGACGGTGGGATCGCCCGGATCGACAACCAGTTGCGAATAGGTCATCCACTCGCGATTTGGAACCTGGTCCAACACGAGCAAACCGTTTGCAGTCGGCCAAAGTTCGAATCCTTGGGGCGACGAGATCAAGAACGTGGTTTCCACGTCATCGATCGCTTCTGCCAGTTCGGCCTCTCTCACCAAGGCGCACCCGCCCAGGCCGAAACCGCCATAGCCACCGACCGGATGTGCCTGCAGATGATGCCACCAGCCCCCAATCAACATGTCGATGCCGTCATATCGGCCATTGTGACGCCATGAGAGAGGCCCCGAACCTGTCAGCAAGCCGTCCGTACCCTCGACGCCTGCGGCGGCCCAATCTTCGGCATCTCGCGGATCAATCTGGCCGTCCAGAGGCCCCCGCAGCACCCCCATCCTGCCATATACCTCAACCAACCAGCCGAGATGCCCCCACTCGACAGCGGTCATCACATGCACCCCGCCGCCGCTCACGGAGCGGTTTCCGGCTGCAGCCTGGCAACCGCCCAGACTGGCACCAAAGGCGGGCGCGGCCATTGGTTGTGAACACGCCTTGGTGGAACCGTCCACGAGGTTGGGGTACATGTCCACGAGGAATCCACCGAGTTCCATGTTACGGCTGGGCCGGTTGACGCCCAGACTTCCCGCCAACACCGTGAACCGCGGGACGTACACCATGTCGTGCACATCACCGTCGGCGTCAGCCATCCTCACGGCCAGAGTCATGTTCTCCAGTTGTCGTTTCAGCCACGCCGTGCGGTTGGCCAGCGCCTTCGGCTGGACGTTGAACAGCCCGTCCTCACCGCCGGAAGAAACGTCGGAATCCTCGATCTGGTAGATGCCGTCCTCCCAGACGGGCTGTTCGGGCAGGTTGGACATAGGTCACTCCTCCTCGTATGCGAACGTCACGGTCCACTCTCCGTGCAGTTCGATCTCGGCCGTCTTCGGGAAGCCGCTGCGGGTGGTTCGAGCCGCCAGCACGCCGCCGGCGGTCACCAGGCCAAACTCGTAGATCACCAGTCCGTTGGCCTGGTCGCTGGGTACCACGAAATTCCAACGCACCTGGTTGGGACCAGGCAGAGACGACGACTCCACGGGCACCAGCACCTGGTCCGCCAAGGGCAACACGTCGTCCGGCCGCGGCGTGGACGTGGACGTGCCGACTGCCACGTGGGTGATGACAGCCTGGTAGGCGTCCGGCATTGCATTGATGCCGCCGTCAACGATCAGGTTCGGTCCGCTGACCTCTTGCAGAACGCGGCCGCTCGCGCGGTCCACCACCCGAATGGTCAGCCACCCACTGCGGGGCACGCGGAATCGGTCTCGCATAGTTCACACTCCCACGGCGGACACGACCAGCACGTCGCCCGTCCCGCCGATCAGCCAATTACTTCCGACCAGCTCCCGGTCGCCGATCCGAATTCCGCCCCCGATGACCGGCCAGCGGTCCACGAGCGGAAGCCGGGCTGCCAGTTGCAGGTCGTCGGTGGGCGGCTGGACCTGGTCAGCGAGGTCCCCAGCGGCCATATGTAGCTGCCACCCGCCGTCCGGCCACAGCCGGGCGTGAGCCGCCTTCCACCTCGCGATAGCCGCACGCCACCGGCCCTGCGTCTCG
>JARKOL010000389.1 GCA_029975745.1 Myxococcota bacterium | reverse complement strand
CGAAAAGCACTTGAATCGGCTGGAAGGTTTCCATTACAATCCACCCGGCCTTTGTGGCATGTCCTCTCCAACGGAGACCGGAAATGGAACGGAAAGGGTGGTTCCTCGCTTCCCTGCTGGTGGCGGGGCTCTTCGTCGCGTGCGAAGGGAACAGCGAAAAGACGTGTGCGGCCAGCAGCGATTGCGATCCCGGCACGGTCTGCCAGGACACCAAGTGCGTTGAACGGCTGTGCAACGGGACCGGCGACTGCTCGGGCGACGACATCTGCGTCCCCGGTGCGCTGGTGGGCAAGAATCCGGACTTCCGTTATTGCACGGCGGTCCAGTGTCGCACCGACGGAACCCTGGACTGTCAGGCCGGTTTCGTGTGCAACAACGGCCTCTGCGAGGCCACTCAGCCGCAGCCCGACGTGATCGCCGATGCGGGCACGGACGAGGGCGAGCGGCCCGACGTTCCGGCCGAGGACACCTACCAGCCGCCGCTCGAGGCCATCGACTGCAAGTCCTGCGCGGTGGATGGGGACTGCGCGACGGGCTTCCGCTGCCTGCCGATCGGCTCCAGCCGGTACTGCCTGCGGACGTGCGAGGATGGCGGGGACTGCCCGGGCGGCTACATCTGCAGTGCGGCGTCCAGCGTGTCCAAGAACTGCCTGCCCATCACGTACAACTGCGTGGCGTGCGCGTTCGACAGCCCCTGCGAGGGCGGCCAGTGCTGCGACTTCGCCACCGGGGCCTGCAAGGACTGTCGGGACAAGTGCGAGCCCTGCACGTACGACTTCGACTGCAAGGCGGGCCTGCGCTGCTTCAAGAAGGCCGGCAACCCGACGGGCGCCTGCGTCGAGGAATGCAGTGACGGACCGTGCTCGGACGCCGCGAACTTCACCTGCGCGGCGAATTCCAGTGGCGTGATGCTTTGCCAGCCCAACGACGACAACTGCGGTGGCTGCCAGCAGGGCTTCTACCCGAAGCCCGACGGCACCGGCTGCGTCGAGTGCCTGAATTCGACGCATTGCGCGCAGGACGAGGTCTGCGACCTGATGACGAACACGTGCCAGGGCGGCGAGTGCCCCGGCGCCCACAAGTGCAATGACGGCGAGTGCCACCAGTGCTGCGAGGACGCGCACTGCAACGACATCCCCGGCGCGACCGGCACCTGCCTGCCCAACTACGTGTGCGAGGGGGCCGAGCCCTGCAACGGCATGTGCAGCGGCCAGTACCCGGTGTGCGCGACGATCAACGGCATCGAGCAGTGCGTCCAGTGCAAGACGGACGCCGACTGCGCCCGGGTGGACGAAACGTGTACCTGCACCCGCGAGCCGCTGTTCTCGTGCATGTTCCCGGACGGCGCGGTCTGCCAGACGGTCGGCGGCGTGTGCGCGGCCCTGTGCCAGTCGGACGCCGACTGCCCGCCCGGCACGAACGGCGAGGCCCTGTCCTGCTACAAGACCGGGACCGCCGACGGCGTCTGCTACAACACGAACGGTTCCTGCGACAACGCGACCATGTGCTGCGGCGCGGGCCAGACCTGCTTCGACGTCATGGGGATCCTGCTCGGCGGCATGGGCGGCGGAATGCCTGGCATGCCCGGTGGCGCGATGCCGATCATGTTCGGCTACTGCTCTTGCGACAGCAAGCACCCGTGCCTGGGCGGACAGGCCTGCACGCCGACGATGCTGGTCTGCCTGATCCCGATGATCAAGGACATCGTGTGCATGGGCGGCTCGCTGCCGTCCAACATGCCCGAGGGCCTGTGCATCGACCTGGCGAGCATGCTGGGTGGCCTGATCTGACGTCTTCCCAGTCCACGACCTCCTAGAACCCCGAATTCTCGACAATCCTCTTCACCCCATGGACGTCGTCCGCCGTTCGATCCGATGTCTGGTGGGGCCCTGGGGAATGGGAGATGGCCGCTTCGGCAGCGGGGCGGATGCCGGTCTAGACTTCCTCGAGCATGTGGCCCATCCGGGCCTTCTTGGTGGACAGGTAGCGCAGATCCTTGGGGCCGCGGGCCTGGATCTCGATCGGCACGCGCTCGATGACCTCCAGGCCGTAGCCCGCCAGGCCAACGATCTTCTTGGGATTGTTGGTCAGCAGACGCATCCGCCGCACGCCCAGGTGGGCCAGGATCTGGGCCCCGATTCCGTAGTCGCGCAGGTCGGGGGCGAACCCCAGGTGCGTGTTGGCATCGACCGTGTCCAGTCCCTGGTCCTGCAACTGGTAGGCGCGGACCTTGTTCAGGATGCCGATGCCCCGGCCCTCCTGACGCAGGTACAGCAGCACGCCCCCCTCCTGGGCGATCCGTGCCATGGCCGCCAGCAACTGGGGACCGCAGTCGCAGCGTCGCGAGTGGAACACGTCGCCGGTCAGGCACTCGGAGTGGACCCGAACCAGCGCGGGCTTCGCGGGCGAGATCGGCCCCCGAACCATGGCGATGTGGGCGACCTGCGCGACGGAATCCTCGTAGATCACGCAGCGGAACTCGCCGTACTCGGTGGCCACGGTCGCCGAGCCGACGGGGCGGACCAGCAGTTCCTTGCGCATCCGGAAGGCAATCAGGTCCTGGACGGTGACCAGCGGGATGTCGTGTTCCCGGCTTACCGCCATCAGATCCTCAAGGCGCGCGGCTTCGCCCGCGTCGTCCAGCACCTGGCAGATCACGGCGGCGGGCTTCAACCCGGCCAGTCGGGCCAGATCGACCGCCGCCTCGGTCTGGCCGGCCCGCTTCAGTACGCCCCCCGGCACCGACCGCAGCGGGAACACGTGGCCCGGAACCACGAAATCGTCCAGCACGGCGTCCTCGCGCAACAGCAGTTCCACCGTCTTGGCGCGGTCGAACGCCGAGATGCCGGTCGTCGTCACGCCTCGGCCATCCACCGACACGGTGAAGGCCGCGCCGAAGTGGGCGGTGTTGCGCTGGACCATCATCGGCAGACCGATCCGGTCGATCTGCTCGTGGCTCATCGCGATGCACACCAGCCCGCTGGCGATCTTGGTGATCTCGTTGATGGCCTCGGCCGAGGCCATTTCGGCGGCAATCACGATGTCGCCTTCGTTCTCGCGGCCCTCGTCATCGACGACGATGACCATCCGACCGCGTCGCATGGCCTCGATGGCCTGATCGATCGACGTGGTCCCGGTTCGGTCGCTCATGGGGTGCTCCTTCGGGTTCCGGCTGGCCCGCCGGCGCGGGCGCCCGATGATACCACGGTCGCGGGACGTTCCCTTCGAGCCGGGGGCCCCCGGTCGTCGCCCGTCCAGGGAACGGTCGGGGTGGAATCCGGGGATTCGGGGTGCTTTCGCGGTGTTGCCTTGACGAGGGGCCTGCTGTACAATCCTGCGGCCTTTTCGGCTTCGGAGCGACGGAAATATGCTTGGAACTCTTCGGAAACATTCGCAGTCGGTGATCATCTACGTCCTGTTTGGGATCATCATCGTGGTGTTCGTGTTCACGTTCAACATGGGCACGGGCGACTCCGGATGCGGTCAGACGGGGGGCGCTTCCCCGGCGACGCCGCTGGTCGAGGTCGGGGACCAGACGGTCGATACGTCGATGCTGTACATGGGACTCGCGCTGACGCTGGATCCGCCGGCGCCCGGTCGCCTGCTGGACCCCCGGGCGTTCCAGGACGAGATGATGTACCGATCGACGCGCTTCTTCCGGTTCCGCGGCGACCCGGCCTACATGCTCTACAACCCGGATCCGCGGGCGGTGTCCGACGTCAAGGCGCGCAAGGTGGCCGACGACCTGATCGAGACGCTGCTGGTGTCCGACGAGGCCCTGGAGATGGGCCTGCGGGTGTCGCCCGAGCAGATTCGGGATCGCATCCTGCGCGAGTTCACGGATCCCTCGTCGGGCAAGTTCCGCAAGGATACCTACCAGAACTTCGTTCGGTACGGGTTGCGGTCGTCGCTGGGCCGGTTCGAGGAGTTCGTGCGGCGCGAGGTCCTGCGCGAGAAGATGATCGAGCTGGTGACGGCTCCGGTGGTCGTGACCGAGCGCGAGGCTCGGGAGATGGCCGTGCGCAGCCAGACGACGCGCGCCTATGGCTACCTGGAGGTCTCCCCGTCGCTGCTGGCCCAGGCGCTGCGGCCGACGGTCGCCGAGGCCCAGGCGTGGCTGGCGTCGAACGAGGCGGCTGCCCGCAAGCACTTCGACGAGAACGAAGCGTCCTACCAGGTGGCGGCCGGATACGACTTCCACGTGATCAAGTACGCGACTGCGTCGCGCCGCATGATGCCGACGTTCGACGATGCCGAGCTTCGGCGGACGATGACGGCGGCGCGCAACGAGGCCCGCGAGCGGGCGAACGCGGTGGTGGCCGAGCTGTCCGCGAAGCCGGCCGCCGAGCAGGTGCCGGCCTTCGAGCGGCTGGCCCGTGCCGGGTCCGACGAGTCCTCGTCCAAGGCGGCCGGGGGCCGCTTCCAGACCGCCCTCGAGGCGTCGGCGGTGTCGGCGCTGCTGGACCCCGCGGTGGCGATGGCGCTGGTCGGGATGGCGCCCGGGACGCTGTCCGAGGTCATCGAGGGCGATTCGGGCTTCTTCGTCGTCTACCTGGACGGCGTGCGCCCCGCCCAGACGCGCACGTTCGAGGACGTGAAGGTGTCGGTGGGCCAGGAACTGGTGGCGCGCGAGCGGGCCGAGGCGCGCGCGGACGCGGTGGCGGCCGATGCGCTGGCGCGTGTCCAGGCGGGTGCGGGCCGGTCCCTGGCCGACCTCGCCGCCGAGATCAACGCCCCGTTCGCGCCCCAGACCCCGGTGCGTTTCGGCGAGACGGGCGAGATGCCCGAGATGCCCGGGACGCTGTCGGGGCTGGCGACCTGGTCTCCGGACGAGATTCCCGGCATCGGCGCGGCCCCCGAACTGGCGGCGGCGCTGCGGGAACTGACCCTCCAGCAGCCGGTGCTTCCCGCGGTCCAGCGCGTGGCCGGTGGCGACAGCCGGTTCGTGATCCGGCTGGAGGCGGCCAGCGAGGCCCAGGAGCCCACGCCCGAGGCGGTGGCCAAGGTGCGTTCCGAGTTGCTGCCGCTGAAGCGCCAGGCGGCCTACCGCGAATGGTACGACGCCCTGAAGGCGCGGGCCTCGGCGTCCGGCCGTCTGGTCGAGCGCGAGACCCTGAACCGGATGGTGGAAGAGGAACTGCGCGCGCGCCGCGAGGCGCTGGAGGTCCGGACGCCCGGACTGCCCGGCGGCGAGGGCTAGCGCCCACATTCTGCGTGGATCTGCGGTGGCATCGGTGGACGCGGCCGGCGCGTGCGGTGCCGGTCGCAATGCGGAGGCAAGTCATGGCGAAGGTGCTGGTCAATCGTCCCATCGCGCCCGACGTGTTCCGGATGGAGGTCGAGGCGCCCGACGTCGCGAAGTACCGGAAGGCCGGGCAGTTCGTGATCGTCCGCCCCGCCAGTGGGCGCGAACGCATTCCCCTGACGATCGCGGATGCCGATCGGGAGAAGGGCACCATCACGCTGATCTACCAGGTCGTGGGACGGACCACGGCCGAGATGAGCCTGATCGAGCCGGGGGGCGAGATGGCGGACGTCGCGGGGCCGCTGGGCCTGGCCACCCACATCGAGAAGGTCGGCACCGTCGTGATCGTCGGGGGCGGTATCGGCGTCGCGCCGTCGCACCCGATTGCCCAGGCGATGAAGGCGGCGGGCAATCACGTGATCTCGATCCTTGGCGCGCGCAACCAGGGGCTGCTGATCCTGGAGCCCGAGATGCGCGCGGCCAGCGACGAGGTCGTGGTCGTCACCGACGACGGTTCCTACGGCGACAAGGGCTTCGTGACCGACGCGCTGCGGCGGCTGCTGGACGCCGGCCGGAAGATCGACCAGGTCGTTGCGATCGGCCCACCCATCATGATGAAGATGGTGTCGCTGCTGACGAAGGAATACGGCGTGCCCACGCTGGTCAGCCTGAACACCATCATGGTCGATGGGACCGGGATGTGCGGCGGCTGCCGGGTGACGGTCGGCGGCGAGACGAAGTTCGTCTGCGTCGATGGGCCGGAGTTCGATGGCCACCTGGTGGATTTCGACGAGATGATGCGCCGCCAGCGGATGTACGTGGCGCACGAGGCCCAGTCGCGAGCGGCGTTCGAGGGGGGGCATCCGTGCCGCATGGAGCAGATGGCCGGGGAGGCACACCGTGGCTGAGAAGTTGAGCAATCGCGAGAAGCTGAAGATCGCCCCGATCCCGATGGCCGAGCAGTCGCCGTCCGCGCGGCGTGGCAACATCCAGGAAGTGCCGCTGGGCTACACCGAGGCCGAGGCCTTGGCCGAGGCGCAGCGCTGCCTGATCTGCAAGAACGCGCCGTGCGTCAAGGGCTGCCCGGTGTCGGTCGATATTCCGGGGTTCATCGAACTGGTGGCCGAGGGCCGGTTCCACGAGGCCGCCGTCCGGATCAAGCAGACGAACTGCCTGCCCGCGGTGTGCGGACGCGTGTGTCCCCAGGAGGAGCAGTGCCAGGTGGTCTGCATGGTCGCCAAGTCCCACAAGGACACGGCCCAGAGCGTGCAGGTCGGCAAGCTGGAGCGCTTCGTGGCCGACTGGGATCGGGAACACCACCCGACGGTCGAACCGCTTTCCGTCACGAAGACCGGCAAGCGCGTGGCGATCGTGGGCGCGGGTCCGGCGGGACTGACCGCGGCGGGCGATCTGATCGCGCTGGGCCACGACGTGACGGTATTCGAGGCGCTGCACCGCGCCGGGGGCGTCCTGGTGTACGGCATTCCCGAGTTCCGGCTTCCCAAGGCGATCGTCGATTTCGAGGTCGATGCGCTTCGCCGGCAGGGCGTGGAACTGAAGTACAACGTCGCCATCGGCAAGTCCAAGTCCCTGGAGGACCTGTTCGCGGAGGGGTACGACGCGGTCTTCGTCGGCACGGGCGCGGGCCTGCCGATGTTCAAGAAGATTCCGGGCGAAAACCTTCTGGGCGTCTATTCGGCGAACGAGTACCTGACGCGCGCGAACCTGATGAACGCATACGGATTCCCGACCGAATCCGACACGCCGATCCTGCGCGGTCGCAACGTCGTGACGTTCGGCGGGGGCAATGTCGCGATGGACGCGGCGCGTACCGCCCTGCGCCTGGGCGCCGAGACCTCGACGATCCTGTACCGGCGGTCCGAGACCGAGATGCCGGCGCGGATCGAGGAGATCCACCACGCGAAGGAAGAGGGCATCGATTTCCGGCTGCTGCAGGACGCGATCGAGATCCTGGGCAGCGAGGACGGGTGGGTCACTGGCTGCAAGTGCCTGCGCATGGAACTGGGCGAGCCCGACGCCAGTGGGCGGCGGCGCCCGGTGCCGGTTGCGGGCAGCGAGTTCGTGATCCCGGCGGACGTGGTGGTCGTCGCCATCGGCAACGGCCCGAATCCCCTGGTGCCTCGGACCACGCCGCAGCTCCAGACGAACAAGTGGGGCAATATCGTGGCCGATCCCGACACCGCCAAGACGACGATGCGCGGCGTATGGGCCGGCGGCGACATCGTGCTGGGGGCCGCGACGGTCATCCTGGCGATGGGCGAGGGCCGCAAGGCCGCGAAGTCGATCCACGAGTACCTGACCACCGGCGTCTGGTAGCCGCGCTTCCTCCGAATTCCCGCGACTGGATTCCCTAGGTTCGCTTCTGGGTGGGGCCTTGCCCGGCGGATCCGTCCCAGATGCCGGCGTCGCGCAGGTGGCCCTGGATCAGGAGTTGCCGCAGGAACAGGGCCAGTCGCAGGCGCATTCCGGGCTCGTCGGGCCACCGCGTCGCGAGCTGGTCCGCGATCGCCTCGCCATCTCGGGTGCCGTCGCACAGATCCCAGACACAGGTCCCGAACACGTCCAGGCGGATCAGGAACTCGGGCCGTCGCAGGCGCGGCATCAGCAATCGACGCAGAATGGCGCCATCGAAGCGGGGCACCCGGATGGCGACGCGATCGTCGGGGGTCCGATCGAAGTCCCGGGCCGGAACAGGCCGAGCGGCCAACACCTGCGCGACCCAGGGAGGCGGCATGGCTTCGGACAAGGGGTTCCCTCCATGGCCTCCACGTCGCCCCTGAGGCCGCGGGAAGCGGACCTCGCGGGATGCTACCGGAAACCGGGGGAATTTCAAGAAGCTGGGCATTTGTGTTGCGGGGGACGAACCGAATAGAATCATCGGACCATCCGCGGGCGGAAACAGGAGGCAGGTCCATGACGATCCTGGAGCGCCAGTTCTCGATTCCAACGCACATCGCCTGGCCCATCCGGTTGTCTCAGGAGGCCTCCGAGCCCTGGGAGGCGGGGGCCTGCCTGTTGCTGGCGGCCCACCGCTGGATGCGGCTGCTTCGGGTGGCGAAGGGGGAGGGGGCCTCGGCGGGGATTCCGGGGCGTTTCACGGACCTGATGGAGGCCCTGGAGGGGAGCGAGTCGGGGTTGCCGGCATCCCTTGGCGACCTGATCGCCCTGGCGCAGCGATTCCTGGACCCCCATGAGTTGTGCAAGCGGCGGGACGATCAGGCGGCGGCGCTGGTTGTCGAGATCGAGGTTGCCCTGGGGGCGTGCCTTGGGGACGACGTGGCGATTCGGATGCTGACCTCGGGGCCTTCGCTGCCGGGACGCATTCTGGAGTGGCGAGGCCCAGGGGGCCATGGGACGGGTCCCGGGGCACTGGATGGGGGACGTGCGACGACGTGGGTCGCGACGGGCGGGGAAGGGCCGCGGGCGATCGGTCCCGCGGTCTCCGATGGGGATGCGCCGTACCCCCTGATCCTGTGCCCGGGAGCCCGGGAGCGACCCTGGTTCGAGTGTGCCTACGGTGGGCTCTACGACGCCGATGGGGTGCGCGCCGTGCCGGCCATCGCATTGACCGCCGGGCGGTCGCTGGGACGCCTGCTGGCCTGGACCCTGACCCGGGAAAGCGACGGCGCCGAACTGGCGGTCCGGCTGGCCGATGCGGGCATGAAGTCGGCGGCCGCCGAGTTGCGGCTGCTGACCGTGGCGGCTCGGGTGCCCCGTTTCGACGCGCAGGCCGTGGCCGAGGTGCGCGATTTCGTCGAGCGGTGCGGCGTGGCGGGCGAGGACGCCGTGCTCGATGCGTGGCTGCTGCGGCAGATGGCGTCGTCCGAGGCGCGTCTGCGGGAGTCGGGGGATTTCAGGGGATTGACCGAGGTGCTGTTGGCCCGCCAGCAGATGGAGACGGGGGACGCGCGTGCGCGCACGCTGCGACGGGTGGCCACGCTGTTCCACGAGCGTCTGGAGGATCCGGAGAGCGCGATCTGGTGCCTGTTGTCCTACCTCGAGGACAACGCCGCGGACGAGGAGACGCTGGCGGAGGTCGGGGAGTTGCTGCCAAGAACGGCGCGTCCGGACCAGACGGCGGGGCGCTTGGACGCGCTGGCCGCCGGTGCCCAGGGGCGGCTGCGGTCCCGACTGGCCCAGGCCGCCGCGGAAGCGTGGCAGGTTGCGAAGCGACCAGGGGAGGCGCTGCGGGCCTGGATGATGGTCCTGGAGGTGGACCCGAACCATGTCGAGGCGGTCTCCCGGGCCACGGAACTGTCGAACGACGATCCGGAGGCGCGGCTCCGGCTGCTGGCGCTGCGTCGGGATGGGGCCCAGGACCGGGGCGATCGGATCGACGCGGCCGCGGAACGCGCATCCCTGCTGGCGGCGCAGGGACGGGTGCCCGAGGCGCGCGAGGAGTGGCGGCGCGTCCTGGACGAGGCCCCGGATCGGGTGGATGCCTTCGATGCCCTCGTGGATGCGATGCTGGCCGACGGGGACCGGGCGGCCGCCATCGCGCTGGGCGAGCGCCTGGCCGGGCGCATCGTGGCGCCGGGAGCCCGGTCGCACGTCCTGCTGCGGCTGGCCGACCTGCTGGGCACGACGGGCCTGTCGGTGGATCGGTCCGAGGTCGTGATGGCCGAGGCGCTGGCGCTGGACCCTGGTCATCCGGAGCTGGTCGAGGCGCTGGCCGGGATCTATGCCGACCGAGGTGCGTGGCATGCCCACCTGGCGGTACTGGGACGAATCGTCGCGACGGTGCCGGAGCGGGCCGAGGCCACCCTGATGCGGATGGCGGAGGTCGCCCTGGATCGGATGGACGATCCCCTGGCCTCGCTGAGCTTCCTGAGCGCCGCGGCGGCGCGGGCTCCGAACAACCCCGAACCGCGGCGGCGCATCGAGGATCTGCACGAGCGTCTGGGGTTGTGGGCCGAGGTCTCCCGGGATCTGGAGGCGCGTGCCCAGGCCCCGGGCGAGGGACGGCTGGACACGCTGATTCGCCTGGCCGACGTGTACGAACACCGCCTGTCCCTGCGCGAGCGGACCAAGGAAACGCTGTGGATGGCCCTGCGCGAGGCGCCGCCCGCCCGGGCGGCCGGAATCGCCCACCACCTGGCGGAGCTGCATCGCGCCGATGGCGAGCGGGGGCGGGAGCTGGACGCCCTGGAGGTCGCGGTGCAGGTCGGCACCGATGACGAGCAGACCGCGGAACTGCTGGTTTCGATGGGACGGCGGGCGCTGGAGACCCCGGCCGACGCATCCACCGCCCGCCGGCTGCTGGAGGAGGCGCTGCGGCGCAACCCCGTCCATCCGGTCGCCGTCGAACTGTTGTGTGGGCTGTGGCTGGACGCCGGTCATCCCGAGCGCGTGGTCGCCGTGGCGGAGCCTCTGGCGCGGAAGGCGGCGCAGGACGGGGACATCGAGCGGGAGGCGCGGGTGCGCCGAATGGCCGGCGATGCGGCGGCCCGATGCAACGACACCGCGGCGGCGCTGGCGCAGTTCGCTCGGGTCGTCGAACTGGACCCGTCGGACCGGGTGACCCGGGCCCGTCTGGGGCGGAAGCTGGCACGTCTGGGGCGGCATGCCGAGGCGGTGGCCGTCCTGGAAGAGTGCCTCGGGGACGCGTCCGGTTGCGAGGATCGCGAGGAACTGCTGGGGGTCGCGGCGGACTGTGCCCTGGCCGTTGGCCAGGCGGCCCAGGCCCTGGCGTGGCTCGAGGAGATCGGGGCGGCCGGCGCGGCGGACGCCGGGCTGCTGCGTCGGCGCGTCGAGGCGGCGGCTCGGGCCGGGGATGCCCGACGTCAGGCGGCGCATCTGGAACCTCTGGTGGCGCTGGAGGCGGCGGGTCCGGTCCGGTTCGCGGGTCTGATGAAGCTGGGCGACCTGTACCGGGATGCCCTGGCCGATCCGGCGACCGCGGTTCGCTGGTACCAGGCCGCGGCATCCGAGGGGGTCTCGACGAAGGCGGCCCTGCACAAGGCGCTGGATGCGGCGGTGGCCGCGGACCAGCGGGTCGAGGCGCTGGGAATCCTCCAGTCGATGCTCGCGGCGGAGCCCGACGGCCATGCCCAGGCGCGCCTGCACCATGCGTCGGCCCTGCTGGCCCGGGAGCTGGGGGATGCCGAGCGGATGCGCGAGCACCTGCTGAAGGCCGTCGATCTGGACCCCGACCTGGCCGAGGCGGTTTCGGCGCTGGAGGAGGCCCTCGCGGACGATCCGGCGGGACGGGCGTCCCTCTTCGACCGCCTGGCCCGGCACTACCGATTGTCCGGACAGTCGCAACGGCTGGTCGAGATGCTGCGTCGGCTGGGCGGCCTGTTCCTTGAGTTGCACAACCCGGCGCTTGCGGTGGATGCCCTGCGGCAGGTGCTGGATCGGGTGCCCGACGACCTGGAGGCCCGCACGGTCGTCGCGGACACGCTGACCCGGATGCCCGGCCGGGAGGAAGAGGCCCTGGAGGCCCATCGCGCCGTCACGGCAGCCGACCCGACCCGCGTGGAAAGCTACCGCGCGATTCGGGAGTTGTGTCTGCTGGCCGGCGACGAGGACGGGGCCTGGTGCGCGGCCGGGGCGCTGTCGGTCCTGGGCCAGGCGACCGACGACGAGCGCGCCGCGTTCGCCCAGCGGCGGCAGCCAACCCTGCGGCTTCGGCGTGACACCCTGCCGCCCGACGGCTTCGTGCAGTGGATTCTGGATCCGGATGCGGCCGATGGGGTTGCTCGAGTCCTGTCACTGCTCTACGGGCCCCTCACGACGATGCTGCCCCTGAAGCGTCTGTCGGACCTGGGGCTGACCGAGGCCAACCGGGTTGATCCGGAGGCCAAGACGCTGTTCGCCAGCATGGCCCAGGCGGCATCCCGGGTGTTTGATGTGCGCCTGCCCCGGATCTACCACGCACCGGGGCGGTCCGGATTGGCGAAGGTCGCGCTGCATCCGCCGGCCCTGGTCGTGGGGGACGACGTGCTGACGGCGTGGCGCGGCAAGGAACTCCGGTTCGCCCTGGGCCGGGCGGTCGTGGCCTTCGCCCCGGGGCACGAACTGGTCGGCATGTCGGATGCGGCCGGGATCCGGGTGTTCTTCCTGGCCGCCCTGAAGATCGCGTTCCCCGACTTCCCGGTGCCGTCCGACACCGAGGGCATCGAGGAGATGGCCGCCGATCTCTCCAGACGTCTTTCGCCGGCCGCCGCCCAGGAACTGCGCGAGGTTCTGACCCGCTTCCGGCAGGGCAAGCGGGCCATCGACATCCACGCCTTCCTGGCTGGGGTCGATCGCACCGCGTCCAGGGCCGGGCTGTTCCTGGCCAACGACATCGAGATTGCCGCCGCCCAGTTGCAGGAGGACGGCCTGTTCCTGAGCGAACTGGAGTACGGGGATCGCCTGGTCGATCTGTGCGCGTGGTCCGTGTCGTCCCATCACATGGCGCTGCGTCGGGCGATGCTCAAGCCGGCGGGCGAGTGACGAGGGCCTGGGCTCAGAAGGTGTTTCTCAGTAGTCGATGTTCGTTCCCAGGTCGTAGTCCACGATCGTCGGGAACAGTTGCCGGTAGAGGATGTCGCGATCGCGGGGCTCCAGGTGCAGGTACGCGTACCGGACCAGGTGCTCGGCGACCTTGCGCGCGTAGTTGCGTCCCTCGTTGTAGGGGATGAACTCGACCATCTCGTCGAATGGTCGCCCCTGGTGCGCCGCCATGAAGCGCTTGATCGGCGGAGCACCGGCGTTGTAGGCGGCCGACGCGAACACGATCTGGCCCTTGAAGTCCCGGAGCAGCTCGGACAGGTAGTACATGCAGAACAGCACGTTGGGACCGGGGTCGAAGAAGGTCTCGACGTGGAAGGGCACGTCCAGCGCCCGTGACACGATCTTCGCGGTTGCCGGGATCATCTGCATGATGCCCAGGGCCGCGGTGTGGGAGACCTGGCGGGCGTCGTACCGGGACTCCTGGCGCATGATGGCGTAGGTCCACAACTCGGGCATGTCGAAGCGCCTGGCGAGCGGCAGCGCCAGGGGGCGTTCGGCCCGGGGGTAGCGGATCATCCAGTACGGGGCGCTGGCAGGCGTCGGGATCTTGCCCATCCACCGGCCGAACTCCTTGCTGGCGCGCTTGTGCAGGCCGTTGTAGTCCGCGGTCGCGTCGGTCACGGTCAGCAGGAACCGGGCGCGGTCGTGAGGCCCCAGGGCCCGCTCGACCCGGGCGGCGATGGGCTGGTAGCGGGCTCGCGCGGCGCGGGCCTCTCCGAGGTCGCCCAGATCCTTGACGGCCTGAAGCCGGGCTCGCAACGTCGAGGGCAGGCGATCCAGCGGCCACCAGGGCGCCGGGCCCGGGACGCCGGGAGCGGGGCCGACCATCCACGTCGGCAAGGGGGTCCTGTCCCATTCGTGCAGGCGCTGGGCCGCCAGGACCGCGTAGTAGGACATGGGGTAACTGTCGATCGCCCGTCGCATCCAGGCGCGGGCCTCGTCCTCGTTGCCCAGTTCCTTGTGGGCCTTTCCCCCCCAGTACATCGCCTTGCCGGCCACCAGGTTGTTGCCCAGGGGAATCATCGCGTCGAAGGTCCGCAGCGCCTCTTCGAAGCGCCGCAACTGGTACAGCGACCATCCCTTGAACCACAGGATGTAGCTGCGCATCTTCTCGCGGGGAAAGGCGGCCAGGAAGCGGTCGAACTCGGGCAGCGCCTCCTCGTAGCGATGCCGGTCGTACGGCAGCCATCCCAGGTAGTACATGGCCCGCACCCGCCCTCCCTGGGCCCCCGTCTTCAGGTACGCCCGGTACTCCGCGGCCGCGTTGTCGTAGTCTTCGGCCTTGGCGTAGGCCCGCCCGAACAGCAGGTGGGCATCGGGCCCCGAGAGCGTGCCGCCGTCGCGGGCCAGCCGCAGGTACTCCAGCGCCTTTTCGGCATCGTCCCGGACGTGGATCAGGTGCAGACGGCCCAGGGTGAGGGCCCGGGCGGGGGTCCGGCTGCCGGCCTCGAACCGGGCGGTATGGATGCGCAGCGCCTCCTCGTAGTCCTTGTTGTCGAAGAATGCCTGCGCTCGCCGATCCAGTTCGGTCGGGGTCAACTGGTCCTCCCGGACGCCGGTTCGCTGGGCCGCGAAGGTGTCGGGCATTTCGACGAACAGCCGCCGGAAGGCCGCGTCCCGCTCGCCGGGGTTGCCGGCGTGGGCGTGAAGCCAGCGGGCCTCGGCGCGGTCCAGGCGCGAGGGTGTCCCGTCGAGGACGGCGGTTGCCTGGCGGCGGGCCTCGTCCGGGTCGTTTGCATCCAGGGCCATCCGGCCAAGAAGCAACCGGGCGGCGTCCCGGCGCGGGGAGGCCGGATGCCGGCTGACGAAGTCGGCGAGCGCACCGCGCGCCGAGGGCTCGCCGGCCTGCGCCAGGGCGCGGGCGTGTTCCCAGGCGGCCAGTTCGTTCAGCACCTCGGGCATCGTCTTGGGGGGAACCTTGGCCAGGACCGCCAGTGCGTCCCGGGGGCGTTCGGCATCGCTGTACGCCCGTGCCAGGGCCAGGGCGGCCTTGGCGCGTTCCCGCCCCCGGGGCGCGGCATTCAGCGCCTGTTCCAGGGGCGCGACGGCGCCTTTCGGGTTCGCGGTGCGCCACAGCGCGACCCCCTCGCGCAGCAATGCGTCGAAACGCGTCGCCGGGTCGG
>JARKOL010000383.1 GCA_029975745.1 Myxococcota bacterium | reverse complement strand
GCGACCCTGGTAGTACACGACCTCGCCCGGGGCTTCCTCGGTTCCCGCCAGCAGGTTGCCCACCATGACCGTTTCGGCGCCGCACGCCAGCGCCTTGATCAGGTCGCCCGAGAACTTGATGCCGCCGTCGGCGATCACCGGGATGCCGTGGCGGGCCGCCTCCTCGGAACACTTCAGGATCGCCGTGATCTGCGGCACGCCCACGCCGGACACCACCCGCGTCGTGCAGATCGAGCCGGGGCCGATGCCCACCTTGACCGCGTCCGCGCCCGCCTGGGCCAGCGCGCGCACCGCCTCGGGGGTCGCCACGTTGCCCGCCGCCACATCGACGTGGGGATGGCGCGCCTTGACGTCGCGGACCGCCTGCAGGACGCCCTCGGAATGCCCGTGCGCCGTGTCGATCACGACCACATCGACGCCGGCCTCGACCAGCGCCGACGCCCGCCGCAGTCCCTGGGCACCGACGCCCGTCGCCGCCGCCGCCAGCAGTCGCCCGCGGCTGTCCTTCGCGGCGTTCGGGAAATGGAATTCCTTCTCGATGTCCTTGACCGTGATCAGCGCCTTCAGGTTGCCGCCGGCATCGACGATCGGCAGCTTTTCGATGCGGTGCTTGTGCAGGATCTCGATGGCCTGCTCGAAGGTGATGCCCTCGGGGCCGGTCACCACCTCGCGGGTCATGCACGCCGACACCGGCTGGTCCATGTTCGTTTCGAACTGCAGGTCCCGGGACGTCAGGATTCCGACCAGGTGTCCGTCCCGCACGACCGGCAGGCCCGAGATCCGGTAGCGGCGCATCACCTCGACCGCGTTGCCCAGGCGCATGTCCGGCGGCACGGTGACCGGGTTGTCGATCACCTTGCTTTCGGACTTCTTGACCAGCTCGACCTCGCGGGCCTGGGCGTCGATCGACAGGTTCTTGTGGATCACGCCGATGCCGCCCTGCCGGGCCAGCGCGATGGCCGTGTCGGATTCGGTCACGGTGTCCATCGCCGCGCTGACCAGCGGAATTCGCAGGTGGACATTGCGGGTCAGGCGGGTCTCCAGCCGGACGTCCTTGGGCAGGACCGTGGAATGCTGGGGAACCAGCAGGATGTCGTCGAAGGTAAGGGCCGGCTCGGGATCGAACCACCGCATGGGGAAGCCTCCGTGAGTCTTTGCCGAGGCAGGACGCGTCACGCGAGGGATGGCCGCCCCGGGGGACCAGTTGTAATAGAATGGGGCGCCCGTGTCAAAGGGGCTTTTCATGCCGGAACCGGATCTGTTCGCACCGCTCGACCCCGGGACGCCCGCCGACCCGGCCGCCGCCGCCGGGGGGGATCCCGACGCCGCCGCCGCTCCCGGGATGCGTCCGGCCCGCGCGCCGGAGCCCCTGGCCGAGCGGGTTCGCCCGCGGTCGCTGGATGATCTGGTGGGCCAGGACCAGGCCCTGGGGGCCGACGGCTTCCTGCGGGCCGCGATCGAGGCCGACGCCGTGCCGTCGCTGATCCTGTGGGGCCCGCCGGGGTGCGGCAAGACGTCGCTGGCGCGGGTCGTCGCGGGGCGGACCCGGGCGCGGTTCGTGCCCTTTTCCGCCGTGCTGTCGGGCGTCAAGGAGGTCCGCGAGATCGTCGCCCAGGCGGTGGCCCTGTGGCGGCGCGACGGCCAGCGGACGATCCTGTTCGTCGATGAAATCCACCGCTTCAACAAGGCCCAGCAGGACGCCTTCCTGCCCCACGTCGAGGCGGGGACGATCACGCTGATCGGCGCGACCACCGAAAACCCCTTCTTCGAGGTGAACTCGCCGCTGCTGTCGCGGTGTCGGGTGGTGCGCCTGGAGCCGCTGGGCGAGGACGCGCTGGTCGCGCTGGCCCAGCGGGCCCTGACGGACGGGGAACGGGGCCTGGCGGACCGGGGCGTGTCGATCGACCCGCCGGCGCTGGTCGCGATGGCGCGGATGGCGGACGGCGACGGGCGGCGCATGCTGAACCTGGTCGAGGCGGCGGTCGAGCACGCGGTCCGGCGGCAGTCGGACCGGGTGGACACGGCGGTGCTGGAGGCCGTGCGGTCGGGGCCGGGCCTGCGCTATGACCGGGCGTACGAGGAGCACTACAACGTCGTGTCCGCGTTCATCAAGTCGCTGCGCGGGTCGGACCCGGACGCGGCGATGTACTGGATGGTCCGGATGCTGGAAGGGGGGGAGGATCCGGGGTTCGTGTGTCGCCGGATGATCATCTTTGCGTCCGAGGACGTGGGCAACGCGGACCCGCGGGCGCTGCAGCTGGCGGTGGCGGCCAAGGAGGCGTACGAGTACCTGGGGCTGCCCGAGGCGGCGATCCCCATGGCCCAGGCCGTGACGTACCTGGCCGGCGCGCCCAAGTCGAACGCGTCGTACAAGGCGTTGCGGGCGGCCCAGGAGGCGGTGCGCGAACACGGGTCGCTGGAGGTCCCCATGCACCTGCGCAACGCGCCGCACAAGGGGATGGCGGCGCTGGGGTACAGCCAGGGATACCGGTATCCGCACGATTTCGAGGGGCATTTCACCGACGACGACTACCTGCCGCCGGCGCTGGCGGGGCAGCGCTGGTACCAGCCGGCCGACGCGGGGTACGAAAAGACGATCGCCGAGCGCCTGGCGTACTGGCGCGGCCTTCGCGAGCAGGCGCGTCGGGACCGGACGGACCCCTGATCCGCGTGCCGCCCCGTTTCCCTCCCCACCACCCCGCCCTTTCCCCTGCCCCCAACCTCCGACGATGCTATACTCCGCCCGACCCCGCAGCGAGGCACACGCGTGACCACACAAGGACGATTCCAGCGGGTCGGGTTCCTGGCGGCCCTATGCGTGGTGGTCGTTGCCGGACCCGGCCTGGCCCAGGCGCCCGGCCAGCCGGCGCCGATCGTGGCGGTGTTCGACATCGAGGCGACGGGCGTCGAACTGCGGCCCGAGGTGCTGAACGGCCTGGCGGACTTCCTGGCGACGCGGCTGGCGGAGGGCGGTCGGTACCAGGTGGTGCCGCGTGCCCAGGTCCGGATGCGGCTGGCCGAGGCCAAGACCGAGACCTACAAGGACTGCTATGACGAGTCGTGCCAGATCGAGCTGGGGCGCGAGTTGGCGGCCCAGAAGTCGCTGGCGACGCGGGTGGTCCGGCTGGGATCGCAGTGTACGGTGAATCTGAACGTGTTCGACCTGCTGAAGGCCGCATCCGACGCCGCCGCGACGGCGTCCGGCGCCTGCACCGAGGACGGGATCCTGGCGGCGCTGGACGCGGCGGTGGCGAAGCTGACCGGGACCGCGGTCGGCTCGGGCGGCGGTCGGCCCGCCGGGGATGGCGGTCGGCTGGGCGGGGGCACGGTGGAAGGCGGCGTCACCCTGGATCGGGGGGAACGCATCCAGAACACGGTGACGGACCAGACGGGGTTCGTCGTGATCCGGACGCAGCCCGAGGGGGCGACGGTGTCGCTGAACGGCCAGGAACTGGGCCAGTCGCCGGTGCAGGTCGAGCGCATGGTGGGCCGGTACGTGGCGGTGGCCGAGATGGGGCGCCTGTACCATCCCGCGCGCCAGGAATTCGACCTGACGACCGGCGGGGCGAAACTGACGTTGACCTTGTTGCCGGCGTTCGGGCGCCTGGAGGTATCCAGCGAACCGTCCGGGGCCGAGGTCTGGCTGGACGGGGAAGAAGTGGGCCAGACGCCGTGGTCCGCGGACCGCAAGCCGTCCGGGACGTACCAGGTTCGTCTGGTCAAGGCGAACCATCTGACCCGGACCGACACGGTGACGGTGGCGGACGGCCGCACGACCCAGCACCGAGCGACCCTGGACCAGAACTACGGGGCGTTGCGGGTGGAAAGCGACCCGCCGGGCGCGGCCATTACGCTGAACGACCAGGCGACGGGGCGCGTGACGCCGGCGACGTTCGAGCCGGTGCAGCCGGGCCTGGCGGTGGTGAAACTGGCGCTGGACGGGTACGGCGAGGCGGTGGAACGGGCGACGGTCGAGAACCGCCGGACGGCATCGATTCGCGGGGTCTTGCAGGCCAAGATGGGGCTGCTGGTCGTCACGTCGGCGTACGACGACGGTGCGTTGTGCGAGGGCGAGGTGTCGATCGACGGCCGCGCGGTGGGATCGACGCCGTGGAAGGGCGAGGTGATCGCCAGTCGTCACGTCGTGAGGGTCGCGTGTCCCAAGGGTTCGGCCGAGGCCACGGTCGAGGTGCCGCACAACGGCCGCCGGGACCTGGCGGTGAAGGTGGCGACGGGGGCAGCCGGATTCGTCCGGATCCCTGCCGGGGAGTATCGGAGGGGTTCTCCCGGGGACGAGGCAGGTCGGTACGACGACGAGGGTCCGCAGCACGTGGTCCGGATCACGCGCCCGTTCCTGATGCAGGCGACGGAGGTGACGCAGGGTCAGTGGCGGGCGTTGATGGGGAACAACCCCTCGAACTTCA
>JARKOL010000378.1 GCA_029975745.1 Myxococcota bacterium | reverse complement strand
TCATGGCGCCCTTGACGTCCCCGCGACGCACCGAGATCTTGCCCAGGTAGTAGTGGGCGTCCGGGTGCCGAGGCTCCTTCGCCAGAACGCGCCGCAGGTGGGGCAGCGCATCGTCGAATCGCGCCATCTCGAACAGCGTTTCGCCGCAGCGCAGCATCAGTTCCAGGTTGCCGGGCGCCAGCGCCAGGGCGGCCTCGAAGTCCTTCAGTGCCTGCGGATACTTGTCCTCCTCGAACAGCAGCCGGCCGCGCAGTGCCCAGGCATCGGGATCCCACAACTCGGCCGGGACTTCGTCGCGCGAGTACGAAACGATGACCGTATCCAACTGGGTCCGGGCCTCCCGCAGGGAGTCCCTGTTCCCCAGCGCCAGCAGCGCCCGGGCCAGCGCCACCCGGATGTTCGCGTCACGAGGCTTCAACCGGGACGACTCCTGGAAGGCCTCGACCGCCTCGCGCCCCCGGCCCTGCTGCGCCAGCAGGCGGCCACGGTAGAAGTGCGCCAGGCTCTGCTGGGGATGGTCTCGCACCACCTCGTCCAGCACGATTTCGGCGGCCTTCGGGTCCCCGGCCTCCATCAGTGCCCGGCCGTACTCCGAGGACGCCTCGGGGTCCGTCGGCGCCGCCAGGTGCAGTCGCTTCAGCAGGTCCCGGGCCGCCTGGGGCTTCTTGACCGCCAGGTACGCACGCCCAAGACACAAGGTGCCGTCCCGATCCAGGGCGCCGCCGGCCTCGAGCACGGCAAGCACCTGAACCGCATCCTCGAAGCGCCCCTGCTGCTCGAGCACCCGTCCCAGAATGCGCTGGGCCTTGACGTTCTTGCCGTCCAGCCGGATCGCGTCCCGCAACGTGCGCTCGGCCCCGGCCAGATCCCGCTGGTCGTTCTGGACATCCGCCAGATCCAGCAGCAGCTCGACCGAGTCCGGCACGGCCTCAAGACCGCGCTGGAGCACCTCGCCGGCCTCGGACAATCGTCCACCCTTGATCCGGGCCTTCGCGAGTTGCCGATATCCTTCCACGGACTGGGGATCGACCTTGATTGCCTGCTGGAAGGCCATCGTGGCGGCCTCGATGCGCCCCAGGTTCAACTCCTGATTCCCCTTCAGGATCGCGAACCTGGCCGAGTTCGGATACAGGCCGACACCCTCGGCGATCGCCTGGTCGGCCAGTTCCGCCTGTTCGTCGGCGAAGGCCGCCTGGGCGAAGGTCAGCAGGAACTCCTCGGAGTTGCAGCCCCGCTCGCGGCAGGGACGGAGCGCCCCCAATGCCTCGCCGCGCTTGCCGCCCGCCAGCAGCAGCTTGCCCAGCGTCCACGCCGTCCGCTCGTCGCTGGGCTGCGCCGCCAGCGCCGCCCGCAGCTGGGACATCCGGCCCTCCAGGTTGCCGCGCGCCTCCTCGACCCGCGCCAGCACCGAGTACGCCAGGAACTGCTCCTGGGCATCCGCGCCGGCCTTCGCGCGATTGACCACGCCCGCGGCCTGCGCCACCGCGCCATCCAGATTACGCTCGGCCAGCTCGATCTCGGCCAGCGAGACCTGGCCGCCCAGATGTTCCGGGGACGCCGCCATCAGCGCCGCGAGGGGTGGCCGCGCCGCCTTCCAGTCCTTCATCGCGATCAGCGTTCGCACCAGGAAGTACCGGGACGCCTGGGCCAGCGGATCCAGCGCCAGCGCAGCCTCGAAGTGCTGTTTCGCCTGTGCCCAGTCCTGTCGCTGGAACGCCACGCGCCCCAGGTGGTACATCAATTCCGCATCCCGGGCCCCGGCGGCAAGCATGCCGTCAAGGACGCCTCGAGCCTCGTCGTACCGGCCGTCGAATGCGTGCTGCATCGCGCGCGCCAACTCGTCGGAGCGCCCGCTCAGGCGGACGCGCGCCTGGAGCTCGCGCAACCGGGTCGATACGCCCGGGTCCGAGGCGACCGCCAGGGGAAAGCGCTCGCGATACCGCAGCAACAGTTCGTACAGTTCGGCCTGAACCGCCGGCTGATTCGGATCGTCCTTCAGGACGCGGTCGAGGCGCCTTACCTCGTACTCGTAGGCATCGCGCAGATCCTTCGCAAGACTGGCGGCATCGCCGGCTCGCGCCCCACCCCGATGCGCGCCGACCCGCCCCTCCTTCCCCAGGAACAGGCGGGCGCCGAAATAGCCGTACCGCGTCTGGCCCAGGATCGCTCCGACAAGGCCGACAAGCAGCAGTCCCAGCAGGGCGATCCGGCCCACCGGCAGCCCGCCGCCCTTCAGCTTGCGAACCTTGCGAGGCTTCGGCGCCTTCAGCCCGGCCGCCACCGCGGGCAGTGGAGCGGCGCCGGCGGGCGCGTCCCCGCCAAGCGGAACGTCGATGTCCAGGCGGTCCGTCCCCAGGAACAGCCCCTCGCCAAATCCCTCGGATGCCTCGGGAGGAAGCGTCGCGATGTCGGGAATCCGGCTGCCCAGGCCGGGGTCATCCCATCCGGGAGGCAGGGGAATGTCGAACTCGTCCTCCGGCGCCGCGGAGGCATGGAAACCGCCGAACACGTCGTCCGTGCCGCCGACGCCCTCGGGGCGCAGCACGTCGTCGAAGTTCGGTCCACGAGAATCCGAAGGCCCCGACCGTCGCGGAGCCCCGATGTCGAAGGGCGAGTCGCTGCCCAGATCGCCCAGCCCATCGAACGACAGATCCAGGGCGTCCTCCGCGCCCGGAGCATCCAGATCCAAGCCGCCGGAGGCAGGCGGACGACGGTCGGCATCGGAATACAACGGGTGCAGGCGCCGTCCCGGTGCCGCAAGCGGATCGGCCAGATCCACCTCGTCCGACAGCAGGTTGCGGGACGAATACGGCGCGTCACGACCGCCCCGACCGGTGTGCAGCGAATCCGCGTCGTGGGGTCTTGCCGAGGCGGGAACCTCGACGCGCTCGTCCACGTCCAGCACCGAAATGTCCGGCCCGGCCTGATCGCCACGCTCGCCGGCCGCGGTGCGCGCGCGAGCGGCATCCAGAACGACTTCTTCCGCCTGGATCAGCTGGCCGGCCCGCAGCGAATACGAGCCCGTCGTCCCCGTCCCCCCGCCAGGGGATCGCGGCTTCGACGGCAGGGCGGCTTCGGGCGCGGGCGGCTCGACGACGAAATCGTCGATCTGCACGGCGCTGTCGTCGGGAACCGGCGCCGGCTCTGCGGGCGGCGGGGCTGCGGGCGGGACGGGCGACGCGGGCGCCTCCTCCGACGAGCCCCCCGGCAATTCGTCCCCGTCCACGACCCAATCCGGATCGACCAGCGCGTGACAGGTGGCGCACTCGATTCGACCGGCGGTCGCGGCCTCGCGCTCCATGTCGAGGACCTCTCCGCAGAATGGGCACTTCACCACGCGTTCCCTCCGCCGAACCGGCGGAATTGTAGCATCGAAGGCCCCGCGGCGAAAAGGCACGGACGCGCCGGGGATTCGATTGACTCGAAAGTCCCTTCGGGCTACAGTCGCGGCGTTCGCGCTTTGCCGTTTGCTCTTGGAAGGGATGACGATGAACATGAATGCCGGCCCCATCGGTTCCGCGCGCCCGGGCGACGAGGACGCCCTGCTCGGACGCGGCAGCGAGTTCGAAGGCAAGCTCACGTTCGAAGGGACCGTCCGAATCGTCGGCAAGTTCACCGGCGAAATCTTCTCGGAGGGCACCCTGGTCGTCGGTGAAGGGGCCAAGGTCCAGGCCACGATCACCGTCGATACGGTGATCATCCAGGGCGAGGTTGTCGGGGACATCAAGGCGCGGTCGGGCGTGGAACTGCACGCCCCCGGCCGGCTTCAGGGCAACCTCCAGACCGGCAGCCTGGTCATCCAGAAGGGAGGCGTCTTCGACGGCCACTGCACGATGCAGAGCCGCGAGACCGCCCGGCCGGTCACGATTCCGCCGGCCGTGACCTGACCGCCGCGGCATGGTGGCATCGGTGTCGAAGCCCCGAACGTGCATGGTGGCGCTCGCGCTTCTTGCGGGGCTGGGCGCATGCGCCGACGACGACACGGGCAGACTGACCGGCGACCGCCTTACGATATCCCCCTGCAATGACGGCCCCCGAACCTTCGAACCCTTCCGCTGCGATTTCGATCGGTTGGCCTGGATCCAGGCGATTGACGACGCCGGAACCCTGGAGTTGCGCCAGGGACATCGAAATCCCAACGAATCCGACCTGATGGTGCTTCAGTTCACCGATCTTCCGGCGACGCGCGAGGCGTGGACTCAGGCCCCGGATCAGCCACTGGCGCTGGATGACGACGGGATCCGCGTCTCGCTGCTGCTGAACGCGCGCTGCCCCGACCAGACCCAGCCGCTGGTCGCGCGCACGGGAACGCTGTACCTGGACGCCTTCGACACCGGGGACGGCGGACGCCTGACCGGCCGGGCGGAATTCGATCTGATCGATGCGCGCGACCAGGACAACCCCGACGCCGAGGTGGCCGGTTCCGGCATGCATCTGTTCTTCGATCTGGGCGTCCGACGCGGCGCGCCCCACGAAGTCTTTTCGAGGTGACCCCATGACACCATCGGCCCGGGACCGCCTGGCGCGCATCGCGACCCAACTGGCCGATCGGCTGGGGCTGGGCGTGCCCCTGCCCTCCGCCGACGAACCGTTGCCGCCCTCGCGGTTGCCCGAGTCCCCCGCCTTGCTGGCGCGATTCATCGATCACACCCTGCTGAAGGCGGACGCGACCCCGGCGGACGTCCAGCGCCTGTGCGACGAGGCGCGCCGCTTCGAGTTCCATTCGGTGTGCGTCAACTCGTCCCATGTGGCGCGATGCGCCTGGCGCCTGGAAGGCAGCCGGACGACCGTCTGCGCCGTGGTCGGGTTCCCCCTGGGGGCCATGAGCGTCGAGGCCACGGCATTCGAGACCCGGTCCGCCGTGCGCGACGGCGCGACCGAAATCGACACCGTCCTCCCCGTCGGCATGCTGCGAGGGGACGATCCCCAGGCGGTGCTGGACGACCTGCGGGCGATCGTCCAGGCGGCCGGGACCGCGGCCGTCAAGGTCATCCTGGAAACCGCCATGCTGTCCGACGACCAGAAGGTTGCCGCCTGCCTGCTGGCGCGAATGGCCGGCGCCCGATTCGTCAAGACCTCGACCGGCTTCGGGGGTGGCGGCGCGACGACCGAGGACATCGAATTGATGCGGCACGCGGTGGGCGGCGCCCTCCAGGTCAAGGCCTCGGGCGGCATCCGCTCCCGCGACGACGCGCTGCGCATGATCGCGGCGGGCGCCACCCGCCTGGGGACCAGCGCCTCGCTGACCATCGTCGGCGCCGACACCCCCGAAGCCCCGGGAACCTACTGAACCGGATTCCGGGGGCCCGCCTCGTCCAGACGGCGACCGGCGAACAGTTCCGCGGCCCGATACGACGAGCGCACCAGCGGTCCCGATGCCACGAACGCAAATCCCAGCTTCCGGGCCGCTTCCTCGTAGGCGGCGAACCGATCCGGGGGCACGAAGCGATCGACCGGCCAGTGTCGCCGCGTGGGCTGCAGGTACTGCCCGATCGTCACGATGTCCACGCCGGTGTCGCGCAGGTCGCTCAGGGTTTCGATGACCTCCTCGTCGGTTTCGCCCAGTCCGACCATCAGCGACGACTTCGTCAGCATCCCGGGGCGCTTCGCCCGCGCCTGGGCCAGGACGGCCAGCGAACCGTCGTAGCTGGCCCGCGGGTCCCGCACCCTGGGCGTCAGTCGCCGAACCACCTCGACGTTGTGCCCAAGCACATCCGGCGGGCTGGACAGCAGCGAGTCCATCCGGCCGTCCCGATAGTCGGGGATCAGTGCCTCGATCCGGACCTCGGGCCCAGCCCGGCGCACGGCCTCGATGACCTGGGCAAAGTGCGCCGCGCCTCCGTCCTCGAGGTCATCGCGATCCACCGAAGTCAGGACCAGATAGCGCAGTTCCGCCTGCACCACCGCCAGCGCCACCCGCTCGGCCTCGCCCTCGGGCACCAGCCCTCCCGGATGCCCCGTCCGAACCGCGCAGAACCGGCAGTTCCGCGTGCAGACCTCGCCCAGGATCATCACCGTGGCGGTGCCGTGCCCGAAGCACTCGCCACGGTTGGGACAGCGCGCCTCGCGACACACCGTCGCCAGGCCCGCACGCGCCAGTCGCCGCTCCAGGCCGGCGGCCACGGGACCCCTGGGAAGCGACACGCGAAACCAATCCGGAAGGGTCCTGGACGCCATGAAGCCTCCGACCGCGAACACCGGCGGCATTGTACGGCAACTCGACCCAATCCGGTGCCCGCGATTCGCGCTTGACATCCCGGCCGCCGGCCACTACTCTTCCGCGTCGTTGCGGTCCAGTCCGCCAGAAGGAGCGTGGTGCATGAGCAGCGTGATCAAGAAGCGAAAGAAGAAGATGCGCAAGCACAAGTACGAGAAGATGCGCAAGAAGATGCGCCACGAGCGTCGCAAGCGCGGCAAGTAGTCCCGCTTTTCACCGAGTTCGCCGCCAATCCCTAGGGCATTCCATCGACTTGTCCGATCGGGGGTTCTTCGTCCCACCCACGCGCTTCCCATCAAGGGATTTCCGGTTTCGTTTTTCCCCCCGGCGCAGTAGGATAGCCGCTGCAGGACGTCCAGGCGTCTGAATAGGGAGTCACCTGACGATGATCCGAATCTCCTCCGGTTCGCCGGAGTGCCCCGGGCGTTCGCATCCAGTCGCCCGTCTCATCAGGATTCCGCCCCGTGTCGTGACCGCGATCGTCCTGGTGCTTGCCTTGGCGGGTCCCGTTCACGCCGGGGAGCGGGCCGGTCTGCGCGCCAGCACGCCCGAGGCGTTCAGGCCGGACATCGAGTCCTTGTTCGCCGCGGTCCGTCGCGCCGACCTGGACACGATCGCCATGCTGCTGGACCGCCTGGCGGACCAGCGCGAGGCACGGAACATCCCGAACCTGAGCCCCCTGGCCGCCGGGCTGCTGCCCAGGCTGCAGTCGGCCATCGCCCGCGCGCCCCAAGGGGTCCAGACGGGCCTGCTTCGCAAGGTGGTCCATCTGGCCCCGGATCTGCCGGATGTCCATCTGGCCCTGTCGCGAGCCCACCTGGCCGGCGGCTTCGACTCGATCGGCCCCGCCGTCGCCGCCCTGTCCCGCGCGGGCTCGGCCTGGCTTGCCAACCCTGGGGCGGTCATCCGGACCGGGGCGTCCCTGGCGTTCCATCTGTTCGGCGCCATCGTGCTGTGCATCCTGGCCGTGTCGCTGCTGTTGGTGGTGCGATACCGCCGCGAACTCATTCACGATGTCGGGGACCTGTTCCCGGCCTCCCTCAGCGAGGGCTACTCGGCCTCGGAGGTGGTCAGGGCCCGTCGAATCCGCGCGCTCGTCGGCCAGGGGCTGCTGAACGTCCTCGCGATCAGCGTGACGCTGATTCTGCTGGCGCTGCCGCTGTTCGGCGGCCTGGGGCTGCTGGGAGGCGCGCTGGTCTGGATCCTGGTCATCCTGCGGTACGCGCGGCGCAGCGAGGTTGTCGCCTCGTTCGTCCTGATTGCCACGATCGCGGCGCTGCCGCTGGTCAGCACGTTGATCCTCATGCCGCGCCAGTTCGACGAGGCCCCGGGTCCCGCCGCATTCCAGTGTCTGAGCGAGTTCTGCCCCGACTCCTCGCTGGCCGTCATCCATCAACGGGTGCAGCAGGAGCCGGGGAACGCGGTCCTGCAGCACGCCCTGGCACTCCACGACATCCAGGCCGGTCCCGGGGAGTTGCCCGCCATCACCATGGCCCTGGGACGACTGGAGCCGGCAGGGAACGACTGGACCGGCACCGTGCAGACATTCCAGGGAAACCTGCATCTGATCCGCGCGCTGCTGAACTGCCGGGACGGGGTCGCCGACGCGGCCGCGCTGGCCGAGTCGCGACGCGCCTACGACGCCGCGTTGAAACGCTGGCCGTCCTCCACCGACGCGCTGCGGGGCATGTCGCTGGTCCAGGGCCTGCAAGGCGATCGCGGCGGTCGGGAGGCCTCGCTGTCCCTTCTGGTCAACGCCACGTCCGAGGACGAACTGGACTTCGTCGCGCGGATTCGCACGCTGTCCGGGTCCGCCAATCCATGCGGCCTGTCCTCCGAGATCATCTCGGAGTTGCGCATCCCCGACCCGCGAACGCCCGAGGTCTTCCTGGAGGGGCTGGATCTGTGGCGACTGCCGCCCGCCCTGCCCTTCGGCGGCCTTCTTGAAGGTCGCGTTCCCGTTCGCGCCATCCCCTGGGTCGGACTGATCTGCCTTGTCCTTGCCGCGGTCATCGCCTGGTCCCGCTCCCGCCTGCAGCCGGCGTACACCTGCCCGCGCTGCAACAAGGTCTCGTGCGGTCACTGCAACATCCGATCGTCGGGGTTCGACTACTGCCCGTCCTGCCTCTTCGACCAGGTTCGACCGGCCTTCGTCGATCCGCTGGACGTGGTCGCGCGACAGCGACGCCTGGATGCCCAGCTTGCCCGAGGCCGCCTGCTGCGCCCCATTCTGGCGCTCGCCATTCCCGGCAGCGGCCAGATCCTGTCCGGGCGTCCGTTCCGGGGCGGCCTGATGCTGCTGGTGCTCGGGATCGTCATCTCGCTGCTGGTCAATCCCGGAACCCCCATCGTGGACGTGTACGCCTATCCGGGCGTGATCGATGGCGAATTGCCGCTGCTGCCGCCGGTACTGTTGCTGACGGTGTACGCCTGGTCCGCAATTGACGTATGGATGAGTCGAAGCCGATGAACGACTACCCGAGCGCGCCACAGCGAACCGGACCCCCCCCGCTTTCCGCGACCCTCTACGAGGCGTCGCAGACGGGTCGCAGCGGCATTCTGACCGTCACGAACGCCCAGGGGGAATCCTCGCACGTCGCGGTCCGGCGCGGCCGCGTCGTTCGGGTCGAGCATCGCAACACCACGCCGACCGCGGTACTGGACCTGTTGCGCCGAACCGGGCTGCTGGACGATGCCGCGGTCGA
>JARKOL010000374.1 GCA_029975745.1 Myxococcota bacterium | reverse complement strand
GAGACCTCCCCCGCCGCACGCCCGCGCGAGCCCGCCAGGACCTCACCTGCGAACAGCGCGGATTGCTCCGAAAGCGGATCCAACCTGTCCGAGCGGGCCCGGGCACACTGGACGAAGGAGCGGGTTGCCAAGGTCACGGGGGGTAAGCGCTTCCTGCTGCGGCCCGACGAGGCGCCCGAACTGCTGCGCGCGATCGGTCTGCTGAACGCCGACGCGACGATGCCGGCCGACTGCCTGCGAAAGTACTCCCAGATCAACCACATGCTCTCGCTGCTCCAGCCCGTCCTGGATGACCTTGCCGCGCGCCACAAGGTGGTCCGGGTGATCGACGCCGGGTGCGGCAACTCGTACCTGACGTTCCTGCTGGCCTGGTACCTGCATGTGCGCTCGCGGCACGACTGCCGCATCGTGGGGATCGACGTGAATCCCCGGGTGGTCGAGGCCAGTCGCGCCCGGGCGGCGAAGCTGGGCCTTGGCGGATGCCTGCGGTTCGACGTGTCGCGGATCGAGGGCCTCGCCTGGGAACGCTCCTTCCGGCAGTGCTTCCCGGAGGACTGCCCCGAAGCGAACGACGACTTCCCGCGGCCCCACATGGTCGTCGCGTTGCACGCCTGCGACACGGCGACCGACCTGGCGCTGGGGCTGGGGATCGGCGCATCCGCGGACGTGCTGGCGGTCGCCCCTTGCTGCCACGCCGAACTCGCAAAGGCATGGGCCGGCATGGACGGCCCCACGCATCCGTTCCGTCCCGTCTTCGCCGCGGCCAACCTTCGCCGGGACGCCGCCGCGGTGATGACCGACGCGCTGCGGATGCTGCTGGTGCGCCGGTGCGGGTACGAGGTCACCGCGACCGAGTTCGTCCCGTCCAACCACACGCCCAAGAACCGCCTGCTGCTGTGCATCCGGCGAGGCCGCTACCTCCGGGAGGCGGGCGAGCAGTACGAGCGGTTGAAGGAGGCCCTGGGAGGCGTGGCGATCACGCTCGAGTCCCTGGTCCCGGCCGCGTGACCCCCAGCCTCCGGGGCCGGATCGAGCTTCGAGCGCATCCCCGAATGCATCAATTCGTGCTCCGGAGGCATTCTCGAACGCGTGACTACGCGATCCAGTCGAGAAGCAGCCTGACTCAACTCTTTCGACAGTCCAGACGCCTCAACCCCGTCCCATGCACTGACCCGGTTATCAACCACAACCCCCCGTTTCATGCTTGGAAGCTCTTACACGCACACGCCGATTCTTGCCTATCGGGTGAAGCCGAGTTACGCTCTCGAACGCCTTGGGAACACCCCGAAGGAGTCGCAGCAGGTGCTGTCGCGCATCCACATCCGTGGGTTCAAGAGCCTCGCCGACGTCGAAGTGGACCTCGGGCGGTTCAATGTCTTCGTCGGGGCGAACGGCTCGGGCAAGTCGGCGCTCCTGGAGGCCATTGGCCTACTCGGCTGTGCGGCCTCCGGCAAGGTCGATGACGAGGCGTTCGGCAGGCGCGGCGTTCGACCCGGCCTTCCCGCGCTGTACAAGACGGCGTTCAAGACGAAACCCATCCGGCGAGTCATCTCCTTGTCCGCCGAGTCGGACGGAGCCTTCTATGACGTATCCCTCGACAACCCAATCACGCGCCCAGAGGGCGCTTGGCGCTTCACCAATGAGAACGTGAAGCGCGGGCAGAAGACTGTGGCGTCGAGGAGCCCGCGGGGGGGGAGCCTTCATCTCGACGGGGTGGCACGGCGTTTGACTGAACTTGCCCCATCTTCGGGCCTGGTGCCTTTGCTTCGGGTTGGCCTTCCAGAAGGGCCTGCTCGTCAGCTTCTGGATGACCTGGAGTCATTCGCGATCTACACGCCGTTCACGCCCATGCTCCGGGGGACGACACCGGATGTGACCCAGCGGAGCCCGGTCGGGTTGCTCGGCGGACGACTGGCCGACGGAATTCTGGAGGTAATCAAGCTTGCTCACGAGAAGCAAGGGTTGATGGGCGAGGTCCGGCGGCTGGTCAGCATGGTCGAGTGGGTTGACACGGTCCAGGTAGGCACGGCCGTTCAAGCGCAGTTGAGCCCGGCCGTTGCCTCGCCGCAGCGAGTACTTCGCTTCCGCGACCGCTTCATGGTGGATGAACGGAACTGGCTCTCTGCGTTCGATGCCAGTGAGGGTGCATTGTATGTGACGTTCATGATCCTGCTGGCCCTCCACCCCGGGTCGCCGTCCGTACTGGGTATCGACAACGTCGATCAGGCAATGCACCCCCGCTTGGCACGGCGGCTGATTGGAGAGGTCCAGGAACTTATCTTGGCCGATGACAGCCGCCCCCAGATGCTGCTGACGACCCACAACCCGCTCGTGTTGGATTCGCTGCGTCTGAAGGACGATCGGGTTCGGCTCTTCACCGTGGACAGGACACGAGGAGGGGCGTCGGTCGTGACCCGGGTGCCCTACGGTGATGCACTCGCGAAGGCCGAGAAGCAGGGCATGACCCTCTCCAGACTGTGGCTTGCGGGTCATCTGGGCGGAGTCCCCAACCTCTGAAGGAACAGCATGGCCGACGGTGCTCCTCTCCGGATCGGGCTGGTGTGCGAAGGCATCACCGATGCCCCTGTGCTGGAGGCGGTCATCGAGGCCATCATCGGTCCCGATTTCGTGCCGACCTACCTTCAGCCCGAGCAGGACCAACTTCGTGGAGCAGGCGATCCGGCGGGCTGGACGGAGGTACGGCGGTTCTGCCAAGAGCACGCATACACGCTGCAGTACCGCCTGTTCGGGGACAACGTCGTCTACGTCGTGCATATCGACGCGGACCGGTGCGCCGTGACCGGGGCCCCCGACAACGAGGGCTTGCGCAGGGTAGTTGAGGGTTGGCTCGGGCCCGCCGCGGGTCTCGACTCCCTGGTTATCGTGACCCCCGCGCAGGCGTCCGAGGCGTGGCTGTACGCCGCCCACAGGCCGTGCAACCCGCAGTTGGAGCAGGCCCCGGACCCGGCTGAACTTCTGGCCTCCGTGGGGCTCATCCAACGGGACGCCACGGGGAAGCCCCTGAAGGAAGTGGCTGTCTACCGGACCCTCGCATTTCGCCTGAAGGACCAGGTCGCGGCGTTGCGATCGTGCCTGCCCGAGTTGGACCGGTTCGCGGGCCTGCTTGAGAGGTTCCGGCCCGCGTCCGCGGCACCGGCCTGACCGATCTCCCCCCCCGCTCAACTCCCCTTAGGAGGGCTGACCCCGTTCGCCTTTTTGTATTGGGCTGCACGGGGCAATTTCGCGCAGGAATCCAAGCCGAGGCCCGGATCGCGGCCGCCAGTCCCCTCGCGGTCCGGCCGAATGTTCCCTGTCGGTCCGGAGGGGGGCGTCGATCGTCCACCCGGCCGTTCGGTCCCCTGCGCCAAGAGTAGGCGCCGGGGGCCGTCGGGTTTATCCTGCGGCAGGTGGCGAGTTGATGCTCGCATCATCAACCCGTTCCCGGGAGGAGGATCGATGGAATCGACGACCGCTGCCCCGCACCGCTGCCCGTGGTGGATCCAGTGGGTCTTGGCCAGCCCGATCCGGGCGCTGATCGACGGCGTTCGTGGGGTCGCGGCGACGCAGGTCCAGCCGGGGATGACCGTGCTGGACGTCGGGTGCGGCTTCGGGTTTCTGAGCCTTCCGATGGCGCGCCGAGTGGGCCCCGGCGGCCGGGTCCTGGCCGTGGACGTCGAGCCGCGGGTCGTCGATGAACTCCGGCGTCGCGCTTCCCGGGCCGGGCTGGCCGACCGGATCGATGCGCGCGCCTGCGACGTCCGCGACCTCGACCTGGGCGACAGGAGCGGGGCGATCGACCTGGTGACCGTCGTACACTGCCTGCACGAGTTCGACGACCCGGACGGCTTCCTGGTGCGGGCCGCGTCGGTGCTGAGGCCCGGCGGACGGCTGCTGCTGATCGAGCCGCCCGGCCACGTGACGGCCGACGAGTTCACCGCGCAGATCGAGCGGGCGCTGCGCGCGGGCCTGAAGCGGATCGGCCACCCTGCCGTGGACGGACGGCGGCTGACCGCGCTGTTCGAGCGGCCCGCGACGACAGGCTAGCGAGGGCAGGCCAGTCCGGGCATCGTGCCCTCCGCCGTGTCGGACCCGATGCCCACAATCATCCATGGGTGAAGCGAATACCGACGGGGGATCAGGGACTGCATCCCGCCCTTGTCCCGCCGGGCGGCGTCTGGTAGCGTTGGCGCATGCTTTCACCTGCCAAACCGAAAGGTCGTGAACCCGAATGGCGCAAGCGCCTGACTGCGTACATCCAGGCGAACGGCGGCCTTGTGACCCGGCCCAGGATGGCGGTGGCCGAGGTGTTCTTCCGGATGCAGGGGCACCCCGGGATCGAGGATCTGATCGCCAAGGTGCGTCGTCGCCACCCCGGGATCGGCGAGGCGACCGTCTATCGGACGATGCGTCTGCTGGTCGAGGCGGGCCTGGCGGTGCCGCGCGATTTCGGCGAGGGGTTCAGTCGCTACGAGGCCTGCGTCGAGGACGGCCACCACAACCACCTGGTATGCACGGTGTGTGGCCGCATCATCGAATTCACGGACCCCGCGGTCGATGCCATCCACCAGGCGGTGACCGAACGCCACGGCTTCCTGGGGCGCCAGCATCGCCTGGAGGTCTACGGGCTGTGCCGGGAGTGTCGTGAAGGCAACGCGTCCGACGTCCCGACGCCTCCCAGGCGGGGCGGGACCAGGGGGCGTCGCGGGGGCTGAACCGGGGCCTTGGGCCTGGCGCAAGCGGGAGACCCCCCGGCTGCCGGGGGATACTGTCAGTCCGGGTTCGGGGCTGGGGCCTCGAAGCCCCGGCGCAGCAGGTCCGGGTCGTTCATCAGCACGTCCTCGGCGTCGGTCAGCTCCGGGACGGTATCGATTTCCAGCCACCGAAGGCCCGACAGATCGCAGATCGCCGCCGGTCGCCCGGTGTCCGCCAGGCGCTGGACCACCATCTCGGCCACGCCGTCGTCCGGGTGCTCGGCCAGCACCTGCTCGAACGCCGCGCGCCACGCGTCGGCGCCGGACGGGCGAACCAGGGTCATCCCGATGTAGCCGCAATCGAAGTCCGTCAGCTTCTTCGAGATGCGCGCCACGTGCCGACTTCCGTCCAGTTCGACCTTCATGTCGTCGGCGCCCAGCGTCCGGTCGAAGTCGGTCGCCGCCACCACGTCGCCCGGCGTCGCGACCAGTCGATCCGCGAAGGCCCACGGATAGATGTGATCGACGTTCATCAGCAGGAAGTCGCCCTCGATGGCCCGCACGCCCGCCGCGACCGACAGGATGTTGGCCTTCTCGTAGTCGGGATTGACGACCATCTCGGCCCAGGGCGCCTCGACGTCCAGGTACTGGCGAACCTGGTCCTCGTGGTAGCCGGCGACGACGACGACACGTCCTCCGGGAGCCACGGCACGCCGGGCGAACTCCAGGTCGTAGGCCAGCAGCGGCCAGCCGGCGCACGAGACCAGCGCCTTGGGCACCGTTTCGGTCAGGGGGCGCAGGCGGGAACCGGTGCCCGCGGCCAGCAGGATCACGTTGTTTGGCTTCATCACAAAATATCCAATAGCTGAGAGAGTGTATCGACCGCGCGGACGCCCGGAAAGCGGCGCTCGAAGTCCTGACGACCGAAGGTTCCCAGGCGGGCGACGAAGGGCACGCCGCATTCCATCGCGCGCTCGCCGTCCTTCAGGCTGTCGCCGACGAACAGCATCCGCTCGCGGGCCAGCCCGAACGTGCGCTCGATGTGATCGAAGTGGTCGCGTCCCTTGAAGAAATTGTCCCGGGCGCCCAGAACCAGGTCGAAGCGGATGTCGGGATCCCGCGCCACGAAGGCATCGACCAGATGCTGGAAGTTGTTGGACGACACGATGGTCAGGATGCGGCGGTCCGACAACCCGTTCACCGCCGTCCGCACGTCGTCCGAAAACGTCTCGGCGAAGAAGCCGTCCAGTTTCGCCTGCTCGAACTCGTTCGCCGCCGCATCCAGATCCGGGCCGTCGGGCACGATCAAGTCCAGTTGCTGACGGAAGGGCAGGCCGGAAGTGGCCAGATATTCGTCGCGAGCCCGATCCAGTGCCAGGCCGAAACGCCGGTGAATGACGTCCGCCGCGATATCGGCGAAGCCGCTCATCGTGTCCACCAGGGTGCCGTCAAAATCGAAGATGACCGCCTGCGGTGCCATCCAGAACCTCCATGCCGGGCGCCGGTCCCGGCGGGATGCTAGCACGAATCGGGCCGTGGTCCGGAAGCGTGTGCGTGTCGTGGCTTGGACCTTCGGGCGGCGCTCGCGGGCGGCGGCATGGGGCTGATCCTGTCCAGTCGGTGGAGCAGGCTTCATCCACCTGGTGGGGCCGTTCGGTGGTGTCACGGGTGTGTGGATTGCGCTAAGTCACGGGTATGTCGATTGAAAATGGCATCGTCCACCCCTGGCCCAGGGCTTGCAGAACCGGCGTCCGGGATTTGAGCGCCTTCGTGCCGGGCGGTCCGGGGGCGGGGTTCTGCAAGGAGACGAAATGAGCGCGCCGAAGGCAATCGCACCGAAGGACGGGAAGCTGGGGGTCATGGTCGTGGGCATGGGCGCCATCGGGACCACCGTGGTCGCGGGCGTCCACCTGATCCGCAAGGGGCTGTCGAAGCCGGTGGGCTCGATGACCCAGATGGGCACGATCCGGCTGGGCAAGCGGACCGAGGCGCGGTTCCCGGTGGTCAAGGACTTCGTGCCCCTGGTGGGGCTGGACGATCTGGTGTTCGGCGGCTGGGACATCTTCGAGGACACGGCGTACGAGGCGGCCAAGAAGGCGGCCGTCCTTTCGAACGAGCACATCGACGCGGTCAAGGACGAACTGAAGGCGCTGCGCCCGATGCCGGCAGTGTTCGACAAGAACTGGGTCAAGCTGCTGGACGGGCCGAACGTCAAGACCGGCGCGACCAAGTACGACCTGGCGCGCCAGTTGATGGACGACATGGCCCGCTTCAAGGCCGAGAACGGCTGCGCGCGGCTGGTGATGCTGTGGGCGGCCAGCACCGAGACGTTCACGCCGGTCAAGGACACGCACCGGACGATTCCCGCGTTCGAGGCGGCGCTGAAGGCCAACGACCCGGACATCGCGCCCAGCATGATCTATGCGTACGCGGCGATCCAGTCCGGCGTGCCGTTCATCAACGGCGCCCCGAACCTGTCGGCGGACACGCCGGCGCTGCTGGCGCTGGCGACCCAGAAGCGCGTGCCGGTGTGCGGCAAGGACTTCAAGACCGGCCAGACGCTGATGAAGACGATCCTGGCGCCCGGCCTGAAGGCGCGGCAGTTGGGCCTGGCGGGCTGGTTCTCGACCAACATCCTGGGCAACCGCGACGGCGAGGTGCTGGCGGATCCGGGGTCGTTCAAGACCAAGGAGGAGTCGAAGCTGTCGGTGCTGGACAGCATCCTTCAGCCCGACATGTACCCGGACCTGTACGGCGACTACACGCACCTGGTGCGGATCAACTACTACCCGCCGCGCGGCGACAACAAGGAAGGCTGGGACAACATCGACATCTTCGGGTGGCTGGGCTACCCGATGCAGATCAAGATCGACTTCCTGTGCCGCGACTCGATCCTGGCGGCGCCGGTGGCGCTGGATCTGGTGCTGTTCTGCGACCTGGCGGCGCGCGCGGGCATGGCGGGCATCCAGGAGTGGCTGTCGTTCTACTTCAAGAGCCCGATGCATGCCGAGGGGCTGTACCCCGAGCACGACCTGTTCATCCAGTTGACCAAGCTGAAGAACACCCTGCGCTACCTGATGGGCGAGGAACTGATCACCCACCTGGGCGTCGAGTACTACGACTACTTCGAGAGCGAGAAGGCGTGATGGGGCGTGTCGGGGCGTGGCGTCCCGGCGACGGAGGCACGATGACGACGGAGTTCCTGGTCGCGCCGGCGGCGAGCGAGGTCGCCGGGCGGAAGTTGCTGGGGCTGGGCCTGGACGAGCGGGCCGGGAAGATGCTGGCGTTCGCCGGTCTGGCCCAGGCGGATTCGCCCGCGGGGCACGGCGCGCTGGTGCTGTATCCCGGCGAGCTGGTCGGGCCGATGGGCTTCGGGGCCCAGGTTCGTGACGCGGCCGCGGCGGGGACCGACGAGGTCGTGGCCGTGACCGTGGGCGGCGCTCCCCGGCCGGTGCTGGTGGTGGGGCCGACGGCGCGGACGCGACTTGCGGCGCGCGACGTCGATGCCGCCTATCGCGAGGCCGGGTCGCTGGCGACCAGGACGGTCCAGAAGCCCGGGCCGGCGGTGGCGGCGGTCGATCGGGCGTCCCGCAAGGTGGCGCGCGACATGCTGCTGGCCTCGCTGCGCAAGTCGATCGACGGCCTGGTTTCCCGGACCCTGAACCGCCCGGTGTCCATCCGGATGTCCTCGGTCCTGGCGTACACGCCGCTGACCCCGAACATGCTGTCGGTGCTCACGTTCGTGCTGGCCCTGGCGGCGGCGGCGCTGATGGCGAACACCTGGTTCGTCGCGGGCGCCCTGCTGATGCACTTCGCGTCGATCCTGGACGGCTGCGACGGCGAGGTCGCGCGCCTGAAGTACCAGACCTCGAAACTGGGCGGCTGGCTGGACACGATCTTCGATGACGTGTCGAACTCGACGTTCGCGGTGGCGACCGGATTCGGGCTGTTCCGGCTGTTCGGGGGCGACCTGTGGGGACGCGGCCTGCTGGGCCTGGCGCTGGCGGGGCTGCTGATGGTGATTCCCGCGGTCGCGGTGACGTACTACCGGATGCTTCACGGCGCGGGCAGCGATTCGGGTTCCCTCGACTGGGAAACGGGCAACGAGGGCTCCCCGGTGCGGCGCTTCATCGTTCGCTACCTTGCGCCCCTGGTCAAGCGCGACGCCTATCTGCTGTTGTTCCTGGGGTTTGCGCTGGTCGGCGCGCCCTACCTGATCGTGGCGTTCTACTTCCTGGGCGGGTCGATCGCCAGCGTCACGATGCTGACGACCTTCTTCCAGCGCGAGCCTGTCGCGGGTGCTCAGCCACAGCCGGCCCCCGTCGCCCGGGTGGTTTCCCCCCGCGCCTGATCGGTTCGTCTGCCGTTTCTTGCCATCCTGTCGATGCCTTGCGGGCGCCCTGTCGGTCAGTCCGACCCGTTCGGTCCACGATGTGATATCCTGTACGCCGTCCTGGTGCGTCCTGGGGCAGGAGGAATCCGGCGTGCATTCCGTGCCGATGATCGTCGCACTGGCGTTCTACGCGGTGGCCACGTTGCTGTACCTGCTGTACCTGTCCGGGGTGCGGCCGTCGGCACTGTCCGCCGCCGCACCTGTGCTCGCCGTGGCCGCGCTGGTCCACCTGGGCGCGATCGGGTGGCACCACCTGGGGGGGCTGCCGCCTCCGATCACCTCCCCTGCCGGACTGCTGAACCTGGCGGTGTTCGTCGGGGTCGCCGCGTTCCTGATCGCGGGGCTTTTCCGCCGGATGACGCTGGCCGGGGCGTTCCTGGCACCGGTCGCGACGATGCTGGTGGGCACGCTGGTCAACAATGCCGGCGTGCCGGTCACGCCGCCCCACCTCGAATTCATCCGTTTCGTGACGCCGGTCCACATCGTGACGGCGGCCATCGGGTTCACGTGCTTCGGCCTGGCGTTCTTGTCCTCGTCGCTGATGCTGGTCGTCGATCACCGGATGCGCGAAAAGCTGGGCCGCGGCTGGCCGCCGTTGCCGCCCATCTCGACCCTGGAACGCGTGTCCTTCACCGCGGTTCGCATCGGGTTCCCGTTCTACACGCTGGGCGTCGTGCTGGGGGCGGTGTGGGCCTACTGGGGCCGGCCCGATGGCGCGCTGATCCCCGAGTACATGCTGGGCGTCGCGGTCTGGTTGCTGTACGCGGTGCTGGTGGTCCTGTTCGTCGTGTCGGGATGGCGGGGGCGCAAGGCCGCGGTCCTGACGATGCTGGGATTCGTATCGACGCTGCCGATCGTCGTGATGTACGCGTTGCGGAGGCTGGGGTAGATGGCGGCCCCCTCCATCACGCTGGTGGGCCTGTCCCACCGGACGGCGCCGGTCGCCATCCGCGAGCGCTATGCGTTCGACGAGGAAGGGGCGCGTGCGGTGCTGGCGGACCTGACGGCGCAGGGGATGCGCGAGGCGGTCCTGCTATCGACGTGCAATCGGACCGAGGTGTACGGGATCGGGGCGGACGGTCTGACGCCCGAGGCGGTGCGCGAGCGGGTCGTCGCGGCCCTGTGCGCGGCCAAGGGGACCCCGGTCGATCAGGTTGCGCCGCACCTGTACGCGATGGAAGGCGTCGGGGCGGTGCGCCACCTGTTCCGGGTGGCCGCCTCGCTGGACTCGCTGGTGCTGGGGGAGCCGCAGATCCTGGGCCAGGCGAAGACGGCCTACCGGATCGCGGGGGAGGCGGGGACGGTCGGGCCGCTCCTGGGCCGGTTCTTCGAGCGCGCGTTCAAGGTTGCCAAGGAGATCCGGACGAACACGGGCGTGGGGACCGGGCAGGTCTCGGTGGGTTCGATCGCGGTCGATCTGGCGCGCCAGGTGTTCGGGAATCTGGGCAAGTGTACGGTGCTGCTGCTGGGCGCGGGCAAGATGGCCGAGGCGGTGGCCAAGACGCTGGCCTCGGCGGGCGCCGAGCGGGTCGTGGTCGCGAACCGGACCGTGGACAAGGCGATGCGCGTGGCCGAACGGTACGGCTGGAACGGCAAGGCGCTGGAGGATCTGCCCGCCTTGCTGACGGATGCCGACGTCGTGATCGCCTCCGTGGCGTTCCCCGGATTCGTCGTCGAGCGGGCGGGCCTGAAGACGGTGATGGCGCGCAGGCGCTACCGACCGATGTTCCTGGTGGACATCGCGGTGCCGCGTGTCCTGGACCCGGGCGTCGCGGACCTGGAAGGCGTGTACCTGTACAACATCGACGATTTCAACGAGATCATCGCCGGGCACCTGCGGCGCCGGGCCCAGGACGTGCGGCAGGCGGACGCGGTCGTGGCGCGCGAGGTCGAGGGGGTCGATCGCTACCTGAGGACCCTGGAGATCCAGCCGCTGGTGTCCGAGCTGGGGCGGCGTGCGGCAAGCCTGCGCGAGCGGGAAACGGCGCGCGCCCTGCACGAACTGGGGGATCTGAACGAGGCGCAGCGCAAGGTGATCGAGGCGCTGGCGGGCTCGCTGGTGAACAAACTGATGGCGGATCCGCTGGCGGCCCTTCGGGACGCCGCCCAGTCCGGAGGAGCCGATGCGCTTGCGGACGCGGCGCGACGGCTGTTCCGGCTGGATCGTGATGCGGACAATGGGACCGAAGGCGAGGGGGAACGACCGCGATGAAGAAGGTGATCCTGGGGTCCCGGGGCAGCCGGCTGGCGCTGCGCCAGACCGAGACGGTGCGCGAGGGGCTGGTTTCCGCGTTTCCCGGGCTCCAGACCGACATCGTGATCATCCACACCCAGGGGGACAAGATCCTGGACGTGCCGCTGGCGAAGGTCGGCGGCAAGGGGCTGTTCGTCAAGGAGATCGAGGACGCGTTACTGGACGGTCGGTGCGACATCGCGGTCCACAGCCTGAAGGACGTGCCCGCGGAACTGCCCCAGGGACTCATGCTGGCGGCCTGTCTGGTGCGCGAGGTGCCCTTCGACGCGCTGGTTTCCGAGCGGGTTGGGTCGCTGGCCGAACTGCCCCAGGGGGCGCAGGTCGGGACGTCCAGTCTGCGGCGCTCGTGCCAGTTGGGGGCGCTGCGTCCGGATCTTCGGATGCCCTCGCTGCGCGGCAACGTCGAGACGAGGCTGCGCAAGCTGGCTTCCGAGGGGCTGGACGCGATCGTGCTGGCCGCGGCCGGGCTGCGGCGCCTGGGGATGGGGCATCGGATCACGGCACTGCTCGAACCCCCGGAGTTCGTTCCGGCAGTGGGGCAGGGGATCGTGGTCGTCGAGTGCCGCGAGTCGGATCGCGAGATTCGACACTTCCTGTCGGCCCTGGAGGACGGTCCCACACGCATCGCGATGCGTGCCGAGCGGGCCTTCCTGGCGACGATGGGCGGCGGGTGCCAGGTGCCGCTGGGTGCGTACGCGTTCCTGGAGGGCGAGGCCCTGAAGATGATCGGCATGGTCGGCCGGCCGGACGGGTCCCTGATCCTCAAGAAGGAACGCGAAGGCACCGTCCACTCGCCCGAGGTGCTGGGACGGTCGCTGGCCGAGTCGCTGCTGGAGGCGGGCGGGCGCCGGATCCTGGACGACCTGCTGGCATAGCGCAATCCGGAGGTCCCGATGTCCGCGCGGCTGGACGGGCGTCGCGTGCTGATCACCCGCGAGGCCGATCGCGCCGCGTCGGTCGTGGCGGCCGTCAGGGCTCGTGGCGGGACCCCCATCCTGTTTCCCACCATCGCGACGTTTCCCCCCGAGGATCCCGGGCCCTTGCGGGCCGCCGCCGGCCGGCTGGAAGCCTACGACTGGGTCGCCGTGTCCTCCCGCACGGGTGTCGCGGCGCTGGCGGGGGCCGTGGCCGAGGTTGGTGGTCGGCTGGAGGTCGGTGGACGTCCCCGCTACGCGGCCGTGGGGGCAGGGACGGCCCAGGCGCTTCGGCTTGCCGGTGCCAATCCGTCCGTGGTGCCCAGCCGTCAGGACGCGGATGGGTTGCTGGACGCGATGCGCGCGGCCGGGGCCGCCGAGGGCCACGTGCTGGTCGTCCGGGCCGAGGCGGGGCGCGATGTCCTGCTGGATGGGCTGCGGGCGTCCGGCGCCCGGGTCGATTTCGTGGTGGCCTACCGCACGGCCACGGCGTGTCCTTCGGCCGCCGAGGTGGCGGCCCTGCGGGCCGGAGGCCCCCCCGACGCGGCCCTGTTCATGAGCCCGTCGGCATTCCGGGGGCTGGTCGGGATCCTGGGCGACGGGGCCCTGTCCTGGCTTCGCGGCGTTCGTTGCGTGGCCATCGGGGACATCACCGCCCAGGCAATGACCCATGACGGTCGTCCTCCGGATGCGGTGTCCCTGGAGCCAACGGTCGAGGCGATGCTGGACTGCGTCGCGAACGCGCCTACTTCCGAAGAGTCAGCAGTGCCTCGGCAAGACCCAGATCCGCGACGTGCGTGATCTTCAGGTTGTCGGGCCCGCAGGGCACCACGGTTGCCTCGACCCCCATCCGCAGCACCAGTTGGACGTCGTCCGCCGCGTCGATCTGCCCCTCGGCCAGCGCGCGGCGATGGGCGTCGCGGATCAGGGCCAGCCGGAATCCCTGGGGGGTTCGGGCGTGGTACAGACCCTCGCGGGAGGCGGCATCGACGGCCATGCCATCCCGGACGACCAGCAGGGCGTCGGTCACGGGGCCTCCGGCCACTGCCGCGCCGGTGGCGGGAATGGCCTGGATCACGGCGGTGATGAGCGAGGGCTCCACCAGGGGGCGGACCGCGTCATGGATCAGCACGGTATCGTGCTGGCCCCGGAACGCCACCCGCTCGATGCCCGCCAGTGCCGAGGACTGTCGCGTACCCCCTCCAGGAACCACGTCGATGGCGCCCCGGATGGCGTGGTCCTCCAGCAGGATTCGCGTTCGATCGACTCCGTCCGGCGGGGCAACGACGACCAGTGCGTCGATTTCGGGTACGCGAAGGAAGGCGTGCAGCGTCCGCACCAGCACGGGCACTCCCGCGAGGTCCGCGAACTGCTTGGGGCCCATCGTGTGGGCTCGTGCGCCGCTCCCCGCGGCCAGGATGATTGCTGCCGTCGTCATCGGCACCTCCCTGCGACCCGGGATATTGTCACCGAAACCGTCCCGTCCTGCACCCCCCGAACGCGGCAGTTCCCGACTTCGGCGCGCCATGTTGTATCATTCCCGGGACACGACCTCGGAGGAGGCATGGCGGTTCGGCGTTTCGCGCTGTGGGCGGCGGCCCTCCTGTTGATGGGGTGCGAGGCCCAGTCGGATTTCCCCGATGTGAACGTGCTGCCGGACGGCGCCATCCAGGACCTGAATGCCTGGGACCCGGGCGTGATGGACCCCGGATTCGATCCGGGGATCGATCCCGGCGGGGATTCGGGCACCGACCCGGGGCTCGGGGATGTCGGGGGGGACGTCACGGATCCGGGGCTGGATCCCGGGGTGGATTCGGCTACCGATCCCGGTGGGGGCGTCGGCAAGGCCGAGGTCCAGCCGGGCCTCATCGACTTCGGCTACGTCCAGATGGGCCAGTCCCTGACGGGGCGCGTCTTCGTCAAGAACGTCGGCGATGGCGAACTGTCGGTCACGCGATTCCAGGTCACGGGTACGACACGGGTGTTCGTCGAACTGGACCAGGAGGGGACGGTTTCCGCCGACGGCATCGACTACAAGTTGAGCGAACCGATTCGCGTCGCGCCGGGCGCGACGATCGAGCGGGCCGTGCGGTTCACGCCCAACCTGGACGCGGCCATGGACGGGGAACTGCGCATCTGGACCTCCGACCCCGATCAGCCGGATGGAACTCGGATCTTCCTGGTCGGCAACCGCAAGCGCGTCTGCATCCGGACGATCCCGGGCGAGGTGGACTTCGGCTTCGTGACGCTGGGTGCCGTGATCGACGTTCCGATCCAGGTCGAGGCGTGCGGTCTGCTGGACCTGGAAGTGACGGACATCTCGCTGGACGCCGCCGGCCTGGCGGGGGGGATGTCTCTGGTGTTCGACGGGTTCGCGGGGGGCGTTGCGCCGTCCGTCCAGAGCCCCGTGACGATTCCCTCGGGAACCCGCGCCACGTTCCAGTTGCGGTACGCGCCGACCCAGGCCAGCCCGGTTGCCGGGGACGGGACGCCGCAGGCGTTGCGCGCCCAGTTGGCCATCGAATCGAACGCGTTCGCCGGGGGGACCTACCTGCCGGTGAGCGGGGCGGCGGTCGAGACACCCTGCGCGGTTCCGGTGATCGACGTCGTCGAGGACGGCGCCTTGTACGTGGGGGATCTGGTACACCTGTCCGGCCTGCGCTCGGTATCGCCGTTCGCCGCGGTGGACTCCTGGGTCTGGACGGTCGAGGGGCCCTCGGGGGCTCCGGCGGTGGTCCTGCCATTCGCCGGCATGCCCGAGGTGGTCCTGCCCCTGGGGGCGCCGGGCGACTACGTGGCTTCGCTGGAGGTGGGGGACAGCGACGGCAACCCCTCGTGCTCGCGGGCATCGATCGCGTTCCGGGCGATCCCGTCAAACCGGGCCCTGGTCGCGTTGTCCTGGCGGCCGGCGTCGGGCGTTCCGGTGGCTCCCCTGGCCGGTCCCGACGTGGATCTGCACCTGCTGCATCCGAACGCGGCGGGGCCGGACCGCGACAGCGACGGCAAGCCCGACGGCTGGTTCGATGGGCCCTGGGACTGCTACTGGGGCAACCCCATGCCCGACAAGGCGACCTGGGGGTCGTCCGAGTCCGGGATCGACGATCGGGTCGAGCTGGTCCAGTCCTCCGAGGACGGTCTGATCAGCGAGATCATCCGGGTGGGCATGTTCTGCCAGGCCGGGAGGATCTACCGGATCGGGGCGCATGTCTATTCCGATGGGGGACTGGGCGCGGTCGATGCGACCCTGCACGTTTGGGACGGGCTTGGCGGGGGCGTGTCGTCCACGCAGCGCCTCTCGAAGTTCGACATGTGGGAGGCGGCCACCCTGGCCTGCCCCGGCGGGAACATCGTCGTGGCCTCCCCGGCCGTGATCAAGAAGAACTACGTGGTTGGCCCCATGGGTAGCGTCCGTTGAGTCGCGCACCGGGCAGCGAGGCGACACCGGCCTCCGGGTCGGCGCTTCGCGCAGGCTCCGAGATCCGCGTCCTGTGGGTCGTCGGTCTGGGCGCCTTCCTGTCGTCGGTCAGCACCAGCATCGTCGGGGTGATCCTGCCGCGGATCGGTGCGTGGTCGGGACTGGGGGTCGTCGAGGTCGGCTGGACCATGCTGGTCCCGCTGATCGTGATCTCGGTCGGCCTGCTTCCGGTCGGTCGGGCCGGGGACCTGATGGGACACCGGCGGGTGTACCTGGCGGGGTTGATCCTGGTCGGTCTGGCGGGCCTGGCGTGCGCCTTGGCGCCGTCCTTTCCGGCGTTTCTGGCGGCCCGCGGCGTCCAGGGGGTCGGGTCCGCCGCGCTGATGGCTTCGTCTCCGGCGCTGGTGTCGATGCTGGCCGCGCCTGGGCGTCGTGGGCGCGCCCTGGGGATCATCTCGACGGCCACCTACCTGGGGTTGACGGCGGGGCCGCCCCTGGGGGGCCTGCTCGAACATCTGGGCGGCTGGCGGCTGGTCTTCTGGGCGCAGGTACCGCTGTCGTTCCTGCTGCTGGCGGTCACCCTTCCCTGGCTGCCCGAGGTGGGGGGGCGCCGAGCCGGCCGGCAGGTGGATTGGCTTGGCGTGGCCCTTCTGGGGGTCGGGTTGACCGCCCTGTTGCTGGCGTTCGGGCGGGGGAATGGGGGCGGGCTCCGGGCGAACTGGGGGCTGGGCGCAGCCGGGCTGGCCGCCATGGCGGCGTTCCTTGCCTGGCAGTGGCGTGCGTCGTCGCCGTTGCTGGACCTGCGACTGTTCAGGGATCGGACGTTCGCGTCGGCATCGGTGGGGGCGCTGCTGAACTACCTGGCGATCTTTCACGCCACGTTCCTGATGCCGTTCTACCTGGTGGACCTGCTGGGAATGGACCCGAGTCGCGCGGGGCTGTTCCTGATCGCGATGCCCCTGGTGATGGCCCTGACGGCGTCTCCAAGCGGGCACCTGTCGGATCGGTGGGGCAGTCGGTGGCTTTCGGCGACGGGCCTGGCGGTGACGGCCGGGGCGCTGCTGGGGCTGGGAGGGCTGTCGCAGTCCGCGCCCCTGCCGCTGCTGGTGGGCCTGCTGTGCCTGCTGGGGTTCGGGGCCGGCGTGTTCGTGTCCCCCAATACCAGCGCGCTGATGTCCGCGGCGCCGCCGGACCGCCAGGGCACGGCGGCCAGTGTCATGGCGCTGGCGCGCAACCTGGGCATGCTGGGCGGGACGTCGATGTCGGCGGCCCTGTACGCCTCCGGACAGGCGGCGGGTCGCTCGGCGGGACTGGACCCGGTGTCGGCGGGCATGGGCGGCCTGCACCTGGCGTTCCGTGTCGGCGCCCTGCTGGCGGTGGCCGGCGCGGTGGTCGTCCTGGTCCGGCCGCGCCGGGGGTGAGGGGCGCGAGGGAGGGGATCATGAACGGCCAGTGGACGCGGGGCGTGGCCCGGCTGGGGTGCGGTCACGTCCCGGCTGCCCCGCGGTGCGCGGGTGTGCTACAGTCCGGCCGGTCGTTGCTCGCAGCGAGGCAGACGTGAGCGCCGAATCCGCATCGCCCTCCACACCGCCCCGCGCGGTCGTGATCCGGATGCTGGGGCCGGAACTGGCCGATGTGGCGGCCTTTGCCAAGACGTTGTCGCGGAAACCGGGCGAGGTGCTGTCCTGGGACCTGCCGCCCGAGGTCCACGTCAAGTGCCCGACCGCGGACCAGGTCCAGGCAATGGTGGCGCGCTACGGGGATGCCGTCTTCTCGGTGGGAGGCCCGAGCCTGGAGGCCACGGTGACGGGGTTGCTGACAGCCGCGGGCCTGACGGTCGCCACGGCCGAGTCCTGCACCGGCGGCCTGATCGCCCAGATGCTGACCTCGGTGCCCGGGGCCTCCGCCTGCGTCCTGGGCGGTTTCGTGACCTACGCCGACGCGGCCAAGACCGCGATGCTCGGCGTGTCCCCCGACGACCTTGCGTTCCACGGGGCCGTGTCCGAGCCCGTCGTTCGTGCCATGGCGGCAGGCGCTCGTCGGGTAACGGGCGCCGATCTGGCGGTGGCGGTCTCGGGGATTGCCGGGCCGTCCGGCGGCACGGCGGACAAGCCGGTCGGGATGGTCTGGATTGGATGGGAAGGTCCGTCGGGCGGCGGGGCGCGGGCCTATCATTTCGACGGGGATCGGGAGCAGGTGCGCCGGTCGGCGGCCGTCCATGCGTTGGACGTGCTGCGTCGGCAGTGCCTGGCGTTGCCTGGCCGCTAGGTCGGTCGAAGGGGGTTCGATGTCCGCGAAACGGGTCATCGGGGTCATGGTCGAACCGCCGCTTTCCGTGGCGAACAGCCTGCTGGAGGCGACGCGGCGCTACTTCGGGAGTGGCGGGGCGTCCGGCGGGGACGTGCGCTTCGTGCCGCCATCGCACTACGCGGTGCCGCTGATCGTGTGCCCCGCGGATGCCGATCGTTCCCCCGATGCGGTAGCCATCGCGCTGCGCCAGGCGTCCGTGATCGTCCAGGAATTCGCCGTGCAGCTTGCGCCGCTGGCCCGCGTCCAGGGTGGCGACGGGGTGGTGGCGTCGGAACTGCGCGTGCAGGAGGGGGAACTGGAGCGGGTCGTGTCGGCCCTGGAGGCCGCGTTCCAGGCGGTGGGGCTCGACGACTTCGAGACGCCGCAGCCCTGGCTGTCGGTGGCTGTCGTCGCGGGCGGGCAGCCGGCGGACGCTGGCGAGGTGCCGGCTCCCGAGGTCCGGGACGTGCCGCTGGCGGGCTGGCTGGTGGCCGGCTTGTGCGTCGCCGAGGGCGAAGCCGGATCGGTTCCGGGCACCTGGCTGCTGAAGCGCCTTCGGACCCAGCCCCTGAAGCGGTTGGGCGCCCGCTAGGGCTTGAAGGCGCTCGGCGTTCCCGTGCCGGAACTGCCGCGAGCCCGATGAAGGGTGGGCGCGGCGGCAGCCCGGTTGCCGTTGTCACACCCCTCTGCTAGATTCGCAGCGTCTTTGGAGGTGTGGGATGGCGAAGGAATCCAAGCAGCCAGCGGCGGCGCCGACGGACGATCGCGAGCGCAACATCTCGGTCGCCATGCAGACGATCGAGCGACAGTTCGGCAAGGGCAGCATCATGCGCCTGAAGGAAGGCGAGGCGATCCACTCCGGGGTCGCCGTGATTCCGACGGGCTCGCTGACGCTGGACACGGCGCTGGGGGTCGGGGGCTACCCGAAGGGCCGCGTCGTCGAAATCTACGGCCAGGAATCGTCGGGCAAGACGACGCTGACCCTGCTGGCGATCGCCCAGGCCCAGAAGGCCGGCGGCCTGGCGGTCTTCATCGATGCCGAGCACGCGCTGGACGTCAACTACGCCCGGAAGCTGGGCGTGTCGGTCGAGGATCTGCTGCTGGCCCAGCCGGACACCGGCGAACAGGCCCTCGAGATCGCCGAGACGCTGGTTCGGACCAACGCCGTCGATATCGTGGTCATCGACTCGGTCGCCGCGCTGGTTCCCAAGGCGGAACTGGAAGGCGAGATGGGCGACAGCCACGTCGGCCTGCAGGCTCGGCTGATGTCCCAGGCGCTGCGCAAGCTGGCGGGTGTGCTGTCGAAGTCCCGGACCTGCATGATCTTCATCAACCAGATCCGGATGAAGATCGGCGTGATGTACGGCAATCCCGAAACGACCACCGGCGGCAACGCCCTGAAGTTCTATGCCAGCGTCCGTCTCGAGGTGCGTCGCGGCCAGGCGATCAAGGACGGGGATGGGACGTCCAACGGCGTTCGGACGCGCGTCAAGGTCGTCAAGAACAAGCTGGCGCCGCCGTTCAAGGAGGCCGAGTTCGACCTGATGTACGGCACCGGCGTGAACCGGCTGGGGGAACTGGTCGATCTGGCCTCCCAGGCGGGCGTGCTCGAGAAGAGCGGGTCGTGGTTCGGCTTCCGGGGCGAGCGGCTTGGCCAGGGACGTGAACAGGCCATGGCGTCGCTCCAGGAGCGTCCCGAGATGCTGGCCGAGGTCGAGAACGCGGTCCTCGAAAAGTTCGGAATCGCGGCGCGGCCGGTGAAGGGGAGCGCGGATGCCTAGCGATCCGGCGGATCGTCCCGAGGACACCGACCCCGGGGCCATGCCCGAGATGCCCCTGGCGCCTCCGTCGGGTTCGGGCGGTTTCCGCCTGGACCTGGAAAGCCTGTTGCGACTGTCGGTCGCCCACGGGGTATCGGACATCCACCTGAAGCCGGGACGTCCCCTGGTGTTCCGGCGCGGCAACTCGACCGAACTGGCCGAGGGACGCATCAAGGAACCGCTGGACAGCAACCGGATACTCAAGCTGGTCGAGCCGATCCTGGCCGACCACCACCGGGGGCTTCTGGACGCGCGTGGCGGCGTCGATCTGGGCTGGGGGATCGAGGGGGTTGGCCGTTTTCGCATCAACCTGTTCCGGTCGCGCGTCGGCATCCAGGCCGTCATTCGCGTGATTCCGGCGCACGTGCCGTCGCTGGCGGATTTGTCGCTGCCGCGCGTCATGGCGTCGATGGCCGCCGAACGCAGGGGCCTGATCCTGGTGACCGGCGCGGCCGGCCAGGGCAAGACCACGACGCTGGCCGCCATTGCCGATCATATCGCCCGTCAGCGTGCCTGCCACATCGTGACGATCGAGGATCCGATCGAGTTCGTGCTGGAGGACCATCGGTCGGTCGTCACGCAGCGCGAGCTGCTGACCGACTGCTCGGGATTCGATCAGGGGCTGCGCGCCGCCCTGCGTCAGGACCCCGACGTGATCATCGTCGGCGAGATGCGGGACCGCGAAACGGCGGAAACGGCCCTACAGGCCGCCGAGACCGGCCACCTGGTCCTGTCCACGATGCATACGGTCAACGTCAAGGAAACGGTCAATCGCGTGCTGTCGTTCTTCACCGAGCGCGAGCAGATCCACGCTCGGGTGATGTTGTCGTCCGTGCTGCGCGCCGTGTTCAGCATGCGCCTGGTGGCCCGCAAGGACGGGCGGGGGCGCGTCCCTGCGGTCGAGGTGATGCTGTCGACGGCCCGCATCCGGGACCTGCTGAAGTCGGAGGACGGCATCGATCTGGTGCCCGATGCCGTCGCCCAGGGTCAGGCCCAGTACGGCATGCAGACGTTCGATCAGGCGCTCGCGGCCCTGTTGCGCGAGGGCCGCATTTCGCTGGAGGAGGCACTGGCCCAGTGTACGAATCCGGCCGATTTCCAGTTGAGGGCCCGCGGGATCGGCACCGGGACGGATGCCGATCCATTCAAGCCCGCCGACCAGGTATTGAAATTCTGAGGAAACACCCGTGACAGCCGAAGCCATTCGTCAGGAGTTCTTGAGCTTCTTTGAATCCAAGGGACATCGCGTGGTCGCCAGCCACTCGCTGTTGCCGCCGGCCGACCCGACGTTGCTGTTCGTCAACGCGGGCATGGTCCAGTTCAAGGACGTGTTCACGGGCCAGCGCGACCCGGGCTACGTCCGGGCGGCGTCCTCGCAGAAGTGCCTGCGGGTCAGCGGCAAGCACAACGACCTGGACGAGGTGGGGCGAACGCCGCGCCACCACACGTTCTTCGAGATGCTGGGCAACTTCAGCTTCGGCGACTACTTCAAGACCGACGCGTGCGCGTACGCCTGGGAACTGCTGACGCAGCGTTTCGGACTGAAGCCGGAAGACTTGTGGATCACGGTTCATCCCGAGGACGACGAGGCCCGACGGATCTGGATCGACCACGTGGGCGTCGCCGCGGACCGGATCATCGACGACCCGTCGAACTTCTGGTCGATGGGCGATACCGGTCCCTGCGGGCCGTGCAGCGAGATCCACATCGATCGGGGGCCCACCTACCGCGGCACGTCGATGCATGACCAGGGCGACCGGTTCATGGAACTGTGGAACCTGGTGTTCATGCAGTTCGACCGCGATGCCCAGGGCAAGCTGACGCCGCTGCCCGCGCCTTCGATCGACACGGGCATGGGGCTGGAACGAATCGCGTCGGTCCTGCAGGGCGTTCGCACGAACTACGAAACCGACCTGTTCATGCCCTTGATCCACAAGACCGCGGCGATTGCCGGGGTGCGGTTCGGCGAGGATCCCGAGGTCGATACGGCGTTGCGGGTGGTCGCGGACCACGCCCGAGCCACCGCATTCCTGATCGCCGACGGCGTGTACCCCGAGAACGAGGGGCGCGGCTACGTGCTGCGTCGGTTGATGCGGCGGGCGCTGCGTTTCGGGCACAAGCTGGGCCTGCGTCGGCCGTTCTTCACGGGCATCTGCCTCGAAGTGGCCCCGACGATGGGGGCGGCGTGGCAGGAACTGGCCCAGGCGGCCCCGATCATCGAGCGGATCGCCGGTCAGGAAGAGGACCGCTTCCTGCGAACGCTGTCGTCCGGCATGGAACTGCTGGATTCGGCGATCACCTCGGCGCAGGCGCGCGGCGACGGGCGCCTGGATGGCGACACCGCCTTCACACTGTACGACACGCACGGGTTCCCCGTGGATCTGACGGGGATCGTCGCGGGCGAGGCGGGGTTGGCGGTCGATCTGGAGGGGTTCTCGGCCCGGATGGAGGAGCAGCGTGCCCGGGGACGGGCTTCGTGGAAGACCCAGGTCGAGGATCTGGCCGGCGTGGTCGAGCACTGTGCGCGACTGGGGGTGCGATCGGAATTCGCGGGCTACGAGATCGACGAGGCACGGGGCGAGAGCGCCGAGTCCGCGGTCCTGGCGCTGTTCGTCGATGGCGAGCCGGTCCAGCGCGCCGCCGGCGGAACGGCCGCCGTGGTGCTGGTCGCGCGGACGCCCTTCTACGGCGAGTCGGGCGGCCAGGTCGGGGATCGTGGACTGATCATCGGTCCGGCGGGCGGGATGGAGGTCGCGGACACGCGCCGTCCCCGCGAGGATCTGACGCTGCATATCGGGACCCTGACCGGGGCCGGACTGGCGGTCGGCGATGCGGTGCGGCTGGCCGTGGACGGGGCCCGGATGCGGACGCGGCGGAATCACAGCGCGACCCACCTGCTGCATCGGGCGTTGCGCGAGGTGCTCGGGGCGCACGTTCGCCAGCGCGGCTCGCTGGTGGCTCCGGATCGACTTCGGTTCGACTTCCAGCACACCGGACCGATGACCGACGACGAGATCGCCCGGGTCGAGGAACACGTGACCGCGGCCATCTTCGAGGATGCGCCGGTCGGCACGGATGTGCTGGCGTTCGACCAGGCGGTGGAGCGCGGGGCGCTGCACTTCTTCGGGGACAAGTACGGGGACGTGGTCCGGATGGTCCGGATGGGGGACTCGATCGAGTTGTGCGGCGGCACGCATGTGCGCCGAACCGGCGAGATCGTCCTGTTCAAGATCCTCTCCGAGACGGGCATTTCCGCCGGTGTCCGGCGGGTCGAGGCCGTCACCGGGGAGGCGGCGGTGGCGTTGTTGCGGTCGCGGGATCGTGTCGTGGCCGAACTGTCCCGGCTGCTGCGGGCCGAGCCCGAGGGCCTGGCCGAGCGCATCCGGAAGATGCAGGCGGACGAGAAGGCCCTGCGCAAGGAACTGGCGGACGCCCAGGTCAAGGCGGCCTCCGGGGTCGCAACCTCGGGGGACACGGTGATCGAGGCCGGGGGCGTTCGGGTGATGGCGGTGTCGGCCGACGGCATGGAGGCCAAGGCGATGCGTGACCTGTCCGACGTCGTGCGCGATCGCGTGGGGTCGGGGCTGGTGCTGCTGACGCGTCGCGAAGGCGAGAAACTGATGGTCGTCCTGGCGGCCACCAAGGACGTGGCATCGAAGGCGCCGGCGAACCGGTTGCTGACGGGCGTCCTCCAGGCGATGGGCGGCCGGGGCGGTGGTACGCCGGAACTGGCCCAGGGCGGGATTCCCGAGGGCGGGGATCCGGCCAAGGTACTTGACGGGCTGGTCGCGGCCCTGCGATGATGCGGTCGCTGCACGCGTGCCGACGGAGGTTGCGATGGGCAAGAAGAAGGATTCCCGGATCGTGATCGACCTGCTGGAGCGTCATGCGGAGGTTCCGTCCTCCGAGGCGTTCCGTGAACGATATGTGTCGCGCTACGCCGGGCGGCCCGTGGGTCGGCCGGTTGTCGGCTGGGCCGAGCCCGAGCCCGAGCCGGAGCCCGAGCCGATTCCGGTGAGTGTCGAGGAGTCGCCGGTCGAGCCCACCGTGGCGCTGGACCTTGCCCAGGAGCCGACATCGGACGACGCGACGGTTGCCGTCGATGTCTTCGGCGACGCGCCGGTCGCGGCCGATCCGTTTGGCGACGAGCCGCTGCCCCAGGCGCCGTTCGATGACGAGCCGCTGCCCCAGGCGCCTCTTGATGACGCGGGCGATGCGGGCTTCGATGCCGGGGCCACCCAGGCGTTCGAGGCCGTGGTGGCGCCGGATGTCTCCGTGGACTCCGATGTCGTCAGCCCGACGGTGTCGTTCGAGGCCGTCCAGGCCCCGGAGGACGTCTGGGGTGCGCCTGCCGAGCCGCCGGTTGTCGAGGAGGTGGCCGCCGAGACGCACGGGACGGTCGCGATGGGGGCATTGTCCGACGAGGATCTGGAAGGGGCCGAGGAAGGCGGTTCGCCCGACTCCACCCAGGGCGACGGGCAGGCGGGACGCAAGAAGAAGAAGCGCCGCCACCGCTGATCGCGGCGGCTCCGCGGCCTACCCCGCGCGCTTCGCGGACCTTCGCCACACGATTCCCGTACCCAGCAGCACCAGCCACAGCAAGCCGAGCGGGGTTACGGTCGCGTTCGGGCCCGCGCTGCAACCGCCCTTCGTGCGGATCGGGGGCAGAACGTCCTGGCCCGGGGTCTGGGCATCGGTCAGGGCGGCGTCGTCCGCGTCCGGGGGCGTCCAGGCATCGGGGCGCGCCTCGTCCGCCACGGAATCCGGCGTGCCGGCATCGGGCTGGGGCTCCGGATCGACGGGGCAGGGCTGGGTGACGACATCGGAGGGCAGCGTCGCGGACTGCTGGGTCGCGAGGCCCGCGGCGTTGGCCACGCGCACGCTCAGCGTGTCGCCGGGCCGCAGGACCGTGACGTCCACCGGGAACGAGATCTGGAACGTGCCCGCGACCTCGCCGGGGACGGCGTCCCACGCGGCGACAACCCAGTCGCCGTCGCTCTTCCAGTCCACGACGTCGATCGGGGAGTGCGGCTCGGTCACGCGCACCGAAACCACGAACGGCTTGATGAAGGGAACGTCCTCGTGGCACGGGTCGTCCATCACCTGGAACTCCGGGGCGTCCAGGAGCGGGGCCGACGCATCCAGCCAGGCAATGGCGGTGCCCTCGACACCCAGGGTGTCGTTCCGGTAGCGGGGCACGGTGCGCAGCAGGACCTGGGCACCGTCCTCAAGCGCCTGCGGGAAGCAGACCGCCCCCTCCTTGTCCGCCGGGGTCTCGACGACGGGCGTCCGCACGTCGATGTCGGTTCCCAGTTGCGCGTGCGTCAGGAAGCGCGAGACCTGGCCCTGGAACGGGTCCCTGGCCACGGAGTAGGCGATGCACGAGGCGTGGGTCGTCCACGGAGCCACCGTGATCCGCGGGATTCCGTGCTGGAACGATTCGACCCACACGTCGGCGTGCAGGGCGGGCTGCGCCTCGACCGGATCGGCAGGCGCGAAGCCCTCGGCCGCGACGGACACCGGGACCGGTGTCGTGTCCGTGATGTCGAACACGGCGATGCCGTTGAATCCGGTCGTCCACGAGGGACCTTCGGCGCCGAACGTGACCTGGGCACGATCGATGCCGCCACCTGCCGGCGCCACCCGCGCCTTGACCAGGAGGCGGCCGTCGGGCACCGTCGGCGCCGCAACCGGAAGCGACGGTGGCCAGTGGCCATACGTACCAAAATGGTTCCGGATCGACGGCTGGTCCAGGTCCAGGTCCGAGATGCCCCAGATCAGGTCCCAGTTGGTCGTCAGCCAGGGGCCGTTGCCGCCATCCACCCACAGGTCCAGGTACAGGCCGATCGCGCCCTCGGTATCGACGGTGAAAGGGACCTCCAGCGTGTGCCGCGGCGTGGTCACGTATGCCAGGGGGTCGATCGCGATCGCCAGGTCCGCCTGGGCCACGATGGGATCCGCGGCGACGTTGCGGCCGGGCAGATCCTTGCGGACGACGCCCCGGATCGTGCCGTCGAACGGATAGGACGAAAAGAAGCGCACGCGCGCGGTCATCGGGGTGCCCTCGTGGGCGGCCGCCAGCGACGAAACCGCCTGCCCGGCCCCGTTCAGCCAGCGGACGTCATCGACGATCAGGCCGGGCACGACGTGATAGGCGTCGGGGACGAAATTCATCATGGACTGGACGTTGCCCGCGATCATCGCGTTGCCGCTCCAGCTGGGGAAGCCCGTCTCGCGGGTGCGAAGCCGCTCGACGACCCACTCGGGTCCCAGTCGGTACAGGAAGTCGTCGTACCGTGCCCAGAACGCGGGGTCCATGGCCGGCCCCGAGATGAAGCGGGCGAATTCCCGGTCGTAGTTGGCCGACTTGTCCATGCGGTCGCCCAGCAACTGCTGGACGATGCCTCCCGCGAACACCTCGGCCAGCGCGGCCGGCGGCTGGTCGATCATCGAATGCAGGAACTCGCGGGCGGTCTCGCGGTCCATGTCGCCCAGGAACGCCTTGCCCGAATCGACCAGGGACGTGAACTCGGCCCATGCCGCGTTGCAATCGACGGCGTGGCCCGACTGGGCCTTGCCCTCCAGGCAGTACCACATGAAGATGTCCTGCCCGCGCGCCTCCGCGTCGGGGCCGTCCATGTAGAACGCGTACACGACATCGACCAGCGTGTCCCAGTCCCCCAGGATCAGGTCGCCGAACACCTCGATCAGCCCCTCGGACTCGCCCTGGGGGCCGTCCTCGGTCGTGATGTCCATGATGCCGATCGGCGCCGAGGCCAGCAGCGTCGGGGTCAGGAACATCTCGCACGCCGGATCCGACGCCGAGGCGTGGGCCAGGTGCCCCAGCGCGAACAGACGGTATGCAGGGCCCTTCTCGGCGGCCGCGTCCAGCAGGTGATAGCTGAGGGCGGCACTGTGGCCGAAGGTGATCGTGCCCAGGGCGTTCTGGAAGTCCGGGGCGATGGAACCCAGCGCCAGGTATTCGGCCGCCAGCGGCGATGCCAGGTCCGCCGCCCACGCCTCGTTCATCGTTGCCAGCAACTCCCCGGCACGCGCGGCCTCCAGGATGTGGATGCCGGGGCCGCAGGGGTACGCGGGGGCCGAGAGCAGCATCAACGGGGCCAGGATCACCACGGCGAAGGCGCGTCGCATCGGGAACTCCGGTTGAGGGGGCGACGCCGCGGTTGGCGTGCCGGGCGCGTATCTTCGTTCAGGTTTCGTCACCAGTCCATGGGTTTGCGACGTCCTACATCCACAAGGCGTCAACCTGCTGGACGACCCAGGACTTCCACGCCGACGAACCGAGGGCGGTTTCGTCGAATCGGTTGATGTCGAACGCATCGCGCAGGATGTGATAGATGCGTACCCGGACCGTGCCCGGGGCCAGCACGCGCAGTTCCGGGCCGCCGCCGACGCGCAGGTCCGGCAGTCGCAGGTCCCGCGTGGCCCCAGGGGCCACGACGGTCCAGTTGCCCGAGGACTTCATGCCGTACAGGCGCATGTAGGTCAGCGAGGGATCCGGCGGGCCGTCGAACGTCCACGCGAGGGTCCGGTCGGTCCAGGGCAGTCCGGCCTGGGGTCGCGAGAACGTCGCGATTCGCAGGAACGGGCCGATGGCCAGGGCGTCCGAGGACATCGCCAACACGTCGCCGTCACGGCCGGGAACCAGCGTCGAGATCTCGCCGGTGAAGCCCGGAATGACGATGGGAGCCCATGCGCCGTGGGCGAACCGGAACAGTCCGCCCTGCGACCCGCCGGCCACCACGCTGCCGTCGCCGACGGGCGTGATGGCCTGCATGTCCAGGAAGGTCGGCAACGGAATCGGGGCCAGGTTGCCCAGCCAGTCTCCGACGAAGGCCGCGCCGCCGGTGCCGACCACGACCGCCAGACCGGACACGTTCGCGGCGGCCAGCAGATCCTGGTCCGTTGGGAACGGGACCACGGGAGTCGCGACTCCGGCCTGGATTTCGATCACCAATCCCGCGTCACCGAACCCCAGCATGCCCCCACCCGGGGCCGCCAGCAGGGCGCGAATCGGCGCCAGCGAACCGTAGGGAACCCCCGTCCAGGTGCCATCCTCCAGGCGGCGCAGGAGCACGCCGTCGCCGCCGGCCCAGACCTCGCCGCCCGAACCGGCGGCGACGGCGAACAGGGGGCGGGACGTGGGGGCCGGCTCCCGGAACCAGGCGTCTTCGACGCGGCGGACGATCATGCCGCCATCCCCGACGGCGAACACGACGGGACCGGCCGCCGTGCAGGCGCGCAGGGTGCGGGTCGCCGCGGAGGGCAGTGCCGAAACCTGTCCGTCGAGGTCCGCGAACCACGTGCGGCCCCGCGGACCGAACAGCAGGGCGCCGCCCTCGACCGCGCAGCCGGCCACCGTGTCGGGCCGGATGTCCTGGGACAGGACCACGCCGGAGCCCTGCCGCACGCGCGCAACGGCGTTTCCGCGTCCCGGAATCCAGTCTCGCACCCGCGAAACCGAGTACGGCAGCGTGTCGGTGCTTCGCGAGTTGGCCTCGGCAACGAACGACAGCCTCGCGCCCTCCAGCGTCCCCGAGAAGTCCCGGGGCAGTTTCGTGATCGTGTAGCGGTCCTGATCGGTGCCGCCCATCAGAGGCCACGGTCGAAGGACGCCGTCCGAGCCCAGGTCCATGGACACCGTCAGTCGGTGGGCATTGGGGCCGTCCGGGCCTCCGGGGGCGTTGACCAGGGTCACTTCCAGTTCCCGGTCCAGGGGGATGTTCAGCTCGACGTCCTGGTCGCGGGTGATCCGCGCCGGATAGACCGAGACCTGCCGGGTCAGTCCCAGCACGATCGGCTCGAACTCCCCGTCCGAGAACCGGCGCACGCCGCCAAGGCACTGGACGCCGACGTTGCCCAGTCGCGAATTGACGACGTACGCCCCATCCGCGCCCGCGATGGCCCCCGGGCCCTGCTCGGGCGGATACGAGTAGGTGCTGACCAGCGTGGTGTTGCAGCGGACCTCGACCCGTCCGGCCGAAGGCATGCAGACGCTGGGGCTTCCGGGGACCCCGAAGCACGCATAGCCATCCGGACAATCGGCATCGGCCTGGCACGTGGTGACGCAGTGGAAGCCGCCCTCCCCAACCTCGCGGCACGTCGCGCCGTCGCATTCGTCATCCCGGCTGCAGGGGCGGCACAACGGTCCGTGGATCAGCGGCCGGTTCGCGCAGGCCTCGGGCGGGATCAGCAGGTTCTTGTCCACGCCCAGCACGCGCCCCTGGACCAGGCCGGGCGGCAGCGGATCGGAGGTCGAGCCGCCCCCGCCCCCTCCGGACACCGGCACCAGCGAGTCGATGAACAGGGTCACGTTCTCGGCATCGACCCCGACAAGGGTGAAGGCCGAATAGTCCTCGCGCGCGGTCGAGATCTGGATCGGGCCGAACAGGTCGAGTCCCGACAGTGTCAACTGACCGTCCAGGTTCGTGCGCCCCTGGTAGGCCCCGTCGTCCTCCTGGCCCAGCAGGACGAAGGCCGCCGGAACGGGCTTGCCCGTGGAGCCGTCGCGGACCGTCACGTTGACGGTGCCGTCGATCGGTTCGCCCCACACGCCGCCGAAGACTCCGGTCGGGTCGAAATAGGTGAACGCGTCCGGCAGCATCTTCAGGAAGCCGGAAGGGAATCGCACCGTCACGTCGGTGCGCCCCGGCTCGGGATGCGGGGGCGTGCGGATCAGCAGGCGCGCCGGGTCGGAGTCATCCACGATGATGGCGGGAATGCCGTTGAAATCGACCCGGCAGCCCGGACCGAAGCCCGAACCGACCAGCGAAACCAGCGCCCCCCCGGCCACGGCGCCCTGGTCCGGCGTGACCGCCGTCAGGGCCGGCTCGGTGGCGCCGTAGGTGTAGGACGCGCCCAGCGTGAACCGGCTGCCCTGACGGGTCACGACCACGGCGTCGTGGATGCCGGGGCTTCCCGGGGCCGTCACCACCTCGATGGCCCGATCGGTCGGGCCGGCGACAATCGATGCCGGCAGGGGACCGATTCGAACCTCCTGGACCTGGGCCAGGCCGGTGCCGGTCAGCCGGACTCGCGTGCCGCCCGCCAGGGGGCCGCGGTCCGGGACCAGGGCTTCCAGGGCCACGTCCGCCTCGAAGCGCAGGCAGTCCTCCAGTGCGGCGACCTCCGAAGGGGTTTCGATGGTGCACGAGGCCGGGCCGGGGGCATGGGCGGGCACCCGGATTCGCAGGGTACCGTTCGCGGCGTCGCCGTCCAGCAGTTCGGCCGCGGCGTCCCCGATCCGGAGGGTCCACTCGGCCGGCGGGGTGTCGCCCAGGCCACGGACCGCCAGTACCCGTTCGACGCCTCCGGATGCCGGAGCGAAGGGCGGGGACATGCCCAGGACTTGCAGCGGCCCGTCCGCCGGTTCCCCCCGGACTGCCCAGACGCAGGCGGCATTGGTTGCGTGTCCCCCGGGCCCGGCCACGGTCATCTGGATGGGCCCTGGTTCCTGCGGGGTCAACAGGATGGGCAGGACGCCATCCTCCGGGGGCTCCATTTCGCCATCGCCCGGCAGTACGGAAACGAAGTCGATCGTATCCAGGTGGGCACCGACCAGCAGCACCCGTGTCTGTCGATCAATCGGGACGACCGCGGGGACGCAGGTCGGCGCTTCCGGTGTCGGCACGAAGCGGAACGCACGGCGCAGCCTGCCGGCTCCGATCGAGGACACCGCCAGGACGTCCCGGGGGCCCTCCAGTCCCGGCGGAGTGATGGCCAGGGCGGTGCGGTCGTCCAGGACGCGGACGCCGAACGCGGGTCTGCCGCCCACGACGATGCGGGTGTCCGGTGCGAATCCGACTCCGCGAACGGTGATCGGCGTTCCGCCCGTCGTGGGGCCGATGTCGGGATCGACCCCCGTGACCGCGACATCCGCCTCGAAGAAGAACGCCTGCTCCATGCGTGTGAACGACCCGTCGGGTCGGACCACCGAGACCGAGGCGAACCCGGCCTGGTTCGCCGGGGTGGTGGCCAGGATCGACCGCTCGTTCTGGATCACGACGTCCGAGGCGTCGGACGCACCGAAGACCGCGCGCGAGCCCGCGGCGAATCCCGTTCCCGTGATCTCGACCCGCGTGCCGCCGGTCAGCGGGCCTCGGGCCGGATGCACGCGCTGGACGCCGAAGACCGGTTCGGTGCCGTCCGGCGCTTCGGGGACATCGGTCGGCGCGAAGATGTCGGGCCGAGTCGGAACGTCCGAACCGTCATCGTAGGTCGGGATCTCGGGCAGCGTGCAGCCCAGCGTCACGACGATGAACAGGGGGGTGATGCTTCGCACGGTCGCCTCCCGAGCCCGATGATTATCGCGAAAATCCGCCCGGATTGGGGGATGGGAATCGGGAAATCGCGGCGATTCCTGGGGCGCCCGGATTTCGGACCGTTTCGTCTGTCAGATTGACGGCCTGCCCGGACCCCCGATGTCAAAATGTCATCGACGGGCTTCGTCGGGGCGGGACGCGGCCCTGGGGAGCGTGGGCATTCCGGGCGCAACGGCTCGGAACCGGGGGCCTTCCCACGCTCCCGGTCGGATGTCGAAGGATATCCCGGGATGGTACGACCGTTGCATATGCTGCCGCGCCGGCGTGTGTTCGTCGGCCCAAAAGAGGGTTGAATGCAGGAATTCCTTCGCCGCAACTTCTGGGTGGTCCACCTGGGCGCGATTGCCGTTGGGTCCTGGCTGCTGGCCGCGGTGGCGACGCAGGCGGCCGCCTGGCAGGTTCTGAAGCCCGATCCGAAGTCGGCCGCGGCCACGTTGGCCTCGCTGCCCCCGCCTTCGCCCAAGCCCGTCAAGCCCGAGTCCCAGGTGTCGCTCCAGACGACGCTGGGGGATCACAACGTGTTCGATGCCGAGCCGCCGGTCGTCATCGAGACCGGTGACGGCGAGGAGGACGATCACGGGGCTCCCGTGCCCTCGCTGGATTTCAACATCGACCTGCTGGGAACCCTGGTGGCCGCGGATCCCCAGTGGTCCATGGCGACGGTCCGCGTCGAGGGCACCACCCAGATGGTTCGATTGGGCGTGATGATTCGCGAGCAGGCCGAGGTCGTCGAGATCGCGCCCAGGTACATCGTCCTGGCCGCCGGGACGGATCTGAAGGTCGTGAAGTTGTGGGACGCGAAGATCGCGGATCGCCCGTCCCAGGCCCGTCCGGCCGTGACGACCGCCGCGGTCGGTTTCACGCCGCCCGCGGCGCCGAAGTCCGACGACTTCGCCAAGGGCGTTCACAAGAAGGGGCCCTACGACTACCAGATCGACCGCTCGATGCTGGAGGAGAACCTCCAGGATCTGACGAAGCTGGGGATGCAGGCGCGGATCGTGCCGAACTACGAGGCCGGCAAGTACAACGGCTTCCGGCTCGTGGGCGTGCGCCCCGACAGCCTGTACCGGGCGATCGGCCTCCAGTCCGGCGACATGGTCAGCCGCATCAACGGCCAGAACATCGACACGCCGAACCGGGCCATCCAGTTGTTCGAGGAACTGCGCAGTAGCTCGAGCATCGCGATCGACATCGAGCGTCGCGGCAAGAAGGTCACTCTGAACTATCAGATCAAGTGACGAGGGGATTTCGAATGACCCACGACCTTGGAACCCAATCGTTCTTCCGCGTGGTCGCTCCGTGGCTGACGGCCGTCCTGGTCCTTGCCGTCGCGCGGGGCGATACGCTGGCACAGACGACCGAGGCCCGCGGGCCCGCCGTGCTGCCCAAGAGCACGGGCCGAGTGCCGCCCCCCAGGATTCCCGGTCAGGCGACGACCGTCCCCGCCCAGGCGCCGGTCTCGCAGACCATCTCGCCGGTGCCGGATGGGCTTGTGCCCCCGACGCCCGACGAGGTCAAGGCGTCGTTCGCCCTGAAGTCCAACTTCGAGGGGGACCCCAAGTGCGTTTCGCTGCCGCTGAACGCGCGCATCAACGTCGATTTCGAGGAAGCGCCGCTTTACGACGTCGTCAAGTTCATGGCATGCATCACGCGGCGCAACTACATCGTGGCCTCGAACCTGAAGCAGGGCAAGACGATCACCATCCTGTCCACCGCGCCCGTCACCGTGTACGAGGCGTACAAGGCGTTCCTGTCGGCGCTGGATGTGAATGGGCTGACGCTGGTTCCCTCCGGGCCGTTCTTCAAGATTGTCGAGACGGCCAAGGCCAAGACCGAGACCGTCCCGTTCTACGGCTCCCGTGACGCCGTGCCGGACGAG
>JARKOL010000373.1 GCA_029975745.1 Myxococcota bacterium | reverse complement strand
GCGACCGGGTGCATCTGGGCTCGGGCAATCCCGTCGGCGTCCAGCACCGGGACGCCCAGGGCACGCAGCATGCCGGCTGCCTGGGACTTGCCGGCTCCGATGCCCCCGGTCAGACCCCAGACACGCATGTTGTCGCATGGGCGAGACATGGCCCGACGATGCCAGCGGGGGGGCCGCCTGTCAACGGGCGAGGCGCCTGCGGGAACCCGGCAGGCGAACAGAGGGGGGCGTTGGGCCGAAACTGCCCAGAATTGCCCTAAGTCCTACCCTTGACCCGGACTTCCCTGCTACCATCGCGCCGGTTTTCGGGAGGGACGTGCGGTGGATGATCAGAACCTGGGGCCGGATTCGCAGCGACGCTACGACGATCGGGAGTTCTACCAGGCACTGGGGCTGAAGTGCGGCCTGGAGATGCACCGGCAGTTGGACACGACGCACAAACTGTTCTGTCGATGCCCGGTGCAGCCCTACACGTCCGAGTATCACGCCGAAATCCTTCGGCACATGCGGCCGACGCTGTCGGAACTGGGCGTGTACGACCCGACCGCGCTGATGGAGTTCAAGACCAAGAAGGACGTCGTCTATCGACTGCATCGCGACACCGTGTGTACCTACGAGATGGACGACGCGCCGCCGTTCGGCCTGAACCGGGGCGCGCTGGAACGGGCGATGGTCATCGGCGTGATGCTGAACCTGAACCTGGTCGATGAACTGCACATCGCGCGCAAGCAGTATCTGGACGGCTCCATTCCGACCGGATTCCAGCGGACCACCATCCTGGGCGTCGGTGGGCACATGATGGTCGATGGCCGACGGATCGACATCCGGCAGTTGGGGCTCGAGGAGGACTCCTGTCGCGAGGTGTCGGACCGGGGCCATCGGCGCACCTACATGACGGACCGGCTGTCGATCCCGCTGATCGAGATCGTGACCGAGGCCCAGATGTACACGCCGATGGAAGCGGCGCGCGTGGGCAGCGCGATCCGGAGGCTGTGCCACCTGTCGGGCGTGTGTCGGACGGGTCTGGGACGTGCGCGGCAGGACGTCAACGTGTCCATCGCCGGCGGCACGCGCATCGAGATCAAGGGCGTCGGCAGCCTGCGGGAACTGCCTGCCCTGGTCCATTACGAGGCGCTGCGCCAGAAGGCGCTGCTGGAGATGCGGGACACGGCACGCAGTCGCGGCATCCAGGCGGACGGCTTCGAGGGGGCCGTGGACGTGACCGCGATGGCCCGCCGGCATCGGCACCCGGCACTGAACATCGCCTGGGGCACGGGGACCTCGGCCCAGGCGATCGTCCTGCGAGGGTGCGCCGGCATGTTGGCGACGCCGACCGGGCCGGGGCGCACGTTCGGGGACGAGGTGTCCGACCGGATCCGGATCATCGCGTGCATCGATCGCGTGCCGAACATGGCCTGGTCCGACGATCCCGCGTCCTTCGAACTGACCGAACTGTTCGGGGCGGTCCGACAGCAGGCGGGGGCGAGCCCGGCCGACGCGGTGGTGGTGGTCGCGGGGCCCGCCGCCGACGTGGCGACGGCCATCAGCGAGGTGCGCATCCGGATGCAGGAGATGCTGGAAGGCGTCCCGCGCGAGACGCGGCGGTCGTTGCGGGGCGGGGGAACGCGGTTCGAGCGCGTCCTGCCGGGGCCCGACCGGATGTACCCGGATACGGATCTGCCGCCGATCGTGCTGACCGAGCGCGACTTCGAACGGGCACGGGCCGCGTCGCCCGAGCCGCTCTGGGACAAGGAGACGCGGTACGCCGTGATGGGCCTGTCCCCGGTCCAGATCGAGCGCCTGTTCACGACGGATGCCTGGACGATCTTCGAGGCCGTGGCGGCCCGTTCCGCGCTGCGGCCGACCATCCTGGCCTACCTGCTGCTGGACTGGGTGCCCGCGCTGGGACGGCGCGGCGTGCCCACGGTGGAGGTGGATGCGGACCTGCTGGTTCGACTGTTCGGCGACGCGGGGGCGGTGCAATGGACGCAGAAGGACGCGGCGGCCGCACTGGCCCAGGCCCTGGGCCACGCGGTCCACTGGGTCGGCAAGAACGCGTCGAACGGGACGGCGGAGGTGGGGGCATGAGCAACGACGATCTGTTCAAGGGCTACCGGGGCCCGGGGCGCGAACTGCTGGAGCGGATGGGCGTCGCGGTGTGGTCGGACGTCGAGGTGACGACCGACAAGGGTTCCTTTCGCGGCCTGATCCTGCCGCGCAGCGAGACCGCCGACGACCATCACCTGGTCCTGAAGCTGGACACGGGATACAACGTCGGGCTGGACGCCCGGGTCGTCACGGCGATGAAGTCGTTCGGACGTCACGAGGCGCACTACAAGATTCCCGAGAAGGACTTTCCCTACGACCCCGCCAAGCCCAACGTCAAGCTGTTCGGCACCGGCGGCACGATCGCGTCGCGTCTGGACTACCGGACCGGCGCGGTCATCCCGGCGTTCTCGCCCGGCGAACTGTACGGCTCGGTGCCCGAACTGGCGGACATCTGCAACCTGAAGACCGAGAAGCTGTACGCGGTCTTCTCCGAGAACATGGGGCCCGAGCAGTACATCGGTCTGGCGAAGGCCGTCGCGCGCGAGATCGAGAACGGGGTGGACGGCATCCTGATCGGACACGGAACCGACACGATGTCCCACACGGCGGCCATCCTGTCGTTCATGGTCCAGGACCCGCCGGTGCCGATCGTCATGGTCGGCAGTCAGCGGTCCAGCGATCGACCGTCGTCCGACGCGGCGTTGAACCTGATCCACGGCACGCTGACCGCGGCCACCAGCGACATCGCCGAGGTCATGGTCTGCATGTTCGGCCCGACGTCGGACGAGTACGGGTTGTTGCACCGGGGGACGCGCGTTCGCAAGATGCACTCGTCCTACCGTTCGACGTTCCGGACGATCAGCGACATTCCGTTGGCGCTGGTCGATCGGAAGGTGGTCCAGCCGCTGCGAAGCGACTACCGGCGACGGTGCCCGGATCGCAAGGTCAAGCTGGACGCGGTCTACGATGATCGGGCGACGATCCTGTACTACTACCCGGGCATGAAGCCGGACCTGGTCGATGGACTGATCGACAAGGGCTACCGGGGCATCGTGATCGCGGGCACCGGCCTGGGGCACGTCAACAAGCCGCTGTACCCGGCGCTGGAGCGCGCCATCGCGGCCGGAGTCCACGTGTTCATGACCGTGCAGACCCTGTGGGGCTACACCCAGATGTACGTCTATGACACGGGGCGTGACCTGATGGAACTGGGGGTCGTGCCCGCGGGCAACATGCTGCCCGAGGTCGCGTTCATGAAACTGGGCTGGGCGCTGGCGCACAGCGACGACCGGGACGAGGTGCGCCGGATCATGCTGACACCCGTCGCGGGCGACATCACCGAGCGCGAACCGCCGGACGCCTATCTGGTGCTGCAGGGCGGGTTGCCCGAGGTCGATCGCTTCGTCAAGGGGCACCGGATGTAGCGGCCGGTGCCGGGGCCTATTCGCCGGCTCCCGGGATCCCCGTCTCGAACATCACCACGCCGCGCGTCTCCAGTCCGAACGGCGGGATCGCCAGCAGCGACAGGTAGATGCGCGTCGCGCCGAAGTCGCCGCGGCCCCAGGCCAGATTGGCCATGACCACGTCCTGGGTGGACAACAGGACGCTGGTGGCGGGAGGCGTGCCCGCGATCGACGGGGATGCGACGGTGGCCGCCAGGTCCGCGGCGGCAATCACGTGCAATTCCGAGGACGCCAGCGCCAGGTTATCGACGTCGATGTGGTCGAACAGCGCGTACAGATTGCCCTCGGCATCGAACGCCAATCCGTCCCCGAAATGGGCGAAGGACTCCAGGATCGGGCGCGCCCGCGTTGACGGGTCCGCTCGCTGGGCCCAGTTGGCGTCGATGCGGAAGAGCCCGGCCACCGGGGCGAACGGATCGACGGCTCCGTTCATGCAGAGCAGGCCGACGTTTTCCGTCGTCAACCACAGCGCTCCGGTCGCGTCGAAGGCAAGGCCGTTGGGGCCGCCCTGGGTGGCCAGATCGAACGCGGCGACGACCGCGACGGTTTCCGCGACCGGGTCGAAGCGCAGCACCTCGCCCAGGCACGGATCCGACAGCCAGAGGGCCCCGTCGGGCCCGACGGCGACGTAGTTCGGCTGGCCCAGGGCGCGGGTGCCGTTCGTGGTCAGGCGCGTCGTCACGGTACCCTCGGCGTCCACGGTGCGCAGGGCCTGGCCGGTCGAGTCGGCGACCCAAAGCAGGCCGTCGGCATCGAAGGCGATGCCCAGCGGGCCCTCCAGGGGGTCCCCGGTCAGCGGCGCCAGCGTCGCCGCGCCCGAGGCGTCCACGTTCACCCGGTGTCCCGGCACGGCCATCACCAGGGCGTCGGCCGAGAACGCCAGATCCTCGGTGGTCCCGGTGATGCCGGCGCTTGCCAGCACCGACTCGACGTTGCCGAAGGTGGCCGGGGTGTGGGGTGTTTCGAGCGTTGCCCGAAGTGTCACCCCGACCTCGTCTCCGGGTTCCGGCGCGGCGTCGGCGGCGCGGCGTCGGACCACCAGCCGCTGATCCACCGGGACGGGCCCCAGGGTCCAGGTGAAGCGGGCCTGGCCGTCGGAGCCGGCGATGGCCAGCACGGAGGCCAGGCGGCCTCCTCCGGCCTCGACCGAGGCGATCATTCCCTGACCGGGGCGGGGCGTTCCCTCGGGGTCCATGCAGGCCACCGCGACCTCGTGGGGCACGCCCGCCGGAGCCGACACGACGTCGCCGCCCACGACCACCAGGGTGCAGGGCGTGTCGCCGTCGCAACCCGAAAGCCAAGCCAGCGCCACCAGGCCCAGAAACGCAGGAACGTAACGTCGCATGGCGGAACCCTCCAGGTTTGCACGGAGGAACGGGCTGGCGCCTACAGCAGATCCGCGGCGGCCAGCGCGGCCCGCACGGCCTCGCGCGTCGATGCCGACGCCGCGACCAGCGGCAGACGGACGTCCTGGCCGCAGATCCCCAGCATCGCCGCCGCGGCCTTGACCGGCGCGGGACTGGTCTCGACGAACAGCGCGGCGTACAGGGGAGCAAGCCGGCGGTCGATCGCCGCCGCCTCCTGGACCCGACCCGCGCGCCAGGCCTCCCACATCGCAACCATCGGCCGGCAGGCGACGTTGCCCGCCACCGTCACCACGCCCCGGGCGCCGACGGCCCAGGACGCCAGCGCCATGCCGTCGTCGCCGGAAAGCACCCCGAAGTCGGCCGGCGTCGCGGCCACGATGTCGCGCACCGCGGCGATCGATCCCGAGGCCTCCTTGACGGCCACGATGCCGGCCAGCGAGGCCAGGCGCGCGGTCGTCGTGGGGGCCAACGACACGCCGGTTCGTCCGGGCACGTTGTACAGCATCACAGGCAGTCCGCCGTGCAGCGCAACCGCCTGGAAGTGCAGGAACAGGCCCTCCTGCTGCGGCTTGTTGTAGTAGGGAGTGACCACCAGGGCGGCATCGGCGCCCAGCTCCCGGGCCCTTCGCGTCCGCTCGATCGTCCGCCGGGTGTCGCTGCCCCCCGTGCCGGCCAGCACCGGAACGCGCCCAGCCGCGATCTCGACGGTCGCCGCGACGACCTGGTCGAACTCGGCGTCGGTCAGCGTCGGCGTCTCGCCGGTGGTGCCGCACGCCACCAGGCCGTGGACACCCTCGTCGATCTGCCGGGTCACCAGACGGCGCAACGCGCCCAGGTCCAACTGATCGCCGTCGAACGGGGTGATCAGCGCGGTCAGGATTCCCTCGAAACCCATGAAGTCCTCCTCGCGAGGCACCGGCCTCCGGAGCCCACGGTCAGCGCAGGCGCGACAGTGCCCGGTCGATTGCCACGCGCACCTCCAGAACCTCTTCGTGCTCCAGGGCGTACTCCAGAAGATGACGGGCCTCGGGGCCGCCGGAGGTTCCCAGGGCATGGGCGGCACCGGCGCGCAGTTGCGGGTTCGGGTCCTTCAGGAACGGGCGCAGGTCCGACAGGACCCCCGGTCCGAAGGCGACCGCCAGGGCGTCCATCGCGGCGCATCGCAAGTCGATGGAGTCGCCCGGAGTGGTCGCCAGGGTGGTCAGCACGCCGCGCGCCCGGGACCCTGGATAGCCGCCCAGTGCCCGAACGGCCCGGAGTCGCAATTCGGGTTCCAGTTTGCGGGCCGAGGCCATGTCGGCCAGCACGCTGTCGATGTTGGCCCCGGCGGCGGCCAGGTCTGCCGGCGTGGCGAACGGTTTGTGTTTGAGGATGCGTTCGACGTCTTCGTACTTGATATCGGAAGCGCGCTTGGCCGCCGCTTCGCGCGGGGCCGCCACCGCGACCATCGCCGCGGCCGCAAGGATCGCCGGAGTCAGACGCATCGCGCGCATCAGCGCTTCTTCCTGCCCTTCTGGCGCTGCTTCTTGGCCGCCTTTTCCTTCTTGCGGCGGCGCTCCTTCTCGGCCGGCGACAGCCGGCGCACGCCGTAACCGCCCCAGGACCCGCGCTGGTCCGCGTCGGACGGCATCAGGTCGGACACGTCCTCGCCGCGGGACTTCGCCAGGTCCAGCGCCTCCTTGAAGCCCGGCAGGCGTCCCAGCAGCGACGGCTGGCGCCCGACGCGCTTCATGACCTCGCGCATCGTCTCGAACCGCTGGACCAGGTCCTTGACCTCGGCCGGCTTGCGGCCCGAGCCCTTCGCGATGCGCTTGGCGCGCCGGTCGTCGATGATATCCGGCGACTTGCGTTCGTCCGGCGTCATCGAGTTGATCATCGCCTCGATGCGCCCCAGCACCTTCTCGTCCACCGCGGCGCCTTCGGGCACCATGTCGTGGAAGAACGGCAGCTTCTCGAGCGTGTCCCGCAGCGACCCCATCTTCTGGATGGCCCGGATCTGGTCCAGGAACTGGTACAGGTTGAAGTCGCCCTTGAGGATCTTGATCGCATCGGCCTCGGCCTTCTCCTCGTCAACGACCTTCTCGAAGTCCTTGACCAGGCCGACCACGTCACCGAAGCCCAGGATGCGCGACGCGACGCCCTCGGGGCGGAACGGCTCGATCTTGGACAGGTCCTCGCCCATGCCGACGAACGTGATCGGCTTGCCGGTGACCGCGCGGACCGACAGCGCCGCGCCGCCGCGGGCGTCGCCGTCCATCTTGGTCATCACGACGCCGGTCAGGTCCAGTCGCCGGTCGAACTCGGACGCCATCCGGACGGCGTCCTGGCCGATCATCGCGTCCACGACCAGGAAGATGTTCTTCGGCTTCGTCCGCCCCTTGATCTCGGACAGTTCCTGCATCAGGGGCTCGTCGATCGCCAGCCGGCCCGCGGTGTCGAAGATCACGACGTCGCGCTTCTCGGCCGCGGCCTGGGCCATCGCGTTGACGCACAGCTCGGGCGGCTGAACGCCGGGCTGGCTGAACACCGGGATGCCCAGCTTCTGGCCCAGGATCTTCAACTGATCAATGGCGGCCGGCCGGTAGACGTCGGCCGCGACCAGCATGACCTTGTGCTTCTGCTCCTTCAGCAGTCCGGCCAGCTTGGCCGACGTCGTCGTCTTGCCGGTGCCGTGCAGGCCGACCATCATGACGGCCGTGGGACGCCCGCCCGGCTCGAACTCGATGCCGCGCTCGCCCTCGCCCATCAGGGCAACCAGCTCGTCGTTGCACAACTTGACGAAGTGTTCGGCCGGCGTGATTTCGACCTTGCGGTCGCCCTTCTTCGCCTTGACCTGGACGACCTCGCCGATCGCCTTTTCCTTGACGTGCGCCAGGAAGGCATTGACGACGTGCAGCGCGACGTCGGCCTCCAGCAGCGACACCCGGATATCTCGCAACGCCTCGTCGATCGCCGCCTCGGTGATCACCTGCTTGCCGGACAGGCGGGCACGCGCGCTGCGGAATCCCTTCGTCAGAACCTCGAACATCGTCGTCGTCCTCGCAACGAATCCCAGGCGTTCGCTTATACGGGAGCGGGGGCGCGAAGTCAAGGCGCGACGCGGGGTTGACGCGGGTTCGCCAGGTGCCAATTCGTCGGGTTGCGGGTATCATCGGGCGCGTGGAACGCCCATTTGAACAGCCCGCGCGCCTCGGCGCGACCTGGATGCGGCCCGACCTTCTGGCCATCGGGTTGGTGTTTCTGGTCCATCTGGCCGTTTTTCCACATTTTCCCGGCATGCACTCGGCCAATGAGTGGTCTCGACTGTACCTGGCCCAGGCGCTGGTCGATCGGGGCGAGGTCGAGATCACCCGTTCCATTCGAGAGCGCGGCGACATCAACGACAAGTCGCGCGTCGGCGGGCGCTACTACTCCGACAAGCCCCCGGGAACCGCGTTCCTGGCGGCGCCGGGGCTGGCCGTGCGGCGGGCGCTGGGCGGCGGGACGGACATGGCGGGGGACACGCGGCTGGCGCGCGTCCTGGCGGGAGTGCTGCCGACCCTGATGCTGCTGCTGCTGCTGCGTCGCGAGATGATCGATCTGGGCGTATCGACGGCGTCGCGGACCCTGGTCCTGGCCGCATACGGCCTGGGGTCGCCCGGATTCACCTACGCGATGCTGTTCTACGGCCACCAGTTGACCGCGGTCCTCCTGTACGCCACGTGGTTCGCACTGCGTCGCGCCCCGGTCGGGCCGGGGCGGGCCGCCCTTGCCGCGTTCCTGGGGGCGTCGTGCCTGGTCGTCGAGTACCAGGCCGCCGTGTACCTGGTGCCGCTGGTCCTCGTGGCCCTGGGGCGCGTTCGGCCCCGCATCGCGTCCTTCGCCGCCGCCCTGGGCGGGGCCCTGCTGCCGCTTGTGGCCCTGGGCCTGTACCATCAGGCCGCGTTCGGCAGCCCGTTCAAGACGGGGTACAGTTTCGTCGCCAACCCGTTCTTCGCGAATGTCCACGCCCAGGGGTTCATGGGGGTGTCGCACCCGAAGTGGACCAACCTCGTCGGCAGCCTGTTCCTGCCCTCGAAGGGCATGCTGTTCTGGTCCCCGTTCCTGATCCTGGGCTTCGTGGGACTGGGGGCCTTCGCCCGTCGCGTCGGTCGAGGCGACGCCGCGCTCCGCCTGGTCCTGGTCGCGCTTCCGGTGGCGTTCGTCTCGTCGATGGTCTACTGGGACGGCGGCTGGACCGTCGGCCAGCGCCACCTGACGCCGCTGGTGCCGTTCCTGGTCGCGCCGGCCGGGCTGCTTCTGGATCGTTCGCGCGTCGCGCGACTGGCGGGACCCGCGCTGGCCGCCGTGTCCGTGCTGCTGACCGGCCTGGCCACGGTGATCTACCCGCACCTGCCCGAACACATCCCCAATCCGTTCCACGACCTGACGGTACCGCTGGCCGCCGGCGGCTGCGTGGCGCGCACCTCGTTGGGCGTGACGTTCCCCTCGTGGGCGTTCCTGGGGGCGGCGGCGGCCGGCTTCCTGCTGCTGGCCGTCTTCGCGATCCATGCCTGGCCGGATCGGCTTCGTCGCAAGGTCGCGACCGTCGTGCTTCTGGCGCTGGTGCCCCTGGCCGCGTTCGACGCGTCGTCCCGGGTCGGCCGGCTGCCCGCGAAGCAGGCGGGTCACGAGCGGGCCTACTTCGAGAACCAGTGTCGCATCGCCGGGCGCTGGCACGTGGCGCCGTCGGTTTCATCCCCAGCCCGGCTTCCCAGGCCCGCACGCTGACCGAGGACCACCCGTGGTCCCGGGGCCGTGCTAGGATTCCGTTTCCGACGGGCCCCGCGGCCGGATGCGCGGTGCCTGGGCGGGGTCGTTCGCGGCGCGTCCCGGGATTCCGGGCGCTGTTGGGGGCGCATGAACCCGAACGCAACCATTCGCGACCAGGGAGTGCTGGACCGGCTGGATGCCTGGCTGTTCGTCGGCCGCGGCGGGGCGCTTGCGCTGTCCCTGGCGTTTCTGGGGTTCGCACTCCTGCACCCCGACGTCTTCCTGGATGACGAGGGGCTGCTGCCGTTCGAGTTCTACCGACACGTGCTGGACGAGCCTTGGGCATTCCTCTTCCAGGTCAAGGCCAAGCCGGTGTTGGAGATCCTGTACGCCGTTCCTTCCTGGTTCGGCTTCCCGGCCTACCTGGCGATGCACGCACTGGTCGGGGCCGTCGGCGTCTTCCTGGCGAGCGAGGCGGCCCGGCAACTTCGGATCGCGCGACCGAACCTGGCGGGCTGGACCGTGGCCCTCAGTGCGGTCTATGCGGTGTCGGTGGCGAACGGCACCCCGAACGCCGACGGCCTGGTGTTCTTCGCGGCCTTTCTGGCCCTGTACGCCTCGGGGCGATGGCGGGCGGCCGGCATCCTGCTGGGGATGTTGCCGCTCGTCCGGCACGAACTGGGCACCGTGGTCCTGGTGTTCGCCGCGTGGGACTTCCTGCGGCACCGGCGGATCGGGTTCTGGCTGGCGATCGCGGCCTTCCCGGTGCTCTACGTCCTGGCCGGTGCCTGGTTTCACCAGGATCTCCTGTGGGTGCGCAGCACCTGGGTGGACACCGCTCAGCTGCCCCTGGCCAGCCGCTACTGGACCGTGATGCCCTTGTCCGAGGTGTACCGCTACCAGGCCTGGTCCTTTCTGAACAACGCGCCCCCACTGGCACTGGGGGCCCTGGTGGGTGCCGTAGCGGCCTGGAAGAGTCGCGATCGTGATCTGCTGGTGCTGGTCGCCATCATCCTGCTGACGTTCGTGCTGTTCACCCTGATGCAGTCCGGACTGGTTCCGAACAACGTCGATGCCAAGATCCGCAGTTCCTTGCTGCTGCTGCTGCCCATCGCGATCGTGGCCGCACGCGGACTGTCGCTGAACGCCCTTGGCGGCCGCGTGCTTTCGGCCCGGTCGATGAGGATTGCTCCGGTGGTCCTTCGGCTGGTGCTTGTCGTCGCGGCCCTGGCCGGATTCGTCGGTTCGGTGCGGAATCCGTTCCAGATCATCGGCCGACAGCACGCCGAGACCCACCAGTTGATGGATGCGCTTCGGGACAGGGGCCTCTATACCGGCCAGCCCCTGTACTCCGACCTGCAGACGGTCCGACACGATCGGTGCGCGGGCATCCGGATCGAGCAGGGGTACCTGTTGGCCAATCACTCGATGGTCTGGGAGATGGAGCGGGGAACCAGCGTGCGCACCGGCCAGCGGGAGGCGGTCCTGGGGGCGATGGAGCGGTCGCGGTTCCTGTTCCGGCCCGAACGGCACGTCGTGCGCCGCGATGCGTTGTACGTGATCCATCGCCACGGGCGGACGGAGTCCTGGCGGCGCGTCGTGGAGGCCGAGGGGCCCGAACGGGTCGAGGTGGGCAAGTGGGACGTGTTCTTCTGGCGCTGAAGCCGGCCCCGAGGCCTGGGCGACTTCGGGTTGCCTCGCCGCCCCCGTTCTGACAGACTCCGCGCGTTCGTTGCCGGGAGGCCCATGATGTCCCTGAAAGTCGCCCCGTCCGTGATTGCCGGAGACCAGGCCGAACTGGGGCGCGAGGTCCGCGCGATCGACGCCGCCGGTGCCGACCTGATCCACCTGGACGTGATGGACGGTCACTTCGTCCCGAACCTGACCCTGGGACCCGGGATCGTCAAGGATCTGCGGCCGCACACCCATCTGCCGTTCGACTGCCATCTGATGCTCGCGGACCCGGGGCGCTACGTCGAGACGTTCGCGCGGGCCGGCGCCGATCGGATGGCGGTTCATGTCGAGATCCCCGGGATCGGCGACGTGCTTCGGGCCATTCGCGCGCTGGGCAAGATGGCCGGCCTGGTGATCAACCCCGGCACGCCGGTGGCCGCGATGGAACCCCACCTGGGCGACATCGACTTCGCGCTGGTGATGACGGTGCATCCCGGCTTCTACGGCCAGACGCTGATTCCGGAGGCCCTTGACAAGGTGCCCCTGTTGCGGCAGACTCTGCGGGCTTTGGGACGGGACGTGCCGATCCAGGTGGACGGCGGCGTGACTGTTGACAACGTGATCCAGGTCGTCCGGGCCGGGGCCGACGAGGTCGTGGCCGGGGCGGCGGTGTTCAAGGCGCCCGACTACCGTGTCGCCATCCAGGCGCTACGGGACCCGGTCGCCGGTGCTTGAAAACGGGGCGTAGCGCAGCCTGGTAGCGCACCTGGTTCGGGACCAGGGAGTCGCTGGTTCAAATCCAGTCGCCCCGACCGATACGAATCCTTCCTCCGCGAAACGGGAATCTTTGGGATTCCGCCGTTTTCGCGCGTCGATTTCCCCAGTGATGCAATGCGCCATCTGTTGTAGGCTTGGCCGTTCGGCCCGGAGTCGGTCGTGCGAGGTCCGGGCGACTTCTTCGCATTCGGGGGATGGCACATGAAGGGACGCGCCTGCCTGTTCGCCCTGGCCGCGGTCGTGCTGATCGCGACGTCCTGCGGCGGCGACCGACCGGACCTGGACGGAACGCCGACACCGCTGACGACCGATCGGACGTACTTCCGCGATGCCCAGGGACGCTACGTGCATCTGAAGGGCATCAACCTGGGCGGCAACATCAAGGTGCCCGTCGTCAACGGCACCCAGGACGCCGAGACGCCGCAGACCTACTATGGCCACGTCGGGGATCAGGTCGCCGACGCCGCCGCCGGCCGGCTGCGCGCGTTCACGTACGTGGGCCGCCCGTTCAGTCTGCAGAAGGCGGACGCGTACTTCGCCCAGATGAAGGCGCTGGGGTTCAATTCGGTTCGTCTGATGTGGAACTGGGAGGCCGTCTACCCGGATCGCAAGGGCAAGCCGGACCGCGACTACCTGAACTACTTCGACGAACTGGTCCGCCTGGCCGGCAACCACGGCATCTACGTGATGATCAACCTGCACGAGAACCTGTGGAGCCGCGTGTTCTACAGCCTGTACTCGGAATGGCCGGTCTGCCAGCAGTGCTGCCGCTACGACACGAACGACCGCGCGATCGACCCCAAGGGCGTCGTCCACCAGGACATCGTCTGCACGGCCGAGCGCAAGGCCGAGTGCTGCGTCAAGGGCGACGTGATGAACATGCTGTGGTCGCTGTTCCCGAACCGGACGCGCGACGAACTGGGCATCACCGACGCCGACGATGTCGAGACCCGGGGCCGCAAGTACCGGGCCGGCTTCTCCCACCGCGTCAGCGGCGACGGGGCTCCGTTGTGGGCGACGCAGGTCTGCGTTCCGGAGAAGAACTTCGCGTCGCCCTACTGGGGCGTGTTCAAGTGGCTGGGCACCGCGCGGTCCGAGACCGGCCCCCTGGGCCTGGAACTGTTCCAGACCCTGAACGTGGCGCTGACCGCGCTCTCGACAGGTGACGAGCCCAAGATTCCCGCCGACCTGGCCGAGAAGATCAACGCCCAACTGGACCGGATGGAGCCCTACCTGCCGCCGGACGCCTTCAACTCGAAGGACACCTACGACGGCCTGCCGTTCACGATGTGGGGGATCAACAACGGCGTGTCGCTGGCGACCAACATCTGCTTCGCCGCGTTCTACGCCGGCGATACGGTGTTTCCGAACCGGCGCGTGGTCGAGTGGGGCGACAGGAACAAGCCGGATGACGGCGTCACGCTGGAGCCCTTCTACACGGTCGAGGAGGCCGAGACCCGTGCCGCCGAACTGCGCGGCGCCGGGCATACGTACGTGGTTGTCAATGATCTGCGCGAATCGCTGCAGGGCGGCTTCAGGGACGCCTGGGTCGAGATCGCGCGCATCGGCAAGAAGTACCCGCACGTGATCGGGTACGACATCCTGAACGAGCCCGCGGGGGTGTACCTGATGCTGACGGTCGTTCAGGGCCTGCTGGATCTGGGGGCGCCCGACCTGGTCAAGAGCCTGATCGACGCGGTGTTGCTGGGCGATGACGGCAACCCGATCCGGCCGCTGGGCGCCAGTGGCAGTACCGTGGGCGAACTGGTCCAGCAGCTGGTCGAGGAGAACCTGGAACTGCTGCCCGGGGACAACAGCGACGAGACCCGCAAGGCGCTGGGCGTCTTCGGCTGCGATCTGCTGGCCGCCGCCGGTCTGAACATGCACCTGGACAAGAACCACCTGGAGCCCCTGTACGAGTACGTGGGCGAGGGGATCGCCAAGGTGTACGACGAGGGCGAGGCGCCGGCCAACCGGCTGACGTTGTGGCTGGAACCGGCGCATGGCCTCGAGATGCTGTTCGGCGGCGGCGGGGGCGTGGGCGGGCAGTACCTGCAGTACGCGACCACCCCGGACATCAAGCTGCCGGCGGGATTCGAGGAACGGCACGGCAAGGTGCAGTTCGTGTGGGCGCCCCACTGGTATCCGGACATCTACCCGTTCGTCGGTCTGAACCAGCCGTCGCGGACCTTCGCGTCCGACGAGTACGACTTCCGCGACTACCGCCCCCTGATCCAGGAGAAGGCGGACTGGGCCGCGTACGCCTACAACAACATCCCGTTCGTCATGGGCGAGTTCGGCACCTACTGGAACTTCCGGTACCTGGAGAACGAGCAGCCGTGCCAGGAGGCGCTGGCCCGGTGCAAGCGCGCCGAATTCAAGGCGCCGGCGTGCGACCAGGCCGCGGCGATCTGCCCGCAGGGCTGGCAGCAGTCACGCCAGTGGGACTACCTGATCAGCACCCAGATCCTGGACAACTACTACGAGGCTTACGAGGATCTGTTCCACAGCAACATGGTGTGGGTCTACACACCGGATGCCCATCCCGAGTATGGCGACTGGTGGGACCACGAGGATTTCAGCCTGGTCGAGTTCGTCCAGCAGGCCCTGGAGCCCGAGCGGTACGCCGCGATCCCGGGTTCGATGCCCGACGCCTACATCGTGCCGGTCGTCGAGCCGCCCGGCTACGTCGTGCCGCGGGGCCACCAGGCCTTCGTCCGGCCCTACGCTCGGGCGATGTCGGGCAAGCCGATCGCGACGCACTTCCGCTCGGACCTGCACTACTTCGACCCGGACAAGGGCGTGCCCAACGCCGTCCGCGAGTTCCAGGTCCGGTTCGGCGGCAAGGAAACCGACGCGCCGACGCTGGTGTTCGTGCCGGAACTGCAGTACCCCGACGGCTTCTACGTCTGGCTTACCGCCGGGTACGCCGTCTGGGACGAGGCCGCGCGCCTCTTGCACTGGTTCCCCGAACGCGACGAGCCCGGTTTCGAGCACGGGCTGCGGATCCGGCCGCCCATCGACGGCCAGGACGACGGCGACTGGAACTACTTCGTGCAGGGCGGTCGCGTCCTGACGGCGCGATAGGAGGGGACCATGAGGACGATTCGCCCGATCGCAATCACGGTCCTGGTGGTCGCCGCGGCGCTGCCCCAGGTGGTCCGGGCGGACGAGGCGACCCGCGGGTTCGGCATCGGCAACGACTACGTCAAGTTCCGTGGCCGGATGCAGTCGCTGTTCCTGTGGCGCAACGACCGGGACTTCGACCGGACGCCCCCGTTCTACAATGCCCAGAAGCAGGACGTCGGCGTTCTGGGAACGTTCTTCGCGCCGTACCTCGAGATCACGCCCGTCAAGGAACTGCGCATCGTCGCCGAGCTGGAGCTGGGCCTGAACCTGTGGTCGATGCAGGATCCCGACGTGTATGACGCCGGGGATTCCCACTGGTTCCGGTTGGCGATTCGACAGTTGTACACCGAAGGACGCTTCTTCGACGGACGCCTGGGCTTCAGGGCGGGCTACGAGCAGTTGTTCGATCCGTCGGGGCTCTACCTGGGCCACTGGCTGGGCGCGGCGAACCTGACGTCGGCCTGGAAGTGGGGCAAGGTGACCCTGACGGTCGCCCAGGTTCCCGACCAGACCTACGAGGGCGTGGCCTTCGACGCGAACAACTTCAACACCGACACGATCGTGTACGGCCTGCGGTTCGATCTGCCGCTGCGCCACTTGTCGCTGGCGCTTTCCGCGTGGGGGACGCACGACACGCAGGTGATCCGCCAGACGATGGACCTGATGACGCTGACGGCCCAGTTGTCGGGCGATTGGGACACCGTCAAGTTCGCGATCGACGCGGGGTTCCAGTACGGCGTGACGTCGGGCCGGGCCGCCGGGTCCGACGAGACGACGCTGGCCTGGTCGGCCCAGGGCTCGGTCGCCTGGCACCAGCCGCTGCGCAAGGATCTGGCGTTCCGCTTGCAGTTCAACCAGATGCTGCTGTCGGGCGACGACGACCACGACGGCAACGCATTCAACGGGGCGTGGTTCTATTCGGGCAAGTCCCGCAGCCGGACGATGCTGCTGACCGAGGATGAACTGCGCGATCGCGGCGGCAACATCGACGAGCGCCTGGCCGAGCGGCGTCACGGCGACCGGGGCAAGTTCTACGTGGTGCGCCCCGGTCTGTCGGTGACCGACCTGTCGCTGGGACTGGACCTGTGGGACTTCTTCAAGCCGCTGCTGACCGTGGGCGCCGCGTTCACGCTGAACCCCGACAACGCGTTGGGGTCGCGGTTCGTCGGCTTCGAGACGGACCTGCACCTGGAGTTCGTCTATGGTCGCTACCTCTCGTTCGACCTGGTCGGTTCGTATCTGCTGCCCGGGAAGGCCGCGGCGGCGTTCCTCAACCGGACCGGCAATCGGGATCGGACCGACGCGATCTGGCAGGCCCAGGCCGTGCTGACGGCCTGGTTCTAGGCCGGGCGTTCCGGGGCCGCCTGCAACTGCGACACGACGGCTTGCGCTCGACGGGCCATCCAGGCGTTCTGGAGGGCTCCGCCCAGGGTGGTGGCCGCGAGCGCGACGAAGATGCCCGTGGCGCCGCCCCAGACGACCCCGAACGCGAGGCCCGCGGCATACACGCCCCCATAGACCAGCACGCCCTCGGTGACCGCGCGCGTTCGCCGTCCATGGACCAGCAACCCCTGGACCCAACTGTTCTGGACGGCCAGGGCGGGCATGGCCAAAGCGGCCCAGACCGCCGCCAGCGACAGGGCGACCAGCTCCGGGTTCAGGCCCGCGGCGTCCGCGAACCACAGCCGGCCCAGGGGGGTCGCGGCGGCCAGCAGAAGCGCGACCGACACCGCGGCGGCCAGTCCCTGGGCGAACCGTCGCAGTTGGGGCAGGGCGCCCGGGCGTTCCAGCAGGGCGACGACCACCTCGTTGAAGGCGAATCCCAGGCCACGCAGCAGGAAGACGCCGCCGTTGACGACCGGCCAGATCGCCAGGGAATCCAGGGCGCGGGGCATGCGACTCATCGCGGCGCTGGCCAGGGGCGCTGCGGCCAGCGTGATCAGGGGGGTCAGGGCCAGGGGGATGTAGAAGCGCAGGAACTCGGGCAGGCGGAGGGGGGCGCCGACCGTCGCCGTTGGCAGCACGTTGCGTCGCAGCACCGGACGCACCACCAGGCCGATGAACAGGGCCTCGCCCACTACGCCCGCGGCGATGGCCGATGCGCCGATCACGATGCCGGGAAGATTGCCGTGCAGGGCGCCGGCGACCAGGACGGCCATGTTCACCAGCAGGCGGACCGCGGTGCCCGCCCCCACGCGCCGGGAATGCTCGAAGCGGATCAGGATTCCCTGCTGGAAGCGTCGGTACGCGATGGCCCCGGTCCAGGGGGTCATCAACTGCAATCCGACTCGGGCCGGCTCGATCGTTCGGGGCGGGACGCCCAGCCATCCTCCGGCGACCACGTCGAACAGCGGCGTGAACGCGACGGCGATGTGCAGGCCCGTCAGCACCGCCACCGAGGTCCACATGAACCGCCGGATCAGCAGGTAGGATGCCCGGTCCCGGGCCAGGGCGGTGGACGCCGACAGCAGCATGATGATCGGGCCCTCGATCACCATGGCGATCGGGAACACCACACCCCCGAAGGCCGCAAGGGTCACCTCGGGATCGGGGAATCGGGCCATGACGGCGCTGACCAGCGGCAGTTCCAGCCCCATCATCATCCAGGACAGCGCCAGGGGCCACCAGGCCCGAAGAACCGTGCCGCGAGTGACAGGCGTGCGGCTGTGGTTCGTCACGTGCGGGGACACGGTCGCCTCGCGGGATGTCGGACCCCCATGCGGGGGCGCGGAAGCATCGGGCATTTCCGGGAAAAGGACAATGGGGAGCGCGGGTTGATGGGGCGTGGAATGGGCGCCTGACTACCGGGCGGCAGGAGCGGGGGCGGGGGCGAGCCCGGGCGGCGTGAAGAGGCCGTCGCCGTCGGCGTCCACGAAGAACGGGTTGGTGATGGCGAACGGCAGGACATTGGCCAGGATGCGATCCCGAGAGTCGCCCCGGGCGATGACCACGTACCATGCGTCCGTCTCCGTGGCGATCGGGATCGAGGCATGGAAGCGCAGGACCGGCGGCGGCTCGCCCTCCGGGGGGGCTGGAATCGGGATTGGCGCGTCGGCGATCCCGTTGCGCACGATCCGTACGTGGCGGACGTCCACCCAGCTTGGGGCCTGGACGGACACGTGCAGCGCGAGTTCGCCCGTCGTGTCGGTCACCAGGTCCCCCGGCAGCGACGGCGTCGGGTCGCCGGGACGCAGCAATCCGGCCTCGATGTAGGGCCCCGAGGTAACCAGGACGCGCATGGCGCGCACGGCCGAGCGCACCGCATCGACCGTGACCTCGGCAGGGTCGTCGGTCCCCAGCAGCACCATGTTCCGGGGATTGCCCGGGTACGAGGCCAGGTCGTGGGAATCCCCCCCCGCCGTCGCGGTGATGCGGTGGCCCAGATTCAGCAGTGCGTACCAGTCCGCGAGCTGCTCGTCCAGGTCCTCGTCGCCGATGCCGTTGAACACCTCGATGGCGTCGTAGGGCATCGCGTTCAGGTCGGTGTCCGGCGGGAATCCCAGCGAGACCGGGCTGGCGTGGGCCCGTCCGTCCGTCGGGTCGAACCGGATGATGTCGAACGTGGAGTCGGCCCCGAACCGCGGGTGATTCACCTGGACGATGCTGTCCGGGGCACCCTCGCGAAGCCGATCGGCCAGCGCCGGGGGCGACAGGTCGAACCAGCGGGGGGCACCGTTGCCCGCCAGGTCGGGGTCGATGGGCCGGGGCCACGACTGGAAGTGTCCGGCGTGGATCGAGGAGACCTCGCAGCCGGGGACCGCCGTGACGAAGGGCGTGAGGCCCAGTTCGGCCAGGGCCGGTCCGTAGTCGGTGACGAAGTCATGGTCGGTCGCGACGATGAATTCCAGGCCCTCGGCCGCGCAGGCGGCGACCCGATCGGCCACGGGCACGGCCGAGTCCACCGAGGACTCGGAGTGCAGGTGGAACTCGGCGGCGATCGCGCCTGGGGTCTGGACGACCCGGTGCATCACATGATTCAGCGAGACGGTTTCTCCGACGCCCACGACGACATCCTCGACATGGCGCTCGTGTTCCGGCCCCCGGGACAGCGTCACGCGGTAGCGGCCGGGAGCCAGCGGGAAGGTCCCCGTCCGGGGGCCGGTGAACACGAAGCGCGGCTTCGTGCCGGGGTGGTCCAGAGTTTCGATGCTGACGCGTGCGGGCACGGGCGCGATGTCAACCGCCCGACGGACCGTGACCTCCAGGAACGACGGCACCGTGGCGTCGAGCGCGACGTCCTCGACCCCCTGAGCCGTGATCTCGAGCGCGATCGGCTGCCCGTCCGCGCATCCGTCGCAGGTGGCCCGCAGGGTGGCCGGGCCCGCCGGCAGGCGTCCTACGAAGCGGCCGTTCGAGTCGGTGTGGAACGTGGTCAGGCGCCGTCCGCGGGCATCCAGCGCGCGCACCTGGTAGTCCGCTCCGACCGGTTCCTGCCCGGACCGCACGACGCCGGCGACGGGGCCGGTCGGGTCGCTTCGAAGCGCCCAGGCGACGTCGGTCACCGAGGATGGGGACCCGTCCCCGACGACGAAGAAGCGCTCGAACACGCCCTCGGTCTGGCGGCTGGCCGGGATCGGGTCCGCCAGCAGGATCTCGGAGCCGCCGACCTCCAGTCCGTTCAGTTTCGGGCCCGCCACGTAGGCGGAGGACGCCCCCCCCCCGGCGGCGGCAAGGAAGGGGCCCGAGATGGCCACGTCCAGATCCCCGGCGGTTCCCGGGACGAACGGCACGGCCCGACCGCCCAGCATCTGCAGGTCGGCGGGGACGAACTCGATGGCGTGGTCCGACGCGGGCGACACGCGGGTGCGCAGGCGAAGCCAGGGCTCGTCGGGGCGCAGCACGTACTCATGGATGACGGTCGCATCCAGATCGATGCCCGGGATCACGGCCTGGAGGATCGGGTGGCCCACCGGGACCCCGCTCACCGAGACCACGGCCTCGCCGTCCTGTCCCGTGGCGGTGACCTGGACCTGTTCCGCCTTCAGCACGTTGAACGAGATCAGGGGCTGCAGCTCGCGAAGCTGGTCGCGGCCTCCGTGGAAGGTCGCGTCCACCAGGCCCCCGCCCCACAATCCCAGCAAGGCGTGACCCTCGCCAACCCCCCGCACGACGAACCGGGCCAGGGCATTCTCGAGCACGAAGTCGCCGACCCGTCCGGCCGCCAGGTCGCCCGTGATCCGGTCCGCGGGACACGCCAGGACGCGCGCCCGGACCTCCCCGGGGGCCGGCGGTGGTGGCGGACAGGGGCCTGGGCCCACGTCCGTGTCGGGGACGATGTCCGCCGGGGCGTCGTCGGCACGGCCGTCGCCCAGGGTGTCGTCGGGCCCGTCCGTGTCCGCGTCGGGAACATCGTGAAGGGCCGCGTCCGCCTGGTCCCATGCATCGGAAATGCCGGCGTCGCCGGGGGCCGCATCTTCCCGGCAGCAGATTGCCGTCACGCAGATGGCGGCCGCCGCGGCCAGCAGACGCCTCGACCCGGGGGATTGCATGCGCATGACGGCCTCACCTGCCTTCGAACGCGGGGGGGCGGCGCTGCAGGAACGCCTGCATGCCCTCCTTCTGGTCCTGTCCGTCGAACAGGGCCGCAAACGCCTCGGCCTCGGCCCGCAGGGCGTCGGCCAGCGGCCGTTCCTGCGCCCTGCGTACCAGCGTGCGAGCCGCGCGTACGGCCAGGGGGCCTCGGCTGGCCAGGGTCGTCGCCGCCTTCAGCGCGGCCGGCATCAGTTCGTCGGGGGGCAATACCTTCTGGACCAGGCCCAGGCGCCAGGCCTCGTGCGCGGGCACATTGTCGCCCAGCAGGATCCACTCCAGCGCCGCGTTGCGTCCAAGGACGCGCACCAGGCGGGCCGTGCCGCCGAAGCCGGGCACCACGCCCAGCCGGACCTCGGGCTGGCCGAACAACGCGTTTTCCGCGGCGTACACGATGTCGCACGCCAGCACCAGCTCGCAGCCGCCCCCCAGCGCGAAGCCGTTGACGGCCGCGACGACCGGGACCGGCAGCGCCTCGATCGCGTCGAACACGGCCTGGCCCCTGCGCGAGAACGCGAGGGCCTCGGTCGCCGTCATCCCGGCCATCGCGGCGATGTCGGCGCCCGCCACGAACGCCTTGGGCCCGGCGCCCGTCAGCACCAGGGCCCGCGTCTGCGGGTGGCTCGCGACCGCGGCCAGCGCGTCCGCCAGCTCGGTCAGCACCTGTTCGTTCAACGCGTTCATCACCTGGGGACGCGTGATCGTCAGCAGTGCGACGGGCCCGTCGAACGTCAGGGTCAGGGTTTCGTAGGCCATTCGAAATCTCCCGGGTTCGGGCCTTGGAGCCCGATGCTAGCACGAAGCATCGCAAGGGTTCCCAAGGCACGCGACGGCGATCGGATGTAGAATGACGCCGATTGCGTCGAGACGACGTTCGCCTGAAGCTGGAGGAAGTCCATGAACCGCACACACAATTCCTGGTTCGCGCTGCTGGCCCTGATCGTGCCGCTGGCCCTGGCGGTCGGTTGTGGCGGGGATTCCGGCGGGTCGGATGTCCTGGGGTCGGACACCGGTGTGGATGCCGTGGTCGAGGACACGCCGGTCGCCGATACCTCCGAGGACACGCAGACGCCGGATGTTCCCGGCGACGAGGGTGCCGAGGACACTCCCCTCGCCGATGCTTCGGACCCCGGCGTTTCCGACGAGGGGCAGACCCCGCCGGACTGGGACACGTTCTTCGATCCTCGCGACTGGACCGACGACGGCAAGCGGCGCGTCGTCATCCTGCACACCAACGATCTGCACTCGTTCGTCAACGGCCTGGGACCGGTGGCGGACTACACGCCTGGCCTGTCCGACCTGGACGGCACGGTCGGCGGCTTCGCGCGGCTGGCGTCCCTGATCGCCCGCGAGCGCAACGACCCGCGACCCGGGGCTTCCGTCCTGACGGTCGATGCCGGCGATTTCACGTTCGGCACCGCGTTCGCGTATCTGGCGAGGACCGTCGGTCTGGAACTGAAGCTGATGGAGGCCATGGGATACGACGGCACGACGCTGGGTAATCACGAGATGGACTGGTCGCCCGCGGGCACGGCCCAGGTGGTCAACGCCGGACTGGGTGACGACTCGCCCCTGAAGATCCTGGCATCCAATCTGGTGTTCGCTGACGAAAACCCCGCGGACGATGATCTGGCCGCCCTGATGGGCTCGAAGATCCTGCCGTACCGCGTGCTGACCCTCTCCAACGGCATCAAGGTGGGGCTGTTCGGGCTGCTGGGCACGAACGCGTTGACGCTGGCACCCCATGCGGCTCCGGTCACGGTCCGGGCGCCGGCCACGGCGGCCCAGGAGATGGTGGATGCGTTGCGGGACGTCGAGGGGGTGGACCTGGTCGTCGGCCTGTCCCACGGTGGGGTCGGCGAGGATGGCAAGCCCGGCGAGGACGAGCAGGTCGCCTCGAAGGTCACCGGCCTGGACGTGCTGGTGACCGGCCATTCCCACACGCTGCTGACCGAGGCGAAGAAGGTCGGCACGACCCTGGTCGTCCAGGCGGGCAACTATGGGCAGTTCCTGGGGCACCTGGTGCTGGTCGAGAAGGACGGCGCCTTCGAACTGGAGTCCTGGGAGGCGATTCCCGTGGACGACACCGTTCCCGGGAAGCCCGAGATCCTGGCCAGGGTCGTCGAGGCCGAGGCCGAACTGGACGACACGATGTTCGCCGGTCTGGACTACGGCTACGAGACCCCGATCGCGACGACCGCCTTCGACCTGATGCCGGTCCGGTTCTCGGAGTCCGGGCTGGGTGACCTGGTCGCCGACGCGGTACGGTGGGTCACGACGCAGTACGATCCCGAGGGGCCGGTCCAGGTGGTGTTCGAGGCCAATGGCGTCATTCGTGACGGCATCAAGAAAGGGCGCACCGGCGAGGTTCGGGTCGGGGACCTGATCCAGATCCTGCCGCTGGGGTTGGGGCCCGACCACGAACTGGGCTACCCGATGCTGGCGTTCTACCTGAACCCCGCCGAACTGAAGTCCGGCCTCGAGGTGATCGTCGGTCTGGCGCCGGTCGTGGCGGACAGTTTCTTCCTGCAGGTGTCCGGCCTGAAGTTCACCTACGACGAGAACGGCGGACTGCTGGACATGGTCCAGGACGTCTGGCTGGGCGACGAGATCGACGGCTACGAC
>JARKOL010000359.1 GCA_029975745.1 Myxococcota bacterium | reverse complement strand
CTGGCTGGGACGCTACCGCCGCCTCAGCAAGGATTACGAGCAGTCCCCCATCAGTTCGCTCGCGTGGGTCAGGCTCGCTCTCGTGTGGCTGCTCGCTCGCCGCTTGGGCGCGGAAGGATGATTTATTCGACTACACCCTCTAAGGTCCGACGGGATGTACGAGTATTACAACTGTCCCAAGACCCTGGACGAATACCGCCGGGCGCGTCCTGGCGCCTCGGCAATCGTCGTGGCCGCCCCGTCCCCCAAGCGATTCCGCTCGAAGACATTCACGATCGACGGCAAGAAGGAAACCGCCTGGTCCGCAAGGCCCGCCCCGCATGTCGATGAGGAGAACATGGGGGACGACTCGGGCAGCGAAATGTGGCATTCCACACGCCTCGGCCCGGTGCAGTGGTCCGGCTATTTCTACGGGGGCTTCGTCAGCGTGATGTCGGTCCAGTTGGTGTCCTGGAAGGCCCCCGGCGGCGCCACGCCCCCTGCACCGAGCCCAGCGGCCGCCCCGTCCGTCGAGACGCCTTGGATCGTGCTGGCGGGAAGCGTGGAACAATCGTCCCCGAACGCCCGCGCCCAGGCAGAAGGGACCGCGCGGACCCTCCAGGCGGCAGGATTCGCCGACTCGAGAGTCGTGGACGGCCGGCAGTTCCCGAAGTTCCGCTGCTGCTACTGGTCCGTCGTCGCGGGGGCCTTCGCGAACCAGGCGGACGCCAAGGCCCTGGTAGCCCGCCTGAAGGAGCGCGGTTTCAGCGCCTACGCAAAGCGCGGCTGGTAGCCATGCACCCCTGACCTGGCCTCCCGGACACGGGGCTCAACGCCGCGGTCTGGGCGGCGCCCCCCTGGGCGGGTCCTCGATCCTGCACGGCGTCGCACGATTCTGGTAGGATGCGCCCCGATGGACGGCGGGCACGACTCCTACCAGAACGACAAGATCCTCTGCGAAGGCCGCTTCACGCGCTATGTGGTCGCGTGCATGCGCAACTGCCCCAACCGGCAGCATTGCAGGGAATTCTGGGCGTTCTTCGAGGAGCGCGGCATCACGCCGGTCGAGTACTCCAATCGGAACGGCATCGGAGAAAGCGTCATGAAACGAATCGTCTTCGACTGTGACCGCTGCGGCAAGAAGGACATCGGGGAACCGCTGTCCGCGTACCACACCGCGGGCGAGGCCGAGGGGCAGCCGCTTCAGGCTGCCGACTTCGCCGCCCTGGCGGGACGCTACGGGCCGCTGCACTGCTCCGAGCAGTTCCTGGGCGGGGTGCTGCACCTGCTGAAGGACGAGCTGGCCTGGGAGCACTACTGCGAGCCCTGCTTCCGCAAGGTGGTCGCGGGTGCGGGCACGATCGTCGGGCGGACCGCCAAGGCGACGCCGGCGACCGTTTCGGCCCAGACGCCGCTGGCGCAGGCCCTTGCGGCCCGCCGGGCGCCCCAGATCCCGATCCTGCGCATCGAGGAAGACGACCCCGAGCCGGCTGAAAAGCCCAGCCCCCGGGGACGTCCCGCGCGGCGCGGCTGATCGCGGGGGGCTTGGTCCGCCGCGGCCGGCACCTCGGGCACGGAGTGCATGCCGACGTGCGCAAGCCCGAGTGCGACCGCCTGGGCGAAGGCTAGCGGGTCCATCCCAGGCGGAACCCGCGACCGGTCACGACCTCGTCCGGCACCACGGGCACCCGGCCATCCGGCGGCAGAACGACCCGCATCGGACACGCGTTCAGGATGTCGCGCCGAACGTCAATTCCGGGCATCACCTCGATCAGCTCCATCCCCCGCTCGGTCAACTGGAAGACGCCCACATTGGTCGCGTAGCGCACCGACTTGCCCTGGGCCAGCGCCTGCCGTCCGCAGAAGGTGATCTCGTCCACGCGCTCGACGAACTTGTACGTCCCCGGGCGCGCGATGCGCAGCTTGCCGCCCTCGATTCGCAGATCGGCATGGGCCATCCAGGTCCCCACGAACAGGATGTTGCGCGCCGACCGCACCAGATCCGGCAGGCCCCCGCAGCCGACGTAGTTGATCGCCCCAGGCCCCCGGCGCGACACGTTGACGTTGCCCTCGGAATCCGCCTGCAACACGCCCAGGATCGTGGTGTCCAGCCGCTCGCGGCACAGGTGGAAGATCCGGGCCGAGGTCATCATGCGCTTGGGAGCCACGGCCGCCCCGAAGAACACGCCAGGCGCCGGGATGCCCCCCAGCACGCCCGTCTCGGTCAGGAAGTCCACGTCCTGGGTCAACCCCGCCTCGAACACCAGGCGGCAGACCTCCTCGGGCAGGCCGACGCCGATGTTGACGTACGCTCCGGGCTGCGAATGGCGGACGAACTGCCGGGCGGCCATGCGGGCCAGGGCGTCCTCGACGGGACCGCGCTTTGGCGTGATGCCCACGACGCGGTTCATGAAGCGCAGGCGGGCGATGCCCTCGACGGGCGAAATCCGGCAGGCGGTCGTGAACATGGACCAGGCCCGGCGCTGGGGAATCGATCCCGTCTGCTCGTTGTACGGGTTCACCACGATGGCATCCACCTGCGATGCCGGCACGAACACGGACGAAGGGTCCCGCTCGATGATGCCCGCCACGGCCACCAGCACCTTGCCGCCGTTGCGACGCACCGCGCGCACCGATTCCAGGGTCTCGGTCAGCGTCGTCGCGCCGTCCATGTAGATGTTGCCGTCCTCGTCCGCCCACGGCGCAATGAACAGCGCGCACTGGAGGGTCGGCAACTGGTATCGGATCCGCTCGTCCTCGACCTGGCTCATCGAGTCCCGCCCGGTCCCGGCCACGACGGTGCCCGCGCCAACCCGAGGGTCCAGGAACGTGCCGACCCCGACATCCGAAACCACGTGCGTTCGGCCCTCCGCCTGGGCCTCCAGCAGGTACGTCATCTGGCCCTGCGGCATCGTGTGCAGTTCGCAGTGGCCGTCGTCGGCCAGCCGCAACATCGCCTTCTTGGTTTCCAGGTGGCCCGCGATCAGGCGCCGCACCAGCCCCGGCAGGGCGATTTCCTCGATGGTGCCGGGCGCCCGTCCGCGCCCCCCCTGCGCCCCGACGGTGATCCAGGTCAGTCCCCGGGGCTGCCCGGTCCGCAGGAACCGATCGCGCAGCGCCCAGAAGAAGATGCTGCACCGGCCGTTTCCCGCCATCCCGGAACTGAAGCAGACGTCGCCGTCCCGAAACATCTGGGCGGCCGTCCGGGCCGAAACGAACTTGGGGTTCGGCAGCGATCGGGGGCGGTAGTCCAGATCGCGGCGGTTCCAGGTCAGCCGCCACCGGGCCACGTGAACCAGGAGCCGGGCTCGGGTCACGACGTTCATAAGGTCACCGGTGATGGAGGTCCGGGGAACAAGGCTATCAGAAATCGGACGGAAACGGGCGGGGGCTATGGCGTGGCGGGAAGGTCCGCGGCGCAGCGGAAACCGAAGTGATGATAGGGATTGTTCGAAGGAACATGCGGACGCCGGTAGTAGCCCGCCGCGTGGGAACCGGGCCAGTACCAGGAACCGCCGCGAACCACCTTCATGCGATGCCCCTTGCAGGACGCGGCCCCGTCACACGGCCCCTTGGGGTCCGGTCCCGCGCACGCCGCGCCGCAGGTCGTCCAGTCCTTCGAGTACCAGTCCGCGACCCATTCCCAACTGTTGCCGGCCATGTCCCGCAACCCGTACGCACCCGCCGGACGGGAACCCACCGGCCAGGGCTTGCCCTTCTCGGGCTGGCCGCCTCGCTTGTTCCGGCCGCAGCCGCGCCCCGACGCATCCATGATGATGGCGCGGTCGCAGGTGATGGGATCGTCGCCCCAGGGGAACACGGCGCCCTCGGGGCCTCGCGCCGCCTTTTCCCATTCCGCCTCGGTGGGCAGGCGCTTCCCGTGCGCCTGGCAGTAGGCCTGGGAATCGAACCAGCTCACCCCGGTCATCGGCTGCCTGGGATCGTTGAAATCGACGTATTTCGGACCCGCGGCCGGGCAGCGCCGGGCCCGCACGCAGGCCTGGTACTGGGCGTAGGTCACCTCGTCGATGTCCATCAGGAAGGTCCCGACCTCGACGACGGCGGCAGGCCGGGCGTCCGCGGGCCCCTCGTTCGTGCCCCGGACGAAGGGGCCGCCGGGGATGCAGGCCATGCCCTCGGGCACGGACGGCGGACAGGGGGCCGGCTGGGCCGACGCACGCGCCCCGCAGACAACGACCAGACCGGCGGCAATCGCCAGGCTCCACCAGTGCATTCGCATGGATTCCGTCCTTGGGGTCAGTACCCGGTGATCGAGAAGTGCATCATGTCCTTGGTGCCGCCAGGAATCGCCCCGCCCCATCGCCAGAACCGGGTGAATTCCCGATGGATCGCCCCGCCCTCGACGATGGTCTCCCGAGGGTTCGCCTCGGGGTCCCACCGTCCGCCCAACTGAAGCCGGCACTTCCGGACGGCCCCGGAAGTCAGGTGCTTGACGTCACAGGCCGTGTACAGGCCATTGTGCGAGGCGTTGATGTCGATCGCGGTGCCGTAGGAATGGTTCGAAAACCACGTCCGGACCCCATCGACGATCGGCCCGCGCGTGCGCCCGGGACGGTAGCCGGTGATCGAGTCGATGCGCACCGAGGGATCCTTGGCCAGGGCCCGCAACGCCGCCTTGACCGGTTCCACGAACACATGACAGACCCGGAAGCCGGGCAGGCCGCCCAATCCCAGTTCCGCCGGATCGATCCGCACCTGGTCGGACTCGCAGACCGAGCACCGCGGCTCGCCGGGGTCGCGCTCCTCGGCGGTCAAGGCCGCGTAGGACTTGCGCACCGTGCGCCGATCGACCACCGTGCGCTTCGCCACGTGCCACACGCTGGTCGAGTACACGCACTCCCCGCCCCCCTGGGACGCCTGCCGGGCAGGGCGCGCCACCGCCGGATCCGTCGCCGCGGCGGAGGCTGCGCCCGCCACGCCCTGGACCGAACCGTCCGCCCGCGCCTCGCCGACCGGGAAGAACGCCGCAATCGCGAAGCCCCCCAGCGCCACGAAAGCCGTCAGGACGACCACATGCCGAAAACCGCAGGCAACGGACACCAGACGTTCAGCGCGCACCGGGCCTCCTTTCCAGGAACAGATAGGGGATGTGACCAGGGGACTTGATGGGAACGAACGGCACGATGTTCCCGACGCTGGCGACCTTGGGTTCCGCCAGCCACTCGGTGAACAGGTTGCCGGGCTGGACGACGTAGCGGTAGTCGCCGTTGGCCCTCTTGGACGCCAGGGTCCGCAACACCCGGGACCGTTCGTCCAGCCGCAACGCCCGGACGTTCTCGCGGAACGATTCCGGATACTTCCAGTACTGTTCGGCGTTCGAAAGATAGATGGTGCGGATCGGGATGCCGTGATCGGCCGCCGCCTGCCCGATCCCCCGCAGCGCCTGCGTTCCCAGCAGATTGGCCACCATCGGCCGAATCCGTCCCGACCGCCACAGGTTGCGCACGAAGTCGTACTGGGCCGGATCCGTCAGGTACGTCGCGACCCCCGCCCGGCGACAGTGGTCCATCAGGAACGCCAGACGCCGGGCCGTCAGGGGGCGCGCGGCGCGAAACACCCGCTCGGCCATGCGGCGCTGAACCGGATCCTGGAACCGGGCCGCCAGCAGCGCCAGCGACTCGCGTTGGCCACGGGACGACCAGCGGGCCAGATACGCCTGGGCGTCGTCCGAGACATCGAAGAAGATGCCCGAGATCACATGGACCCACACGACCCACTCGTCGTAGTCGGTCAGCCAGGCGAACTCGGGACGCGACCAGCCGATGAAGAGGTAGGCCTGGTCCGTGCCCACGCCGATGAACCCGCCCCCCGCCTCCGCCACGGCGTCCCGGAACAGGTGCAGGTTCCGTTCATCGCTGGCCAGGAAGTGCTTGTTCCGATGTTCGGCGCGAATCGCGTCCAGGCTGACCGCGGCGGGGTCCTCGGGCGTGTTCCACAGGCGCTCCAGGACCCCCTTCGGCAGGCATCCGCGGCACGCTTCGTTGGAGGGTTCGGGGAAGCCGCGCATCCCCCGGCAGGCACAGGGTTCGGAGGCGGGCCGGGCGAGGACGGGAAGGGCCGCGGCGCCCAGCACCGAAGCGAGCAGCAGGAAACCGAAGCACCGGAGACGCGAAACCACCGCCACCACCCTGCGCCCCGAAGAGCCGGCCGATGGTAGCGTCTTGCACGACGAATCGCAATTGCGGGTTCGTCATGTCGCACGGTTGCGCTAGGATCCGTGGGAAGGCTTGGGGAGCGAACCGGAATGCCGGGTTGCCAAGGAATGGACGTCCGGGTGCGCGCCGCCCTGGCCGGCGTGGCCATGCTGGGCGTGGCATCCTGTGCCACCGTGACGACGCCTCCGGCCCGGACCACGCCTGCGGCCCCCATCCCGGTCGCAACGCGCCACGAACCGGCGCCGATCGAACGGATCGTCGGCACGTCGTACGTGTTCTCGCGCGGGCGCGATTGCGTCCGCCGGTCCAAGTGGTGGGCGCGCAACACCCAGACGTGCGCGGCGGACGAGCGGATGCTGGTCATCCTGACCCCGCAGGGTGCCGTCGAAACGCGCCCCGCCACCGAGGCGGCCGCACGCGGCCGGTACCCCGGGGAGCTGGTCCACCAGTGGCGAACCTGCCCCTTCGCGGCCGACCCGGCGCTCGACGCCCGGCCGGACCTGTTCGCGCGATACGAGGACCCCGACGTGGGCGTCTGCTACCTGTACCGCCCGACGGACGGCGAGGCGCTGGCCCGGCTGTTCCGGCGCGCGCGACTGGGCACGCTGGACGTGCTGCACCCGATCCTGGCGGACGCGACGCGCCAGCTCGTGCTGCGCGCGGACGCCGAGGGCATCGAATTGAAGGTGATCAGCACGGTCCGGTCCCACACCGCCCGCAAGCAGACCGTCCGGGTCCGGGGCAAGGACGGCCGGGCGCGGCGTGTGACCAGGACGGTCCGCGGACCGACGCTGCACTCGATGGGGCTGGCCGTCGATGTCAACCTGATGCACCGGCGGGATCTGGGGTCGGCGACCCGGGCGTACCTGGACGGCGGTCCCGAGCGGGACGCGTGGGAACGGGTGGGGCGCATCGGCGAGGAACTGGGACTGCTGTGGCTGGGACGCGTGAAGGCGTCCGAAATCTTTCACTTCGAGTGGCGCCCGGGGCTTTCGGGCATGCCGAAGGGGGCGGAAAAGGAGCGGCTGCGGCGCGCCCAGGACCGGGGCGGAAACCCGGCGGTGTGGGAGCTGCTGCGTTATGACCCGGACCGGCCCACGGCGTTTCGCGATCTTCGGGACGCGCCGCCCGACCGGATGTAGTGGACCGGGCGACACGCCCGGCGGAGTACCGATGCTGTTCGTCCACCGCAGCCAGCGTGCCGAATCCCTGGCCGAAAGGCTGGCCGGGGTGCTGGCCGAGCCGAATCCCGACCCGATGGCCGTGGACACGATTGTCGTGGCCGGCAGGGGCATGGAACGCTGGTTGTCCCTGGCCTTGGCCCAGCAACTGGGCGTGTGCGCGGGGGTGCGCTTCCGGTTTCCCGCCCGGGTGGTGCGGTCGATCGTCGATGCAGCGCTGGGAGCCCTCGAACGGGACGCGGGCCCCGACCCGACCCCGGATCCCTGGGATGTCGATGCCCTGACCTGGGCGGTCCTGGACGTTCTGCCGTCCCTGGTGGACACGCCGCCGTTCGCGCCGCTGCGCGACTACCTGCGCCGCCCCTGGGCCGACATCCGGTACCGCGAGTACGGACTGGCGCGACGCATCGCGGACCTGTTCGATCGCTACGCGACCTTCCGCCCCGACTGGATCGAACGCTGGTCGGCGGCGACCTCGGGCCTCGACGCGGACTGGGCCGACACCGACGACGCCTGGCAGCCGCTGTTGTGGCGCGCCATCGCCCAGCGCATCGGGCGGCCCCATCCGGCGGCCCGGATCCAGGCCGCGATCCGGGCGCTTTCGGACACCGCGCACCCGCTGTCCGGGCTGCCGCCGCGGCTGTGCCTGTTCGGGATCTCGACCCTGCCCCCGGCCTACGTGGGGGTGCTGATCGCCCTGTCCAGCCGGATTCCGGTACACCTGTTCGTCCCGTTCCCGTCCGGCGAGTGGATCGGCGACATCCGCGATCGACACCAGCGCGCCCGGGACGCGCGCCGGCACCCCGGAACGGATCCCGCCGACCTGCACGACGACGGACATCCCCTGCTGGTGTCCCTGGGACGGCAGTCGGTGGAATTCCAGGCGGTGCTGACCTCGCTGGCCGAGGCCGCGGCGGAATCCGGAACGGCCATCCTGGTGGAACACGACGACTTCCCGGACCCGGCCGGGGGCGATGCCCGCCCGACGATGCTGCAACGCGTCCAGTATGACATCGTCCTGAACCGGACTCCGGATCGCGCGACGGCTGCGGACGGGAGCGCCCCGACCCGCCTGCCCACGGCGGACGACACCATCCAGTTCCACGCATGCCACGGTGCGCTGCGCCAGGTCGAGGTGGTGCGGGACGCGCTGCTGGCGCTGCTTGCCGAGGATCCGGAACTCCAGGCTCGCGACATCGCGATCCTGACGCCGGACATCGAGACCTTCGCCCCGCTGATCGACGCGGTGTTCACCGACGGGGACGAGCCGGCGCGGCTGGCGCGTGGGGAGCCGGGCGAGGCGGGGTTCCCCAGGTTGATGTTCCGTATCGCCGACCGATCGGACCGCGTCCGCAACCCTGCCGCCGAGGCGATCCAGGCCGTGCTGGCCCTGGCGGCGGGACGGCTCCCGGCCAGCGCCGTGCTGGACCTGCTGGACATCGCGCCGGTGCGGGCGCGCTTCGACCTGGACGAGGACGACCTGGGCACCCTGCACGCATGGGTCGCCTCATCGGGCGTCCGGTGGGCCATGGACGAGGCCCACCGGGCGGGCAATGGCCTGCCCCGCGACCGCCAGAACACCTGGCGCTTCGGGCTGGACCGGATGCTACTGGGTATCGCGATGCCCCAGGAGGACGTTCGCACGTTCGCGGACGTACTGCCTTTGGACACCGCCGAGGGCGGCACGACGCGCGTGGTGGGGGCGTTCGCGCGCTGCTGCCGAACGCTGTTCGAGGCGTGCGCCCGGATCCAGGGGACGACCGACGCCGCGGCCTTCACCGAGCGGGGCCAGGCCCGCTCGCTGGCCGAGTGGGACGCGTTGGTCGCCACCCTGCTGGAGCAGTTCGTCAAGCTTCCCGATCGCCAGGCATGGAGGGCCGGCCAGGTGCGCGAGGTGTTCGCGCGCGCCGGGGCGCAGGCCGGGGTCGCCTTCGACCGACCGCTGGACCTGGATGTGGCACGCCGGATCCTCGAGGACGCGCTGGGTGCGTCGGTTTCCGCGTCCGGATTGCTGGCCGGGGGCCTGAATGTGTCCGCCCTGGTCCCCATGCGCAGTCTGCCCTTCCGCGTGATCTGCCTGCTGGGCATGGACGACCGCGCCTTTCCGCGGCCCGACCGGCGCCCCCGCTTCGACCGAACCTCCCGGGACCGGCGCCCCGGGGATCGCAGCCCAAGGGACGACGACCGCCAGTTGTTCCTGGAATCCTTGATGGCGGCGCGGGAACGGCTGATCCTCACGTGGACCGGCCACGACGTCCGGGACAACAGCCCGCTGCCGCCGGCCGTGCCCGTGGGGGAATTGCTGGACCTGCTGGCCGCGACGCACGACCTTCCCGGAAGGGACCCGGACGCCCGACGCGAGGCCCTGGTGCGCCATCCCCCCCTCCAGGCGTTCAGTCCGCGGAACTTCCTGGCCCAGGCGCCCGGCGGCACGGCGACCGGGTTCGACCGCCGCCTGTTGACCGGCGCGGTGCGACTGCGCGAACCGAAGTCGCCGCCGCCCCCCTTCCTGGCGGACATGCTGCCGGAGCCCGAGCTTCCCCCCGAGGGCCTGGTCGTCACCGTCGAGGAACTGGTCAGGTTCTTCGAGAATCCCACCCGCCACCTGCTGCGAAGCCGGCTGGGCATCGAACTCGAAGACAGCGCCCCGACGATCGAGGATCGAGAGCCGCTGGTGCCGAACGCGCTGGAGGTCGG
>JARKOL010000356.1 GCA_029975745.1 Myxococcota bacterium | reverse complement strand
CTGTCTCGGGAGATCAAGCAGTTACGTGACCTGATGCCCCGAATCCTGGGGTGAACTCCCTCGCCGAACGCCCGCGCGAGCCCGTCAGGACTTCACCTGCGAACAGCGCGGATTGCTCGGCGGGAATGCCGCGCCCGGCGCGTCGAAGTCGGACAGGAACACCCGACGGACCTGCGCGGTGGTCATCCGGCCCGCACGGAAGGCCACGTACATCCGCTCGCCCAGCTCGTACCCCAGGAAGTGATAGATGGGGCGCAGCACCTCGGGCCCCAGGTCCCCCACGCCCCCCAGCCCCATCGCTCGCAGGTGCAGATCGAAGGCATCCCGGTGGAACGCGGTCCGTCCCTGTCGCATCCGGTGCCACGCGGCCGCCTGGGCGGCAAAGACGATCTCCGGCGACAGGTCCTCGGCTTCGGGGTCGAATGCCCGCCGCACCGCCTCGCGGATCAAGGCCCGGGTCGGCGGCTTGCGCTTCGGATTGAACATCTTGGCGCCGAAGTACCCGACCGCCTCGTGCAAGGCCCGGCTGTACAGGAAGTCGATCGGGTCCGTGGGAACGACCCCGCCGGCCAGGCGCGCCTTCAGGCAGTGGGCCGCCTCCTCGGCGACGTGGGTGGGACTCATGTTCGCCAGATACACGACCCCCTTTTCGGGAAGGCACACCGACTCGCCAACCGCGATCTGGCTGGCCATGAACAGCCAGGTCGCATCGTCGAAGCTGGACCCCCGCTCCGCGAAGGGCTCCAGGTCCCCCGGGCCGCAGATCAGCACGTCGTCCATCAGCCCGCGCACCTTGATGCCCAGGATGCGCCCCAGATCGCGCACGTGGCGCAGGAACTCGCGCCGAACCGCCGCCCGGTCGGGAACGTGCGCATAGTCTTCGCCCGTCATCGCCGCCAGGAACGAGTGCTGGGCCGCAATCGGGGAACTGGCCGGCATCACGAAGCGGTCCTCGGCCAACCGCACGACATCGACCTCGTTCTCCAGCCCGCGTGACATCAACTTGAAATAGACGGGGTCCAGGTTCTGATGGATGGTCAACACCCGCGTCGAGGTCATCTCCAGCCGGGCCAGTGCCCGGTGCAACGCCGCGGGCAGGTGCTCCGGCGCCAGGTGGGCCTCGCCCATCAGAACGATCACCTTGTGGCGGGGATGCTCCCGCAGCGCCTCGGCGATCTTCCAGGCCGCGAACTCGGCTCGCGAGAACACCGACCCGCACTCGCCCGGGATGCAGTCCAGCGCGATCACGCGAGCCTGACGCCTGCGGGCCAGCTGGAAGATCGGCTGGAAGTTCGGCCACACCTGGTAGGACGGCCAGGACTTGCGGTACTCGATGCGCCGCAGGAACACCTCGTCGTCGATGGTGCCCGACATGTACGCATCGACCGCACGCTGGAACCGGGCCGCGACGAATTCCAGGCCCACCACGATCTTCCCCGACCGGATCGCGCGAAGCACTCGCAGGAATCCCCGCTGGGACTGCGCCAGGGTGTGATAGTCCCCGACCAGGATCACCCGCGCACGCCCGATGGCCGTCCGCAGGGCCGCCGGCGTCGAGACCTCGATCCGGTCCGGAATCGATCGGGTCAGTTCCCGCTCGTACCGGTCCAGATCGGTCCGGGCGAACCGCCGGGGGCAGGACACCATCTGCCGGATCTGGCGCTCGTTCGAGGCGTACAGCGAACGTTGCAGGGCATCCAGACGCCTGGCGGTTCCCATGCGGCCTCCGAACTGCGCGATGCACGGATCGTACCCCAACCCGTGGGGCTTTGCGCTGAAACGGTGATAGGATTCGTCCTGGTCAACCCAAGGATGTGGCATGAACACCCGCCCCGTCGCGCCCCTGGACATCCCGCCCGATGCGTCCGTCGTCGTGCTGACCGGCGCCGGCATCTCGGCCGAATCCGGCATCGCCACCTTTCGCGATTCCGGAGGTTTGTGGGAACAGCACCCCGTCGAGGCCGTGGCCACCCACGAGGGATTCGTCGCGGACCCGGCCCTGGTGTGGCGGTTCTATTCGGCACGCCGTCAGGCGGCCCACGGGGTCGGCCCGAATCCGGCGCATCACGCCGTGGTTGCCCTGGAACGCTACCTGGAACCGCGCGGCCATTTCACGCTGGTCACGCAGAATGTCGATGGCCTGCACGAACGCGCGGGGAGCCGCCGGGTGCTGCGCGTCCACGGCTCGCTGTTCCACACCCGCTGCGACAACGACGCCTGCCCCAGGGCGACCGCCCCGGTCCGCGACGAGGCAACCTACCCCGACGGCCCCCCGAGCTGCCCGGAGTGTGGCGGCCTGCTGCGCCCCGACATCGTCTGGTTCGGCGAACCGCTGGATCCCCTGGTCGAGACCCGGGCACGCCACGCCATCACGGACTGCGACCTGTTCCTGACGATCGGGACCTCGGGCGTCGTCTGGCCCGTTGCCGGATACGCGCGCCTGGCCTATGAACTGGGCGCGCGCACGGTCCTGGCGAACCTGGAAGCGCCCGTCAACGTCGGCTACTTCCGCGAGGTCTATCTGGGTCGGGCCTCGGACGTGGTTCCGACGCTGCTGGCGAAGGCGATCCAGGGCGTGGGCTAACCCGAGGGCTACAGCGCGGCCAGCGCCGCTTCCACCAGGCCCCCTCCGTCCGCCAGCAGGGCCTCGACCTTCTGGACATCCGGCGCAACCGGACGATCCGACGCCAACGGAGGCACCACCTGCCGCACCGCGCCAAGCGCCGCGGCCACGCCTCGACCGGGACGCCGCGGCGCGCGCAGGTCCAGACCGACCGCCGCACACAGCGCCTCGATGGCCAGCACCGTCGTCGTGTGCGACACGACGGTCCGCGCCTTCAGGGCGGCCGTCATCCCCATGCTGACGTGGTCCTCGCGATTCGCCGACGACGGGATGGAATCGACCGACGCCGGGTGCGCCAGGATCTTGTTTTCGGACACCAGCGAGGCCGCCGCGACCTGGGCGATCATCATCCCGGAACAAAGCCCCGAGTGCGCCGCCAGGAAGGGCGGCAGGCCCTCCGACAGGGTCGGGTTCACCAGGTGCTCGACACGCCGCTCGCTGATGGCGCCCAACTCGGCCGTCGCGATGGCCAGCAGGTCCAACGCGATCGCGACCGGCTCCCCGTGGAAGTTCCCTCCGGACAGGATGTCCCCGTCGGGAAACACCAGGGGATTGTCCGTGGCGCTGTTGATCTCGATCTCGACCACGCGCCGCACGTGCGCCAGACTGTCCCGGACCGCCCCGTGGACCTGGGGCATGCAGCGCAGCGAATACGGGTCCTGGACCTTGTGATGGCCCTTGCCCCGATGGGACTCGCGAATCTCGCTGTCCGCCAGCAGGCCGCGCAACAGCGCGCCGGAAGCCACCTGCCCAGGGTGTGGACGCGCCTCGACGACCCGACGATCGAACGCATCCGGAGTCCCCAGAACCGCCTCCAGGGACATCGCGCCGATCACGTCGGCCGCGATCGCAAGGCGCTCGGCGTCGTGCAGCGCCAGCAGGCCCACCGCCGTCAGCACCTGGGTGCCGTTGACCAGGGCCAGGCCCTCCTTGGGCTCCAGAACCACCGGGCGCAGGCCCGCCCGCGCCAGCCCCTGGGCCGCGGGAAGCCGCTCGCCCAGATGCTCGACCTCACCCTCGCCAATCATCGCCAGCGCCATGTGCGCCAGCGGCGCCAGGTCCCCCGACGCCCCGACCGAACCGCGCGACGGAATCACCGGATGGACGCCGGCATTCAGCATCGCCACCAGCAGCTCGGCCAACTGGGGGCGCGCCCCCGCGTTGCCCGTACACAGAACCTGGGCGCGCAACAGCATGGCTGCCCGCACGGCGTCCCGGGGCAGCGGTTCGCAGACACCGGCGGCGTGGCTGCGGATCAGGTTCAGTTGCAGCATCGCCAGATCCGCCGGGGGAATCGCGACCTCGGCCAGCGCTCCGAACCCGGTGTTGATGCCGTAGTGTGGCTCGGAGTCCGCCAGGCGCCCCTCGACCACCTGGCGCCCCAGCCGCATCCGGTCGATGGCCTCGGCGGTCAGTTCGACCCGAACCGCGCCCCGCGCCACCGCCACCACGTCGCCTACTTCCAACCGATCCCCGACCCGAACGAACGGCATCACCCACCTCCGCATCGCCGGCCCGATTGTAGTCCAATTGCGCCCTTCGCCAGCCCCCACGTGCATTCGCCATGCGATTCTGCTAGGGTACGACAGACTTTTTTCGGAGAGATCCGATGTCCGACGCGACTCCGACGCCCGAGGCCCATCGCGAGGCCATTCGCACCGTTCTGGACCAGATCCGGCCCGCGCTGCAGCGTGACGGCGGCGACTGCGAACTGGTGGATGTGTCGCCCGACGGCAAGACCGTCTTCCTGCGCCTGCAGGGCGCCTGCCGCCACTGCCCGTCCGCGACCTACACGATCCGCTATGGGATCGAGCAGGTGCTTCGCGAGATGGTTCCCGGCGTCGAGCAAGTGGAACCCGTGCCGTGATGCGCGAAATTTTCCGTTGACACGGCGCGCCGCCGCGGCTATCCTCTTGCTCACTTTCGGCCCTGGGCGAATAGCTCAGCGGGTAGAGCACCGGTTTTACACGCCGGGAGTCACAGGTTCGAGCCCTGTTTCGCCCACCGGCGCCAGGTGCCTGATTGATTATTTGGGGTGGTAGTTAAGTCGGTTATAACGCTGGCCTGTCAAGCCAGAGGCCGCGGGTTCAAGTCCCGTCCACCCCGCTGATTTCCGGCCTCCCATCGAACTTCCTGCAGCGGGTTCGGTCCACCTTCGCGGCCCGGCGCGTCTTGCGCTCCCATCCTCCTGCCGCGTCGCCGCCAGTTTGGCAGTCCGCCCTGCCCTGCGCTAGGCTGCGACCGGGATTCCCAGGGGGCCCCTCATGGTCCAGACCGGCGCCGATCGGTTGCTGAACGACCCTGCATTGACCCGTCTGGTGCGGGACCGCGCCTGGGCGCTGGTGTGTCATCAGGCCTCGGTCGATGGCCAGGCGAACCACCTGTTCGATCAGGTCTGCGCCCGGGATGACCTCCGCCCCCGGCGACTGCTGGTCCCCGAGCACGGGCTGTTCGGGGAACACCTGTACATGGAACCGGTGCCGGACCTGGTCGATCCGCGGCTTGGGGTTCCGGTGCGCAGCCTGTATGGCAGCGAGTTCGAATCCCTGGCCCCCCGCCCCACGGATCTCGAGGGCCTGGACGTGGTGGTTTTCGACCTGCAGGACGTCGGCGCGCGCTACTACACCTACCTGGCGACCATGGCGCTGACGATGCGGTCCTGCGCTTCGGCCGGCGTGCCGTTCGTCGTGCTGGACCGGCCCAATCCCATCGGGGGCGACATTGTCGAAGGCAACCTGCCCGATCCCGCGTTGCGTTCGTTCGTGTCCTACCTGCCCCTGGCGAATCGCCACGGCATGACTGCCGGCGAGGTCGCGTCGCTGGTCGTCGATTCCGAACGACTGGACCTGGATCTGACCGTCGTGCCTTGCCGTGGATGGCGACGCGCTCACATGTGGCCGTCCACCGGACTCCCGTTCGTGCCCCCATCCCCCAACATCCCGACCTGGGAGACCGCGCTGGTGTACCCAGGCATGTGCCTGCTGGAGGGCACGAACCTCAGCGAGGGCCGAGGCACCACCCAGCCCTTCTTCGTCTTCGGGGCCCCGTGGATTCGCGATCCCTGGACGCTGGTCGAGTCGCTGCGGGCGGAGGCCCCGGCCGGAGTGACCTTCCGTCCCACGGCCTTCGTTCCCTCGCACGACAAGGGTGCCGGCCAACGCTGTCCCGGCGTGCAGTTGATCGTGACCGACCCGCGCCGCTTCCGTCCCCTGGCCACCGCGCTGGCGATCCTGGCAACGGTGCGCCGCCAGTACCCGGACGACTTCGCCCTGCGAACCGACGCCTACGAGTTCGTTCGCGACGTTCCCGCCCTGGACCTGCTGCTGGGCGACACCGCCCTGCGCCAGGCCCTGATGGCCGGATCCACGGCAAGTGAGCTGGTCGGCCTTCTGGAGGCCCCGGCTCGCGCGTTCCAGGAATCCCGCCAGCGCTACCTGCTGTATCGCTAGGAAAGGTCGGCGTCCGCCAGGAGCAACCATCGCGCATCCCGATCAGGTTCGGTGTTACGATTGCGACCGGTCCGCGCGAGGCTGTCATGTCCACGTTCGCCAGCCCTCAGGCGCAAGACGTCGCGGTGTTCGGGGGCAGTTTCGACCCGCCGCACTGCGCGCACATCATGGCGGTGGCCTATGCCCTGACCTGCACCCCCTGCCGCGTGGCGCTGGTCATCCCCTGTTTCGAGCATGCCTTCGACAAGCACGCCGCCGCCTCCTTCCCGACCCGCCTGCGGATGTGTCGGGCCGCGTTCGCCCCCTTCGGGCGACGCGTCCGGATCCTGGACGTCGAGCGGCGCCTGCCGCGTCCCTCGTACACCGTCCAGACCCTGCGACACCTGCGCGAACGCCACCCCGAGTGGCGGTTGCACCTGGTGATCGGTTCGGACATCCTGCCCGAGACGCCCCGGTGGCGCGATTTCGATCAGGTGCGACAACTCGCGAACCTGATCGTCCTGGCCCGGGGCGCGCCCCATCCCCAGGCTATCGGTCCCGTGTTCCCGCCGGTGTCCAGCACGGCGCTGCGCCAGGCGATCCGGGAGGGGCGGCCGATCGACGACCTGGTGCCGGCCTCGGTGCTGGCCTTGGCCTTGCGGGAGGGCTGCTATCGTGGCTGACGTGCGCCCGCCCGTGTGCGTGATCGGCGCGGGGCGCGCCGGCCTTGGGGTGCTGCTGGCGCTTCGGCACGCGGGGTGGCCGACCGAACTGTATTCGCGATCGCCGGGGACCTGCCCCCTGCCATCGGCGCCCTGTCACGAGTTCAAGGATCTGACGGGCCCCCCAGGCCCTCGCATCCTCCTGCTGGCCGTTCCCGACCGGGCCATCGCGGCCGTGGTCTCGCAGCTTGCCGACACCGGCCTGGCTCGTCCCACCGATGTCGTCGGACACCTCTCGGGCGCCCTGACGTCGTCCGTCCTGGATCGGCCCGTTCGACCGTTCGCGGGACGATTTTCGGCCCATCCGCTGCATGCATTCGCGCCTGCCGCGGCCCCGGTGCCCATGCCGGCAGGAACCGCCGTCATGGTCGAGGGCGACGCGATGGGCCAGTCGTTGGCCATGCGCCTGTTCGCGAGTGCGAAAGCCGCCGTGTCCCCGATCGACCCGGAGCGCAAGCCCCTGTGCCACGCCGCGGCCGTCATCGCCGGCAACCTGCCCGCCGCACTGCTGCTGGCGGCCGCACGTGGCCTGGACGAGGCCGGCGTGCCGGACCCCACCGGCGTCGCGATCCGGTTGGCCGACAGCATGCTGCGCAACTGGGCGACCCTGCCCCACCCCCGGGCGCTGACCGGACCGGTGGCCCGGGGCGATGCGGACACCCTGCGCACCAACCTGGCCGCACTGTCCGATCAACCGGACCTGGCCAGACTGTACGCGGATCTCAGTTCACGACTGGCGGATGCGCTGCACGAGGCAGGCGTCCTGGACGAGGTGAAATGGCAATCGATCCGACGCGAGATGAGGGACGGGACCCGTCCCTAGATCCGGACGACGCTCTGGACACGCCCGACGCCGAGGGCTTCGCGGCCTCCGACTGGGTCCAGCCTCGGCCGACGTTCCTGGGCGAAATCGTCCAGCGGCGCGCCTGGTACCTGATTGTTCCTGTCCTTGCCTTCGGTCTGTTCCTGGCGGCGATGCCTTTCTTCTTCTCCGTCGAACGCAGCCCCTACTCGGAGGCACTGGTTCTGCACGCGCGCCTGTGCGCCGCCCCGACGGCCCCGAATGCGTGGCGGGACGACCTCTCGGAAGCCGGACGCGCAGCGCTGGACAGCCGCCCGGACGAACTTCGCAACGCCCTGGTCTGCCTGGATCGCGACCGTCACAAGACGAAGTTCGAGCCGGTGCGCGGACGACAGTTCGGCGCCGATCGCGCCTTCGTCCTGACCTACATGGATGCGGACACGCCGGACCCCAGCAAGGTCGGCCCCGAGGACCCGGTGCCTCTGCGGATGATGTTCGTCGTCGAGGCGGATCGGATTCGTTGGGATCCCTTCGGCCTGCCCCGGGTCAGGGCGTCATCACCTCGATGACCCATCCCGACTCGGTGGACAGCAGAATCGTCGGCGGGTCAGACTTTTCGGGCGCATCACACCGGGCGAACACCTTGATGCGACCGCCGCCCAGATCGACTCGGCGACACGCGGTGTAGGTCGCATCCCCGGGACCGGCCACGTACTTGCCGACGTGCTCGCGAACCCGAGGCCAGATCTGCTCGCGCACGTGCGACGTCAGCGCATCCGGGTGCCATAGCGCCCGAAAGGCGGCGAATCCCGCCTCGTCGTCCGGCCCCATCGCGGCCTGGAAGGCAAGGAACAGCGTCCCCTCCGGCGACTCCCGATCGCCCGTGGCCACCACCTTCCCCTCCGGACAGCGCGAATCCACCGACGCCGCCGCGACCACACCGACGCCCCCCGGGGACTGCCCTCCTTCCGCACCCTCGCGACAACCTAGCCCAACCAGGCAACACGCCAGCACAAGGCTCGCGATACGACTCATGAAGCACCTCGTCGAGAAGGGAACGGAAAGTGAGGGCACACGGTCACGGCTGGCTACTTGAAGACCTGTTCCTTGGCGGACTGGAGCATCGGTTCCATGAACGACTTCTTCAGCTTGGCCAGCCGATCGAACTTGACCTTGACGCGCGCGTCCGTGTACAGGGTCGATGGCTTCTTGATTTCGCCGTCGATCAGGGTGTCCGAGAAGTCGTAGAACTTCGACTTGACGTCCCCCTTGCCCGACTGCGCCACCGCCGGCATCGTGAAGGCCACGATCGCCGCCATCGCCAGTACCAGTCCCAACAACCGCTTCATCGGTCACCTCGCTCCGGAGCACTGCCGCCCCGCATTCTGCCACATTTCCGGCACCAGTTTCAAATCCCGGGGCCTAGCCGGCATCCCCTTCCTCGGGCGCGGGCGCCGGGGCCGCCTCGGGCACGGGCGCCGGGGCCGCCTCGGGCGCGGGCGCCGGGGCCTGACCCTCGGAAGCGCCCTGGCCTTCCGTCGCCTCTCCGCCCTCCAGGTCGTCCTCGGGCAGCAGCAGGCCTCCCTGCTCGTGCATCTGCTTCAGCATGGGAAGGCGCGCGACGATCGGATCGTTCGCCGGCGGATTGCCCTGGGCCACGTACTTCTCGTAAACCTCGATCGCCTTGGCCAGGTCGTTCAGCCGCGTCTCGTACAGCCGGCCAATCCGGGCGTACAGTTCGGTCAGCTTCGGATTCAAGGTCAGCGCGCGCTGCCAGCGCTCGATCGCCGCCTCGGGCTGCTGAAGGCCGAACAGGCACGAGCCCGAACCGATCAGGGCCTCGACCTCGCTGGGCACCAGTTTCAGGGCGGCGTCATACTGCTCCAGAGCCGCCTGGTAGTGCAGGAAGTCCAGGTAGATCGCGGCAACGTTCATCCGGGCCTCGAAGTTGTCCGGATCCGCCTGGACCGCCTTCTCGAAGGACGAGACCGCCTGGGGCATCCGGCCCATCTTCACGTAGGTCAGCCCCAGGTTCGTCCACGCCTCGGTGGAATTGGGGTCCTCACGCAGCGCCTTCTCTTCGAAGACCCAGCGAGCGATGTTCAGCTTGCCGGCCATCAGGTTGATCAGACCACGGGTGTTCAACGCCACGACGTTGCGCGGATCGATCATCAGAACCTTCTTGACGAAGTCCTCGGCCAGGTTCCGATCACCGCGATACAGCCAATACAGGGCCATCGCGTTGTTTGCCGTGGTGTTGTCCGGGTTCTCGGCAATGATCCGGTCAAAGATGTCCTTCGCCTTGGTCTCGTACTCGGACGCCTTGGCGGTGTCCCCGGCGTCCTTGGCACGCTTCGCCAGCGACAGGTAAACCTTGCCGACGTAGCCCCCGGCGTCCTGGTTGCCCGGGTTCGCGTCCGCGGCACGCTGGTACACCTGGACGGCATCCAGCGGCCGACCCGTGCGCTCGTAGCACATGCCCAGATTGAAGTACGCTTCCAGGAAGCCCTTGTCCTTTCGGACCGCCTCCTCGAAGGAACGGATACCGGTCGCGTAGTCCGGCGGCGTCTGCGAGATCGCAACGACACCGGTCCGGAACGAGTCCTGCGCCCCCCGATCCACGCCGTCGATGTACTCGGGTTCGGCCGGAACGACGACCTCGCGCATCGTCAAGTCGGCGCCAGGACGGCGCTTGGCCGCGGCAGCCGCGGGCGCCTCCTCGCCGGGGACCTCGTCCGCCCTGCGCTCCTGGGCGGGGCCGCCGCACGCGACCGCACCCGCCACCACAACACACAGGCCCATCCATGCGAATCGCCGTGTCATCGCCCGGCCTCCTTGATCATCTTGACCTCGACGTCGCCGCGGCGCAGGGACCGGATGAAGCTGGTGGAAGCCAGCGTGTCCTTCATGCGATCGGGCGAAACCAGCGCGTCACCCGAGACCGGGAACGTGTCCTGATTCACCTTCACCGCGTACTCGCCGCACAGCTTGGACCACTTGTTGTAGACCTTCTCCTGGTGCGCCAGCATCAGCGCCTTCTCGAAGGCACGCAGGGACTTCTCCTCGACCGGGCGGGCGATCTCTTCGAGGATCGCCAGGTACATGGCCTCGGTCTCGTAGTCCAGCCCCTCGGGAAGCGGCACGTTCAGCAGGTCTTCCTTGAATTCGTAGTACAGCAGACCGATCTTGAACAGCGCTCCAGCCGACCAGCCGCCCGCCTTGTAGTCCAGCACCTGGTTGAACTGGCCTTCCGCCTTCTGCTGGGCCTCGGCCTTCGCCTCGAGCCCGCGCTTCAGCACGGTCGGGTTCAACGTGGAGGGGATCCGCAGCACGGCGAAATCGTCGTACACGTAGTCCGCCAGTTCGAACGCCGCCTGCGCAGCGTAGCCCCGGGCGTACTTCACCGCCTCTTCCTGGCCGCCCAGACGATTGAACGTCTCGATGGCACGCTGGAACAGCGCGCTCGCCGCCCGGCGGTTCTTGACCTTGTCGATCCGCTTCAGGCAGTCGCCGGCACGCGCGGCCGCCTCGACCGCCAGGTCAGGACGCGGGAAGTTGCGCCCCAGGAACGCCAGGTAGTGATCGTGCGCGCGCTTCAGAGCCGCCGGGTCCCCCTGGTTTTCGTGAACGATGCCGATGCGCAGGAAGATCTTGGGAACGTCCGGGTGACTGGGGAACAGTCGGATGAACTTCTGATAGACCTCGATGGCCTCGCGATAGTCGGACATCGCCTCGCGAATCAGGCCCGCGTTCATCAGCGAATCCGCCATCTGCTGCTGCAGTTCGCGCCAGCCCGCCTTCTTCTCTTCCTCGGTCGGCTCCTTGATGCTGCGGAACTGCTCCATGCTCTCGAACGCCTGCGCGGCCTTCTCGAACTCGGTCTGGCTTTCGTAGATCAGGCCGATCGTGTACACGGCCTCGGGCGCCACGTCGGACTTCGGGAACTCCTTGACGACCCGCAGGTACGTCCGGACCGCCTTGTCCACTTCCTTCTGGCTTTCGTACAGGGCCGCGACGTTGAACAACGCCTTCGACGCGGTCTCTTCCTGCGAGCGGAACTCCTCGTACACGCGCATCGCCTCGTCGATGGCCGAATCGTACCGGCGCTCGACCGACAGCAGGCGGGCGTTCTCGACCATCGCGATGGCGACGATCTTCTTCAGATCCTTTTCGCTGCGCACGGTGAAGTTGCGCGCCGCAATCAGCTTCCGGGCCCACTCCTCGACCTTCGGCCACTGCTGCAGGCGCTGGTAGCAATCCAGCAGCGTGAAGACGGCGTATGCCGCGAACTTCGAGGACGAGTCGTACTCGAACAGCGTCTCGAGGCGCTCGACCGCGTCGCGGAACTTGCCGTGCCGGTAGAACACGTCCGCCGCGATGAACATGATCTCGGGGATCTTCTCGCCTCGCTTCGGCTCCTTCTTGCGGACCTCGGGGTCCTTGATCAACTCGGTCAGCAGCTCGACGTACTTGTCGGACGCCTGGATGTACGTCTCCTCAAGCGGATGCAGCGGCGTTTCCGGAATCGGCTTGTCCGCCGCCTTCGGATCGACCTTGACGACCTCCATCGAGCCGCTCTTCGCGACCTGCTGGAGCCCCTGCTTCACCATCAGTTCCTGGGTCGAGTAGATGACGCCCAACGCGGCGTCCTCGACGTACTCGCCCTTCGTGTCCCGCTCGATGACCCGCTGGTACTGGGTCGAGGCGTTCTCGTAGTCCTGCAGGATGTCGTACAGGATTTCCGCGTAGTAGAAGTTGACGACGTACGCGTCCTTGCTGTCGGCGAAGCGGGCCAGGTACATCGCGTAGCGGTCCGCCGCCTTCTGGT
>JARKOL010000350.1 GCA_029975745.1 Myxococcota bacterium | reverse complement strand
CGCCCCCCCCCCCCCCCCCGGGACGTGGATGCGGCGAGGGCGTGGCTGGATGCCGGGGCCGCGAAGGTCATCCTGGGCACGGCGGCGACCCCGGAAGTCCTGTCGCAACTGCCGCGTGAACGCGTGATCGCCGCCCTGGACGCGGTCGATGGCGAGGTGGTCGTCGAGGGGTGGCGGACCCGCACCGGGCGCGCCATCGAGGACCGGATGGCCGAACTGCGCGATTGGGTGGGCGGGTTTCTGGTGACGTTCGTCGAGCGGGAAGGCCGCCTGGGCGGGACGGCCATGGAACGGGTTGCCGGGCTGGTGGCCGCAGCGGGCGATGCGCGCGTCACGATCGCGGGGGGAGTGACGACCGCGGAGGATGTCGGCGCCCTGGATCGGATGGGCGCCGACGCCCAGGTCGGCATGGCGCTGTACACGGGCCGGATGGACCTGGCGGACGCCATCGCCGCGCCGCTGTCCAGCGACCGACCGGACGGCCTGTGGCCCACCGTGGTGACCGACGAGCGCGGCGTGGCTCTGGGCCTGGCGTATTCCGACCTGGCCAGCCTGCGGCACGCGGTGGCGACGGGGCGGGGGACGTACCACTCGCGTCGCCGGGGGCTTTGGATCAAGGGCGACGGCTCGGGGGACGTCCAGGATCTGCTGCGAATCGATCTGGACTGTGACCGCGACGCGCTGCGATTCCGCGTGCGTCAGCACGGGGGCGGGTTCTGCCACACCGGCACCCGGACGTGCTGGGGCGCGGACGCCGGTCTTGGGGAACTGGCGCGACGACTCGAGGCTCGCCTGCACGATGCGCCGCCCGGTTCGTACACGCGTCGGCTGTTCGACGACCCGGCGCTGCTGCGGGCGAAGCTGGTCGAGGAGGCCGGCGAGCTGGCGGCTGCCGAGGGGGCCGATGCGGTGGCGTGGGAGGCCGCGGACCTCCTGTACTTCGCGCTGGTCGCAGTGGCGCGGGCGGGTGTTTCCCTGGCGGACGTGGAAGCGGAACTGGACCGCCGTGCGCGGAAACTGGTGCGGCGCGCCGGGGATGCGAAGCCGGGCGCGATCGACGCGGCAGGCGGGGGAGGGCGGACTTCATGAGCCGGATTCGTCTGCGGCGCCTTGGGTCCGATCAGGTGCCTTCCCTGCGGCGCGCCGCGGTGGATCCGGACACCCTGGCGGCGGCGGCCCGGATCGTCCAGGATGTCCAGACCGGCGGCGAGCCGGCCCTGCGCATGCATGCCGAGCGGCTGGGGGACCTGGCACCGGGGGCGCCGCTGGTCGTCGATGCCGAGGGGCTGGCGCGGGCATTGGCGGCGCTGGATTCCCGGGAACGTGCCGTGCTGGAACGCACCGCGGACCGGATCCGGACGTTTGCCCTGGCCCAGCGCGAGGCGCTTCGGGACGTTCAGGTGCCCGTTGCGGGCGGGCAGGCGGGTCACCGGATTCGGGCGGTCGATGCGGCGGGCTGCTACGCGCCCGGGGGGCGGTTCCCGTTGCCGTCGTCGGTGCTGATGACGGCGGTGACGGCGCGTGCCGCGGGGGTGGCTCGCCTCTGGGTGGCGTCCCCACGTCCGACGCTGGCGACCCTGGCCGCGGCCGCGGTTGCGGGCGCCGACGCGGTGCTGGCCGTGGGAGGGACCCAGGCCATCGCGGCACTGGCGTTCGGGGCCGGTCCCGTGCCGCCGTGCGATGCGGTCGTCGGGCCGGGAAACCGCTGGGTGACGGCAGCCAAGCAACTGGTGGCGGGGCACGTCACGATCGACATGCTGGCGGGGCCCTCCGAACTGGTCGTGCTGGCGGACCGGACCGCCGACCCGGACTGGGTCGCGGCGGACCTGCTGGCCCAGGCCGAACACGATCCGGACGCCCTGCCGATCCTGGTCACGACCGCGGGCGACGCATTCGTCGATCGGGTGGATCGCGCGCTGGAATCGCGGCTTCGTGATCTGCCGACGGCGCCGATCGCGCGCCAGGCGCTTGCCGCCGGGTTCGCGGTGCTGGCGCCGGACATCGTCGTGGCCGCCGAGGTGTGCGACCGACTGGCCCCCGAGCACCTGGAGGTGATGACGGCCGAGCCGGCGGCGGATGCCCGGAGGCTGCATCACTTCGGGGCACTGTTCGTCGGCGCGCGCTCGGCCGAGGTGTTCGGCGACTACGGTGCCGGTCCCAACCACGTGCTGCCGACCGGGGGGACCGCCCGCTCGATCGGCGGCCTGTCGGTCCTGACCTTCCTGCGCGTCCGGACATGGCTGGCGCTGGACGATGCAACCGGCGCCGAGGGCATGGTCGATGACGCGATCCGGCTGGCGCGCGTCGAGGGGCTGGAAGCCCACGCTCGCGCCGCCGAGTGCCGCCGGGCGGCGATGCCTGCTGGTGCCAAGTCCCACTGATTCCGTCGCGACATCGCCAGAATCCTTGGCACGATGGGGGGTTCGACCCCGCCTGGCGCCCCGTTTGCCCAGGGCGGGGCCGGGGTTTATACTCTGCCGGCCCCGGGGAGGGGGCGCCCCGGATGGAACGGCGAATCGCGGACATCCTGTTCGACGCGCGATCGATGGGTGGGATCGGTACGGTCGTCAGCCTGCCCGAACTGTCCGTGTCGGTGGATATCGGCCTGTGTACACCCGCGGCCCTGCGGACCGAGACCCTCCTGCTGACCCACGGCCACGCGGATCACCTGGCAGGCCTGGCGACCTGGCTGGGCGTGCGGCGCCTGTACGGGATGCGTCCGGGGCGCGTCGTCGTGCCCGCGGGCATCCTGGAACCCATGCGCCGGCTGGTCGATGTGCTGGGGGAACTCCAGCGGCGGCCCTACGATGTCGAACTGGTGGGGGTCGAACCGGGCGGCGAGTGCGTCCTCGGGAACGGCCTGGTTGCGCGGACGTTCGCGGTGGACCACGGCGTGCCCGGAGTGGGCTGGGCCCTGGTGCGTCGGGTCGCGAAGTTGCGCCCGGAATTCCACGGGCTGCCGGGGGCGCGGATTGCCGAACTGAAGCAGTCCCCCGAGCATGACCTGTTCCAGACACGGGACGAACCGCTGGTTGCCGTGACCGGGGATACCATGGTGGCCGGGCTGGACGTCCAGGACCCGCTGGTCGCCGATGCCCGCGTGCTGTTCATCGAATCGACGTTCGTGGACGATCGTCGCACGGTGGCGCATGCGCATGTGGGGGGGCACTCCCATCTGGACGAACTGGCCCTGGTGCTGCAACGGGTGCGAGCCCGGGCCATCGTCCTGTACCATTTCAGCCAGATCTACCGGCCCGGCGAGGTCGAGGCGGCGGTGGCCGCGCGATTGTCCCCGGACGTGATCTCGCGCATCCATCTGTGGCTGCCCGAGGAGGGGGACCGACTGTGAGCGTGTTCGGAATTCGCAAGTTTCTTCGTCGCCACCTGACGCCCGAGCAGCGGCGCGTGATCAAGTTCCTGGTGGTGGGGACTTCTGGCGTGCCCGTCAACCTGGGCGTGGTGTTCCTGGCGACGATCCTGATTCCGGTCGCGACCTTCGACGGCTTGCGCGTCAGCCTGTCGGGGATGCTGGGCATCGCCACCCTGACGTCGGCGGGGTTGCGGGACGTGCTGGCGTACGGCCTGGGGATCGTGGTGTCGATCCTGACGAACTTCCTGTTGAACAACTACTGGACGTGGGGGGATCGCGTCGTCGGCGACGATCGCCAGCAGTTCCTGCGGCGACTGGTCAAGTTCTATCTGGTGTCCTCGGTCGCGGCCCTGGTCCAGTTGGGGACGTCCTCGGTGGTGTCGGCGCTGGTGCGTGGCAACGAGTTCTTTGCCTACCCCCTGCAGGGCGACTACCGGGTGTACCATGCGTTCGCCCCGATGGTCGGCATCCTGTGCGGCCTGCTCATCAACTTCGTCGCGAACAATCTGTGGACGTTCCGTCGCAAGCGGGGGGCGCAGTAGGACGCGTGCGACCCGGGGACGCGGCGGCCGTGGTTGGCCGGAAGCGGTTGCCCGTCGATGGCGTTCGAATCGCGCGGACAGGGCTTGGCGGCCTGGCCCGGATTGACCCGGGCTAGTCGGTGGCCCCGTGGGCGTCCTGGAACGCGCCGGGAACCCCCAGCTCGGCGGCCTTGTGGCGCACCTCGTCCGGCACCCGGTAGGTATTGCCCCGGGCATCCACCATGACCTGGGTCGTGCGTGCCTCGGCCATGAGCTGGTCCGTGGCGGCATTGCGAACCTGGTACTCCAGGACGAACGACTTGTTGCCGATCGCGACGAACCGGGTTCCCAGGGTGATGCGGGTGCGCAGGGGAATCGGTGCCAGGTAGCGGACGTAGGCGTCGCCAACCAGGTAGGGCATCCGCTCCCAGCCTTCGGGGCCGAAGTGGCGGGCCCAGAAATCGACCCGGGCGACCTCCAGATAGGACAGGTACACCGCGTTGTTGACGTGTCCCAGCATGTCGATGTCGCGGAATCGGACCTCGAATGGGGCGGTGAACTCGAATTCCATCATGCCTCCAGGAAACCCGGACCGAACCAATCTGGGTCGTGAGGCGGTCCAGGTCAAGGCCACAAGGCGGCGAATGCCGCGGCAGTCCCGCAGGCGGCCAGAGGCACCGTCACGTTGTCGTCCAGGGGGCCGGAAAAGGCCTCGGCCAGCATGCCCGCCGCCGCCGCGCTGCCGACGTAGGCCAGGGTCCATCCCGTCGGCACGTCCGGGTACGCCAGCATCCGGAAGGCCAGGGCCGCGGGAAATGCGGCCGCCAGGAATGCCAGCGATCCCTCCAGCGTGCGTCGCCGACCCAGCCGGATGCGACCCAGTCGCGAGCCGACCAGGAAGGCCGCGGGGTCGCCGAACGCCATGACCATGCAGCCGGTTTCGACCGCCTGGCCAGGGAACAGCACCAGCACCAGGAACACGCCCAGCAGGAAGTAGAACGCCCCCGAGACCCGCCCATGTTCGCGGGGGCGGATCACGCGACGAAAGAAGGGATGCGTCAGGATCTGGGCGTTCAGGGACGAGGATCGGACGCGAACCAGCTCGACGGCCGCGAAGGCGGCGGTCAGGGTGCCGATCGTGGCGATGGCCAGGCCTCGGGGCACCAGGAAGTGATAGGCCAGTACCCCCCACGTCGCGTTGAAGGCATGGAACAGTCCGCGCCCCCAGTCGTGCCGGGATCGATGGTCAGGGGGTGTGGGGGACGACGGCGTGGGTCCTGGGACACCCGTGCGCGCCGGATCGGGACGAGGTGCGGGCGAGGGGGCTGTGTGCTTGCGGGTCATGGCGCCTCGCCGGTCGTCATGTCGCGGGCGGCCTGAATTGCCGCGGTCAATCGGTCCTCCTGGACGCCGGTCAGCGCGCAGCATCGGTCCCACAGGGCCCGGCGCTGGGCGGCCGACTCGCGGGTCGTGGGCAGCAGGTGGGCAGGGCGTTGCCGACGGTCGAACCAGAAGGCGCCGGTGTGGCCGGCGGCGGCGGGCGAGGCGGCCAGCCAGACGATCGTGTCGGCCCCCTGCTCCGGGGTGCGCAGGCGCGCGGCCATGCGTTCCCAGAATCGGGGCAGCGACGTGCGCACGCCGGGGGTTGCGGCCCAGCCCGGATGCATGGCGTTGACGGCGACCCGGGTTCCATGCAGGCGCCGCGCGAACATTGCGGACAGCACGATCTGGGCGCGCTTGGTCTGGGCATAGGCGAGGACGCCGTCGTAGGGGCGGCGTTCCCATGCGATGTCGTCCAGGGACAGGCGCCTGGCATAGGCGCCGCCGGACGAGACCCAGATCACCCGCGCGTCTGCCGAACGCAGCAGATTCGGAATCAGGCTGGCCGTCAGCAGGAAGGGGCCCAGGACGTGGGTCGCGAAGGTGACCTCGTGCCCCTGGGGCGACAGAAGCCGCTGGTCGGGCAGCAGGCCGGCATTGTGGATCAGGACGTCCACCGGCGATTCGGCCAGGCGGCGGGCGCAATTCCGGACCGAGTCCAGATCGGCCATGTCCACCGGCTCGATGGTGGGGGCGCGGCCCGACGCGGCGCGGATGTCCTCGAACGCGTCGCGGGCTCGTTCGGGCGAGCGCACCAGCAGGCGGACGTCGGCGCCGCGAACCGCCAGGGCTCGGGCAGCGGCCAGACCCAGACCCGAGGCGGCGCCGGTGACCAGGCAGACGCGTCCGGCCAGGTCCACCTCCAGATCCTCGGGGGCGAACTGGCGGGCGTGCCGCAGGAATCCGGTCCGGTCGAACGAGCCCGGGATCCACAGGTCCAGCAGGGCATCCCGGGCGCGCTGGGCCAGTGCCCGCCGTTGGAGCGACGCGTTCGCCATGGGCCTCCGCCTTGGGATCGTCGGGTACCCAGCGATCCTGGCAGAAGACGCGCCGACAGGGAAGTGCGCGCATCGAAGTTGGTGGCGCGATGGCCGCTTCAGGATCGCCGGGCGGTGGCGTGAGCCGGGGTTGCGCTTGACCCGCGAGACGTCGCGTAGTAGATTCCGCCTGCCTTGGCGCCTTGCCGGAGTGGTGAAACTGGTAGACGCGCGGGACTCAAAATCCCGTATCCGCAAGGGTGTGTGGGTTCGATTCCCACCTCCGGCACCCATCGAAGTTGTGTCCCGGCCAGTTTCACGTTGCGGCGCCTGCATTTCCTGGTAGGCGCTCGATCCAGCGGCACGGGGCTTCAATCCGACGTTTCGGTTCGTTCTACGCCGCCTCGCCCCATTCACGACAGACCGCTTCGGCCTGCTCGATCACCGTGACGACGGCTTCCTCGCGCTTGTCCGGAGGGTATCCGTGCTTGCGCAGCAGCCGCTTGACCTTGCGACGCATGTCGGCCCGAACGGCCTCCTTCTGGGTCCAGTCGATGGTCACGGATTCGCGGATCGCCTGGACCAGGTCGTGGGCGATCTTCGCCAGCACGTCGTCGCCCATGACCTCCTTGACGCCCCCGTGAGCCACCAGGGCGTCGTAGAACGCCATCTCGTCCTCGTTCAGACCCATCGCCTGCCCGCGTTCCCTGGCCTGGCGCAGCTTGCGGGCCATCTCGATCAGTTCCAGGATGATCTGGGCCGCCTCCAGCGTCCGGTTCTGGTACAGGGCAAGCGTCTTCTCCAGCATCTCGCTGAACTTCCGGCTCTGGACCACGTTCTTCCGTGTCATGGACCGGATCTCGTCCTTCAGCAGCTTCTTCAGCAGTTCGATCTGGAGGTTCCTGTGCGGGCTGGCCTTCACCGATTCCAGGAACTCGTCGGACAGGATCGACAGATCCGGCTTCTTCAGGCCCGCCGCATCGAAGATGTCCACCACCCCCTGTGATGCCACCGCCGACGACACCAACTGCTTCAGCGCGAGGTTCAGTTCCTCGTTCGTTCGTCCGCCGTCGCCGTTCGTGTACTTGCGAAGGTTGCGTTCCACCGCCTGGAAGTAGCCGACCTCGTCCCGCAGATCCCGGGCGCCTTCCAGGTGAATCGCGATGCCCGCCGCCTTGTTCAGGGCCGCCATCGCGTCCAGAAACCGTTTCCTGCCGTCCGTCGGGATGCAGACGTGGTTCGCCCCGCCCGACAGCGCCGCGACCTGCCGGCCCGCGTCGGTGTCGAAGAATCCGTGGTAGTCGAATCCGTGGAGCATCGCCCTGACGACCTCGAACTTCTCGTACAGCACGTCCAGGGCGACCTCGACCGGCACTCCGGGCGCTTCGCCTCCCCCCCTGCCGTACTTCCCCACCGCCTGTCGCAACTGATCCGCCAGACCCAGGTAATCCACCACAAGCCCCGCGGGCTTGTCCCGGAACACCCGGTTCACCCGGGCGATGGCCTGCATCAGTCCGTGGCCCTTCATCGGCTTGTCCGCGTACAGCGTGTGGGCGCAGGGCACGTCGAACCCCGTCAGCCACATGTCCCGCACGATCACCAGCCGCAACGGATCGTCCGGATCCTTGAACCGCCGCTCGATCTCCTTCGTCCGCGGCTTGTTTCTGATGTGCGGCTGCAATGCTGCGTCATCCGAAGCCGACCCGGTGATCACCACCTTCATCGCGCCCCGCTCGTCCTCGTCGGAATGCCAATCCGGGCGCAGTTTCCGGATGTGTTCGTACAGTTCGGCCGCGATCCGCCGGGACATCACGACGATCATGGCCTTGCCGTCCAGGATCGCCAGCCGGCTCTCCCAGTGGTCCACGATGTCCTGCGCGACCAGCGCCAGGCGTTCGTCGGCCCCGACCATCGCCTCCAGCTTCGCCCAGCGGCTCTTCAACCGGCCCTTGACCGCGTCCTCCTGGCCTTCCGTGACCTCCTCGAAGTCCTTGTCCAGTCGCGGCTTCCGGTCCTCCGGCAAGGCGATTCGGGCCAGTCGCGCCTCGTAGTAGATCCGGACCGTTGCCCGGTCCTCGACCGCCTGGCCGATGGTGTACGTGTCGATGTAGTCGCCGAAGACGGCCGGGGTGTTGCGGTCGTCGAGCTCGACCGGCGTCCCCGTGAATCCGATGAACGATGCGTTCGGCAGCGCGTCCCGCAGGTTGCGGGCGAAGCCCTCGATGAACTCGTACTGGCTCCGGTGGGCCTCGTCGGCCACCACCACGATGTTGCGTCGGTCCGACAGCAGCGGGAATCGCTCGCCCTTCGGCGTCCCGAACTTCTGGATGGTGCTGAACACCACGCCGCCCGACGCCGCGTGCAGCAGTTCCTTCAGGTGCTCGCGGCTTTCGGCCTGGACCGGGAAGGGCACCAGGTCCTTGGACGCGCAGAACTGGGCGAACAACTGGCCGTCCAGGTCGTTGCGGTCGGTGATCACCACCACCGTCGGGTTGGCCATCTCGGGCTGCTGGATCAGCTTCCCGACGTAGAACACCATCGAGATCGACTTGCCCGAGCCCTGGGTGTGCCAGACGACGCCGATCCGCTTGTCGCCCGCGGGGCGGGACGCCCGGATCGTGGCCTGCACGGCCTTGTTGACCGCATGGAACTGGTGGTAGCCGGCCAGCTTCTTGACGTGGCCCTCGTCGGTCTCCCACAGCACGAAGTGCCGGATGTAGTCCAGGAACCGCCGTTTCTGGAACATCCCCGCCAGCAGCACCTGCAGTTTCGGTGTCGCGTCCGGGGCCGGTGTCGCGCCATCCACGGTGCGCCAGGGGCCGAAGCGTTCGAAACCCGCCGTCAGGCTGCCGACCCGCGCATCCACGCCGTCGGACACCACCAGGACCTCGTTGGTGTGGAACAGCGCCGGGATCTGGGCCTTGTAGGTCTGCAACTGCTTCCATCCAGACAGCACCGTGGCCTGGGCGTTCTGCGGGTCCTTCAGTTCGATGACCGCCAGTGGCATCCCGTTGACGAAGACCACCAGATCGGGGCGTCGTACGTGCTTCGGGCCCTTGACCGAAAACTGGTTGACGACCAGCCAGTCGTTGGCCTCCGGGTCGTCGAAGTCCACCAGCCTGGCCGCGTCCCCTCGCGTCTGGCCCTCCCTGCGGACCAGCACCTCGACGCCGCGGACCAGCATCTTCTGGAACGTGCGGTTGGACTCCTCGATCGCCGGGTTGCCGGGGCGGAGGACCCGGCGCGCCACGTCGTCCAGCGTCTCGGCGGGCAGGTGCGGGTTCAGCCGGGCCAGCGCCTGGCGAAGGCGCCCTTCCAGGAAGACGTCCTCGTAATGCGTCCGTTCGGCACCGGGGCTGTCGGGTGCGATGTCCGCACCGTCCGCGTAGCCATAGCCCAGGCCCTTCAGCCAGCCGATCGCGGCCTCCTCGACGACCGATTCGAAGCCGCTCATGGGGCGACCTCCTTCCAGAACGGGGACTCACGCCATCCGGGCGGCAGCCCCATGGCCCGCTGCCAGCGGGGCTCGTCGTCGAACCTGGCCAGCAGTCTGGCGATCGACGCAGCCCATTCATTGCTGCACGGATGGCCGCGAGACAGGGAGCGCAGCACGCAAAGGACGACATGGATGCGTTTCGGGCTCGGAAGGTGCTCTCCGGTCCACGGGGGGCCGCTTCTGGGGATCGCCGGGGCGATGGGCAGGTCCCGGTTCCACAGTCGGCCGTGGTGTGCGCAGGTGTTGCGGACGTAAACCAGGCTGTGCATCCAGGACTCCAGAACCTTGGGATGCACCCCGTGGGGCGCGGCCAGAGCCTGCCGATCGATGGCGTTCAGGCCCTTGAAAAGCAGGGAAAGGCAGCCGAACGACATCACCTCGGACACGACGAAGATCGGCAGGCGTGGAAATCCTTCATATTCCCGCATGAAATGGGAGACGAAGGTCTCCTGGCTCCGTCGAGTGTCATGGTGGAGATCCTCCAGCCATTCGTCGTGGCGAAACCACGCCTGGAAGCGTGCTGGATCCTCGTGTCCGTAGGGGCCGTGCAGGGTCGCAATCCGGTATGAAACCTGCGTGCGAAAGGCCACTTCGACACGCTCGATCATGTCCATCATCGCCAGCCGGAGCCGGCGGTCGAATTCGTACAGGTCGATCGCCTTGTCGAAAGACCCGTCGGGATGGAACCTGTCGTCGTTTCGTTTGAAGGGGCGCCAGTATGCGCTGAGGCGGTAGTAGTTGATACGGGACAGGACGGACAGGGCCCGTTCCCGATCCTCGACCTGAAGGCCACGATCCTCGAGTCGCCGGACCTGCTGGTCCAGGGACAGGACTGGCTTCACGTAAGGTCGTGTCACAAGGGCTACCAAAAAAAAACCCGCCGGAGGCGCATCATCCGAAACCGGAGAGAGGCGCGGCGGGTGTGTTGGGGATATTTTCTGGAGGAGCCCCCCGCTTGTCAAGAAGAATCGACGAATCCGTCCGACGGTTCCGGAGCCGATTCGGGGCGGTGACTTGACAAGAAACCATCTTCGGCGGAATCTCCGTTCTGGAGGCTTTGCCGCCGGGATTCCGATCACGGGGGCATTGCCTTTTTTTTCGAGTCTGCGTGCTGCCCGACGCCTCTTCCCGGAATCGGATACCGGTCGTCCGACTCATGAGCCTTCCTGGATGACTTCGAGGGCCTCGGGAACCCGGATCTCGCCGGAAATCAACTTGGGCAGCAGTGTGTCGCGTAGGGCGGCAAGGGTCAGAGACTGCTCCGTGTTCAGGAGGACTCGCTGGAACAACGGGCCGACGACAGTCTCGAAGCGTGAAATCGCCTCGGCTGGTGGCGCCACAATTCTCAGTGACTCAAAGGTGCGATGGGTGATGGTGTCGAAGATGCCGCCATGGGCCTGTCTTTGTAGTGTCTCAACCAGGCTTCGGGCCAGAAGGAACGTGAACAAGGTGGAATGCCCGTCCTTGGGTAACAGGCCGTAGCACGATTGATTGAACGCCATTGGACGTGGAAGCAGGACGGTCTTCCCGACGGTCCCTCGCGCAGTGATGATGGTGGTTCCAGCAGGGCGCACCTTGGCACTGCTGCTAGCTTCACCAGCCTTGGTAATGGTCTTCTCCGTTTGTACAACGAACACCTCGGAACACTGAGCGGCATCCTTTGCGGACACCCACGGAATCGGTCCGTCCCAGAAATCGGGTTCATTGCGGGGGGTACCACCTCCCAGAATATCCACGACGTTTGGAAAGCCGCAGATCGTCCACCCCCTCGGAATCGGCCCCAGTCCGCTTTCCGCCAAGTCGGTGTGACCGTCGAAGTCGATGAACCACGACTTGAAGATGGCCTGCGCAATCCCCTCCAGCGTACGGTTCATGCGCCGGTTCAGGTCGATCTTGTCGTCCAGTGCTCCAAGCACGGCCGCGATGCGGCGTTGCTCGGGGAGGGGCGGAAGGTGTATCTCATAGCCGAGGATCTGGCCTGATGAGATGTGCGGGACGGTCGAGCCTGTCTGGACGCCAAGAATGTAGTTCGTGAAGGCCTGCGCCCGGAGTGAGTAGTACAGGTAGCCAGTATCGAGCCGCGCGCCACCTCGCAAACGGGCCACTCGTTGTACTAGCAAGCAGCCCGCATCGGCGCGGGGGAGTCGGAACATCTTGAGTCCCGCAGGTATCCAAGGACGGTCCATAGCAAGGACAACGTCGCCCTCGATCAGCCGGTACTTCTCCAGCCCATCTAGCAACCGCGTCGGCCAATGAACTTTCTTCTCCCAGTTCGGGGAACCCGGAGCGACATTGGCTCCAAGCATCAATCGAGGGCCAACTGTGTCCGAAGTGTAGAACTCCGTCGAGAAGGCGAAGCCTGCCAACAGATCCGCGACGTTCAGCAGTGGCGTTAGCTCCCGGTCCATCTCAATCACCAACTGGGAAGCCTATGAGGTCCAACGACCGCCGGATCAAGGCAGACAGCCGATCGGCCTCGACGAACTGGGCCCGCAACTCATCCGTCAGCCGCGCCATCTTCTCCCCGAATTCTTCCCCGTCGTCCTCGACCTCCTCGGCGCCGACGTAGCGGCCGGGTGTCAGCACGAAGTCGTGGGCCTGGATCTCGGCCAGCGTGGCCGACTTGCAGAAGCCCGGCACGTCGGCGTAGTCGCCGTCCCGGTTCCGCCAGGCGTGGTAGGTGCCGGCCACCTTGCGGATGTCCTCGGGATCCAGCACCCGGTGGACCCGCGTCTCCATTCGGCCCAGCTTGCGCGCGTCCAGGAACAGCGTCTGGCCCCGGCGGTCGCGGTGCCCGTTGCCGGCCTTGCTGCGGGCCAGGAACCAAAGGCACACCGGGATCTGGGTCTGGTAGAACAACTGCCCGGGACAGGCCACGATGCAGTCCACCAGGTCGGCCTCGACCAGCCTGCGCCGGATCTCCCCCTCGCCCGACTGCATCGAGGACATCGACCCGTTCGCCAGCACGAAGCCCGCCGTGCCCGACGGGCCCAGGTGGTGGACGAAGTGCTGCACCCACGCGAAGTTCGCGTTTCCCGACGGCGGGCGACCGAACTTCCAGCGGACGTCGTCCTCCAGGCGCTCGCCGCCCCAGTCCGAGATGTTGAACGGCGGATTCGCCAGGATGAAGTCGGCCCGCAAATCGGGGTGCAGGTCCTCGTGGAACGTGTCGGCGTGCTTGCGGCCCAGATTGGCCTCGATACCCCGGATCGCCAGGTTCATCCGCGCCATCCGCCACGTGGTGTAGTTGGATTCCTGGCCGTAGATCGTGACGGCGTCGCGGCGACCGTTGTGGGCCGCGATGAAGGCCATCGACTGCACGAACATTCCGCCCGATCCGCAACAGGGGTCATAGACCCGCCCCTTGAAGGGCTCCAGCATCTCGACCAGCAGCCGGACGATGCTGGCCGGGGTGTAGAACTCGCCGCCGCCCTTGCCTTCGGCCGACGCGAACTTCGCCAGGAAGTACTGATAGACGCCGCCCAGTGTGTCCTTGTCCTGGTGCTCCTTCGTTCCCAGCCCGATGCCCGACACCAGGTCGATCAGCTTGCCCAGGGCGTGCTTGTCCAGGTTGGGCATCGCGTAGATCTTTGGCAGGACGCCCTTCAGGACCGGGTTCTCGCGCTCGATGGCGTCCATCGCGTCATCCAGCGTCCGGCCGATGGCTGGCAGTTTCGCCTGGGCCTGGATGAAGGACCAGCGGGCCTCCCGGGGCACCCAGAACACGTTCTCGGCGGCGTACTCGTCCCGATCCTCCAGCAGGTCGGCCAGTTCGGCCACGCGATCGGTCGGATCGGCGACGAAATAGGGGCTGGCGGGCTCTTCGATGCCTCGCGTCAGGGACTGGCGGCGCTCCTCGAAGGCGTCCTCGATGTATTTCAGGAACAGCAGCCCCAGCACGACGTGCTTGTATTCGGCCGGGTCCATGTTGTTGCGCAGCAGGTCGGCCGCCTGCCACAATTTCTCCTCGAACCCCAGAGACGCGGTGCGGTCGCCCGCGGCGACCTTGGCGCGCCCGCGACGGGGCTTCGTCGTCGTGGGTGACGAATCGTCCGGTTCCGGAAGGACCCGGTCAGGCGGCGGCACGGTCGTTCGCGGGGCACGCCCGGTAGGGTAGGGCTGGGGTGTCGGTGAAGCCTGGTCCGGATCGCCCAGCAATGCCCGCAGTCGGTCCATTTCGGCATCGGCCGGCACGCGCCTGCCGGTCTCCCACTGGGATACGTACGCCTGGCTGGTGCCAACGCGCTGGGCAAGGGCGGCCTGGCTGAGCCCCAGGCGCTTGCGGCCATTGCGAATCCACGAATCGATGTTCGGCACGTCGTCGTCCTCGCCACGACCCCGGGGCGGGGCCGCAATCAGCGAACAGCCGCAGGAAAGTCGTCGCGGGCATTCTATCGCGGGCCTGGGACATCGCAACACTTCTGGAGTTGAAGTGGGGGGAGCAATTCATGCCTTTGCGCCCGCATTCGCTGGCCGGGGCGCCTTCGAGCCGGCGGCCAGAGGGAAGGCCCAGCCGTCCAAGGGGGGGGCGGTGGGCGTCAGGTTCGGGCGGGTGGCAGGCCCGGGTCAATCGCGGACAAGGCTTGGAGTTCCTTGTGGCGTTCCTGGTTTCAGGGCCGGATCGTGGCCGGCTCGTTGCGTGGCGTCGCGGGGGTGGATTCGCTATGATTCACAGGATCAAGTGGGTTGGCGGGTCCTGGATCGGCGCGGCCGGGGAGGACGGTATGAAGAACGGGCAGTGGAACGGGCTGCTGGCGTTCCTGGCGATCGTCCTGCTGGCGGTGACGGGCAACGGTTTCGGATGTCGCACCAAGGGCGAGAGTCCGATCGGGGACGCCGATTTCGGGGCGGATGATCCGGGGACCGACACGCCGCAATCCAGCGACACGACCGGATTCCTTGACCCGATTCAACCCGGCGATACGTCGCAGGGCACCGACCCCTCGGTGCTTCCGGACGAATCCGGGTCGGACAGCGGCGAACCGGTCGATGGAACGCGGGAGGATCCCGGCCAGGCGAACATGCCCCCGATCGACTGCAAAGCCTGCAACGACGATGAAGACTGCCGCGGCAACTACGAGTGCCTGCCGGTCGGGGAATCAATGTACTGCTTGCGCAGGTGCGAAGATGGCGGCGATTGTCCGTCCGGCTTTCTGTGCTTTGCCTCGGCCTCGGTCGGCAGGAGCTGTCTGCCCGTCACGTACTCGTGCGCGGCCTGCGTGTTCGACGAACCCTGCGAGGAAGGCAAGTGCTGCGACTTCGCAACCGGTCAGTGCGGGAACTGCCGCAATCTGTGCGACGGGTGCGTGTACGACTTTGACTGTGCCAAGGGGACGCGGTGTTTCAAGACGGCCGGGAACCCGGTGGGCGCCTGCGTCGAGGAGTGCGCGAACAAGCCTTGCTCCGACCCCGCGAATTTCACCTGCGGCCCCAACAGCAGCGGCGTGATGGTCTGCCAGCCCAATGGCTTTCGCTGCGGCGGCTGCCCGGAAGGCCTCCTCCCGCTGCCCGACGGCACGGGTTGCGTCGAGTGCCTGAACTCGTTGCACTGCGAGGCCGACGCGGTCTGCAACCTGACGACGCACGAGTGCGAGGGCGCCGAGTGTCTCGGTGGCCACAAGTGCGATGATGGGCAATGTCACCAGTGCTGCGAGGACGCGCACTGCGGCTGCGATGGAGACTGCGGCCGCACTGGAACCTGCCTGCCGAACTACGTGTGCATGTGCTGTACGTGCTGCAACGGGATGTGTACCGGCGAGTACCCAAGGTGCGTCGAGGTCAACGGGTTCGAGCAGTGCGTGCAGTGCGTCGAGGATGCCGACTGCGCGGCCAGGGACCCCGCATGCACGTGTACCGGACACCCCTTGTATTCCTGCGTGGATGGCGACGGCAACCCCTGTCCCTTCCCGGAGCGTTCAGCCTCCAGGACCTCGAAGGGGCCTGCCCCGGAGTCAGCCGTACAGGGTGCGCCGCGTACCGCGGGACCCGAGGAAGGAAGACCCGCCCGGATGCCTGGACCGGGGCCCGGGCGCCCGCTGGCATCGGCGAGGGAGAGCCCCGAGTCCGGGTAATCAAGAGGGTACCGCCGCGGACCGGATGGCGCCGGCCGGGCGTCAGTCGCCATCCAGGAACAGCGGCGGCGGACCTTGCAGCAGCAGGTAGAAGGCGCCGGACCAGCCGAAGTCCGGAGCCCCCAGGCCCGCACCGGTCTGGGAGTCGTAGTATTCGCGCGGGGTGACGCCGGCGGCGACAAGCGCCAGCGTGGAGGTTCGCAATGCCTCGGCCTGCGGGTCCAGCCCGTAGCGCTGAAGCCCCCAGATCGCCAGCGCGTTCGTCACGATCCATACGGGACCGCGCCAGTAGTCGGTCGGGTTGTACGTGGCGTGGGTCACGGACACCGTCGGCAGCCCGAAGGGCGCGGCCAGGAATTGGGCCTCGTCCAGGCGCGCCGCCATGGCCCGTGCCTGGTCGTCGGTGGCGGCGCCGACCAGCAGCGGCAGGAAGGATGCGGGCGTCGGCACGCGCACGAACGGGTCCTGGGCGTCACGGATGCGCCGGTCATAGAACCAGCCGTCCCGCGGGTCCCAGAAGGCGGTGCGCAGGTCGTCGCGCCGGGCGGCGGCCTGGGTCGCCCATGCGTCGGCCTCGGCGGGCCGGCCCAGACGGGTCGCGATGCGCCCCAGCAACTGGGCATCCAGCGCCAGCCAGGCTTGCAGGTCCACCGCCTCGACCGCCCCGCCGTCGAAGCGCGGCGAGGTGTCCATGCCGCTGTCCTCGCGGGACCATTCGCAGCGGCCGTCGCCGTCGCTGTCCATCGTGCGGACGAACCAGTCGTGATTCGCGGACAGGGGCGCATACAGTTCCGCCAGGAGGGCGTCGTCGCCCGCGCGGTCGGCCAGCGCCAGGGCGGCCCAGGTCATCACGCCGGGCGGCTGGGTGCCGGTGCCGGCGTCATGGGCCCAGACCTCCCGGGGGATGCGGCCGTTCGGGGCCGCGTTGTCGGCCAGCAGTCGCAACTGATCGGCCGCCAGGGCCTGGGCCTGGACGTTGCCCCGGGACAGGGCGACGGCGTGGAACGCGGCGTCCCACAGCCAGACTCCCCGGAAGTAGTGGCGCTTGCTGGGGACGACGGCCTGGCGTGTCCAGCGCGTGCCCCAGGGGGCGGCGGTGTTTTCCCACATCAGGAACCAGGCCATCGCGGCCATCGGGTCGTCGCGGTCGGGAATCGGCGCGTCCCGGAACCAGTCGGCGATCTCGTCGCGCAGGGCGTCCCCGGCAGCCTCGAAGCCCGTCGGGTCCAGGGCGTGGGCGGCGGCGGGTGCGGCTGCGGCCGCGGCCTCGCCCGAAACGGCATGCAGCGTCACCGTCGCGACCGCCGGCACGCCACCGGGCAGGGTCGCGCGCCAGCAGCCGTCGTCCCAGGCCTCCAGCGACGAGGCCGGCGGGTCGAACCGCAGCGTCGCCGTCCAGGTCTCGGGCAGCGCGACGCCCCAGAACGACACCAGCGCCGCTCGCGCGGTGGCCACGATGGCATCGCCCTCCACGCGAACGTCCGAGGCCCGGAACCCGTCGGCGGGTCGCGACCGAGCCCTCCTGGCAGTCGAAGCGCTGGGCCACCTCGGTGCCGAACCATTCCGGGGCGCCCGCGGCGCATTCCAGTCCGGGCTCGGGGATGGCAATCGGTGCCAGGATCGGCTTGTACTGCCCGAAATGCGACATCAGGTCGGAGTACTCGCGCACGAACAGGGCGTTGGGGGCGTCGGGAAGCGTCGCGAACCGGACGTAGGTGTGCGCGCCGCGTCGACTGAGCAGGTCGTGCGCCCGGGGCCCCAGCGCCGCCGGCGGCTGCCGGCTCCCGGAGTTCCCGCCGCATGCCGTGGCAAGAAGTGCCACGGCCAGCATCGCGGCGACGCGCGTCGCGTGCCCCCCAACCCCGGGGCGCCAATTCCGATCCCGGGACAGCCTCGTCACCATCGCACCCCCCCCGGACGCGCAGCGGCCGCGCCACCCAACGAACCCGCCGGCCCGATGCTACACCGGGACCGGGGCTGCTCGACAGGGCGAATCCGACGTGTCATCATGAAAGCCGATCACCATCCACCGGGGACCTGGACACGCGGGCGCCGAAGTCCGCGAAAGGAGGGCACCATGGCGACCTACGTCCTGATGACCAAACTGACGCCGCAGGTGGTCAGCGATCCTTCGCGACGCCGCCAGTACGGCAGGGAGTGGAAGCAGGCGGTCGATCGCCTGTGTCCCGGCATCAAGTGGCTGGCGCACTACGCGCTGCTGGGACCGTACGACTTCCTGGACATCTACGAGGCGCCCGACGAGGAAACGGCCGCGAAGGTGTCGATGATCACCCATGCGAACGGCGCCCAGAAGGCCGAAAGCTGGCCGGCGATTCCCTATGTCCGGTTCCTGGACCTGGCTCGGGAGGTCGGCGAGGGGCTGTAATGGGCGAAGTGGACTCGGTGGGCGCGACCTGCCTGCTCCAATCGCGCGTCAGACGCTGGGCAGCGTGTCCGGCTCGGCCAGCAGGCCCTCGAACAGCGCGCTGCTGAGGTAGCGTTCCCCGGAGTCCGGCAGCACCAGCACGAGGGTCCGGCCCGCGAACTCGGGCAGGTAGGCCAGCCGAAGGGCGGCGACGGTCGCGGCGCCACCGGACACGCCGGCCAGGATGCCCTCCTCGCGCGCCAGTCGGCGGGCCATCTCCATGGCGTCGTCGCCGGTGACGGTTTCGACCCGATCGACCATCGACAGGTCCAGGTTCTTCGGGACGAATCCGGCGCCGATGCCCTGGATCTTGTGGGGGCCGGGGACCAGTGTCTGGCCCGCCAGCGTCTGGGTCAGGACGGGGCTCTCGGCGGGCTCGACCGCCACGGTCACGACCGCCTTGCCCTGGTCCAGCTTCAGGTAGCGCGAAACCCCGGTGATCGTGCCGCCGGTCCCGACGCCGCCCACGAACACATCGACCTCCCCCTCGGTGTCCTGCCAGATCTCGGGGCCCGTCGTCGTGCGGTGAATGAACGGATTGGCCGGGTTCGCGAACTGGTCGGGCAGGAACGTGCGGTCGGGCGCCTCGGCCACGATGCGCTCGGCTGCCGCGATGGCGCCCTTCATGCCCAGCGACGCCGGCGTCAGGACCAGGTTCGCGCCCAGGACCCGCAGCAGCTTCCTGCGTTCCAGGCTCATCGATTCGGGCATGGTCAGGGTGACCTTGTAGCCGCGCGACGCTGCCACGAAGGCCAGCGCGATGCCGGTGTTGCCGCTGGTGGGCTCCACGATCTCGATGCCCGGTCCCAGGCGGCCGGCCTTCTCGGCCTCCCAGATCATCGAGGCGCCGACTCGGCACTTCACGGAATAGGCGGGGTTGCGGCCCTCGACCTTGGCCAGCAGACGCGCCGGAGCATCACCGGCGATCCGGTTCAGTCGGACAAGGGGGGTGTGGCCGATGGACAGGGAGTTGTCGGCGAATACGGGACTCATGGAGCCTCCTGATTGTCGCAAAAGTTTACCAAAGAAGTCAGCGAAGTAAAGTTTAGGGCGTTCCTTGCCTCCTGTCAATGGATCCGGCGCATGGGGCCGCGACTTCGGTTATGCTTCGCTGCGTGAAGCCCTTCGGGGTTCTGCTGGAGGCGCCTGTGTGGGCGATGTGGGGCCTGTTCGTCAGCGCGTTTCTTTCGGCCACTCTGATCCCCATGGCCTCCGAGGGCGTGCTCGCCGGCCTGGTGGCCGTCGGCGGCTGGGACCCCTGGCTGTTGTGGGGCGTGGCAACCGCCGGGAATGTCGTGGGAGCCGTCGTGAACTGGGGGCTGGGCCTGGGGATCGGCCGTTTCCAGGGGCGGCGCTGGTTTCCGGTTACCGAATCGGCGATGGCGCGGGCGAGGGGCTGGTTCCAGCGCTGGGGCGTGTGGACGCTGCTGTTCTCGTGGGTGCCCATGATCGGCGATCCGCTGACGATCGTGGCCGGTGCCATGGGCGTGCGCATGCGCGTCTTCCTGCCGCTGGTGGCCCTGGGCAAGGGCGCGCGCTACGCGGTCGTGATCCTGGCGATGCTGGGGTTGCTGGAGGGGGTGCTGGGCCCGCAGGGGCTGTGATGCACGCCCGCGCTGACATTCCGGGCGTTGCCGCGGTTCGTTCTACTCCGCGTCGCGCAGCAATCCCGCGACGATGGGACGCACCGCCCGGCTGAACGTCACCGGGACCCCCTCGAAGTCGTCGAACATATAGGTGAAGTAGTCGAACATGTGCGGCTTGCGGCCGTAGTCGATCGGCGGCACGGGACCGAATTCCTCGACCGACACGTAGGCCTCGGCGTTCCGGGGGGCACCCAGGAAGGCAAACCGACCGACCATGCGAAACACCTTCTGGAAGTCGCCGAACAGTCGAACCTGGGACGGGTACTCCTGCATCATCGCCTGCTTGATCGCCAGTTCCGCGGGGGTCAGGCGCAGCCGAATCCGTGCGCCCCGGTACAACGGGTGGAATCGCATCGCGACCAGGATCAGGTATTCGTAGGCCGGCATCTGGTAGAACGCCGGGCGCTGTCCGGTGGCCCGTCCCAGCGCATCGACGGCCATCCTGGCGCACACGTGGGTGATGTCGTGTTCGGGATTCCCCCCCTGCCACGCCAGCGTGAAGACCGCGTCCGGCTGGATCTCCAGGACCGCGTCGCGGACCCGATCCCGGATGTCCCGGAAGTAGGGCAGGGCCTGGTCCAGTGACGACGCCCCGGAATTCACCCGGCTCATCCATCGGTACGTCTCGACCTCGGACACGTCCAGGCATCGGATCGCCGACTCGGCCACGCCGGCGTGGGCCACCGACTTGACGCCCTCCCGCTTGCGCATCTCGCCGTACTCGGCAGGCGTCATCTTCGACTCGAAATACAGGCCGTCGCTGTTGGTCACCCACAGCACCTGCTTGCCGGGCCCCATCCGCTGCATGAGGCCCGCGGTCGGGATCTCGTCGTCATGGTGGGCCAGCAGGAACAGCGGGCGCTGGAACCGGCCCAGTTCGGCTGAAAAGCGTTCACCCAGCAGGTACGGGTCGTTGCGGGACATGGCAGGCTCCTTGCGAGGTCAGATGACGGTGCCATCCGGAATCACGGCGCCCTTCGGAATCACCGTGATGCCGTCGCGGACCCAATAGTTGGGCCCCTCGAAGTCGGCGACGTCCCCCTTCGGGGTGATGACGACGCCGCGACCGATGCGCGCGTTCTTGTCGACGATGACCTGTTCCAGCACCGCCCCCTCGCCGATCCCCAGGGGCGGCACCGGGCCGCTCGGGACGGACGTCGTGTCGATCGGTTCCTCGCCCTGGTAGTAGTCGGCGCCCTGCATCACGACCCGCGTCAGGCGCGCGCCCGGGCGGACCACCGACCGCAGCCCGATGACCGAATCGCGGATCTGGGCTCCGGTGATGTCCGAACCATCGGCCACCAGACTGTTGTGGATCCCGGATTCGAGGATCCGCGCCGGGGGCAGCGCGCGGGTTCGGGTGAAGATGGGCCAGCCCGGCTCGTACAGCGGGAACGGCGGGTTCGGCTGGACCATCGCCATGTGGGCATCGAAGAACGAACGAATGGTTCCGATGTCCTCCCAGTGGCCGCAGAACGGGTGCGCGCGCAGGCGATAGCGACCGACCGCGGCGGGCAGGACCTCCTTGCCGAAATCCATCCGAGACGGATCCTTCAGGGATTCCACCAGGACCGACGGACGGAACACATAGATGCCCATCGACGCCAGGAAGCGGTCGTCGGACAGGGCACTTCGGGTCATGCCGCACTGGTCCAACAGATGATCGGGCGCCCGGAAGCGTTCCAGGATCCCGGGATCCTGAGGCTTTTCGACGAACTCGACCACGGTGCCGTCGGGCGCCGCCCGCAACAGGCCCATCCGGGGCGCCTCGATGCGCGGCACGGGCTGGACGGCCAGCGTGATGTCCGCGTCGGCCTCCAGGTGGCCGCGGACCATCGGGCCGTAGTCCATCCGGTACAGGTGGTCGCCGGACAGGATGACGATCGCGTCGGCGTGGTACTGGACCACGTGGCGCAGCGACTCGCGGACCGCGTCGGCCGTGCCCTGGTACCAGGACTCGCGGCTGGGCGTCTGTTCGGCGGCCAGGATCTCGACGAACCCGTTCGAGAAGGCATCGAACCGGTACGTCTGCATCAGGTGACGATGCAGGCTGGCCGACAGGAACTGGGTGATGACGAAGATGCGCCGGATGCCCGAATGGATGCAGTTCGACACCGTGATGTCGATCAGGCGGTACTTTCCGGCCACGCCGACGGCGGGCTTCGAACGTTCCAGCGTCAGCGGGTACAGGCGGGACCCGCGGCCGCCTCCCAGGATCAGCGCGATCGTGTTGTGCTTCATTCGGGCGCCTCGTCAAACGTCGTCCCTAGATAGCAGGGTTGTCGGGATTGGTCGAGTCCCCGAAGCGGGGCTTCCCTGTCAGCAGGCGGTGCGGCGTGCGCGGCGGCGGCCCAGCAGGGTCACGGCGATCCCCAGCGTCAGCAGCAGGATGCCCGCGGGGCTGGCGGTTCCGGTGCCCCCGGAGCACGACGAGGACGCGGGCGAGATCGGTTGGGACGTCCCCGAGTCGGAGCCTCCCGGGTCCGTCGGATCGACGACGTCGGGGGCCGGGTTGCAGATCGGGTCGGGCGTGCCGATGCACGTGCCCTGGCCATCGCAGGCATCGTCCAGGGTGCAGGGGTCCCGATCGTCGCAGGACGTGCCCTCGGGAACCGGATCGAACGCGCAGCCGCCGTCTGCGCAGCGCGCCGTTGCGCACGGGGTGGATTCGCAGGCGAACGGGGTGCCGGCACATGCCCCGGAGGCGTCGCAGACGTCATCGGCGGTACAGGGATCCGCGTCGTCGCAGGCATCGCCCGGGGTGGCGTCCTGGTACAGGCAGCCGCCCGCTCCGTCGCAGCCGATCGCGGTGCGGCAGGGCTGGGACGGACAATCGTAGGCCGTACCGGCGCAGGTTCCCTTGCCGTTGCAGACGTCGTTGCGCGTGCAGGGGTCTTCGTCGTCGCATTCGGTGCCGCGCAGGGCCGCCTTGACCGTGCATTCGCCGGTCCTGGGGCTGCACGTGCCGGCGTACCAGCAGGTCTCGGCCTCGGGGCACAACACCGGGTCGGACCCGACGCAGGCGCCCGCCTGGCACTCGTCCAGGCGTGTGCAGGCGTTGCCGTCGTCGCAGGGCTCGCCGTCGTCCATGACCGGGTATTCACACGCCCCGGTTTCAAGATTGCAGCTGCCTTCCTCGTGACATTTCGTCGCGGGGGCGCAGACAACCGGCACCCGGCCACACCAGTCCCGGCAGGCCGCGTCATCGCCGCACGTCGCCAGGCAGGCGGCGTAGGTCGCGCATCCCTGCTGCTCGCTGCACACGCCCACATCGCAGACCTGGGCCGGATCGCAGGTGCCGCACAGGCCCCCGCAGCCGTCCTCGCCGCAGTTCTTCTTCCAGCACGCCTGGAACCGCAGGCAGACCGAGAACGACAGGGTTTCGCCGGCCTCGGACACGTCGTCGATCTGCAGGCCGATCCGGGTGCCGTCCGCCAGGAACGGGAAGGGATCGGTGTCCAGGCTCAGGGAGGTGCGACCGCTGGCCGCGGACAGGGCGGCGTTGCGGATCTCGCCGGTCTTCTTGGGAAGACCCCCCGGGCGCAAAGTGTAGACCTCGTCGGGTGGGCCGGACGCGTTGCCGCTGCGGCGCGAGTCGATCCGATGCACCAGCAGGCCCGAGTCCGGCAGCGAGGACTCGTAGGGGCCGTGGGCGCGTCGGTACTCCAGCACGAAGAACTGGCGCGGGTTCTCGGGGATCGAGATTCGGTAGGCCTGGCCGGTCGGTTCGGTCAGCGGGTTCAAGGTGTAGCGACCGCTGGTGGTGATTTCCGGAATCTGGTCGATCCAGCGGCCATAGCGGTGCTTCATCCACGCGCTGGTGTGCTGGGGCGTCGAGGCGTCCCACTCCATCAGGTCCCAGGGGCCGATGGGCGTCAGGCCGTCGTGGTTGTAGTGGTACAGGTCCGGCGCGCCCAGGGTGTGGAACATCTCGTGGGCCAGCACGCCGACCTCGCGGCCCTTGTCCAGGAAATCGACCATCAGCCAGTTGTACGCCATGACCATCAGGTCGCCGATCGTGACGACGTCGGCCAGCAGCAGCGACATGTGCGGCCACAGCAGGTCGGACCAGCCGTCGGGACCGCCGCTGACGATCACCACCACGTTGTCCACGTTGCCGTCGTTGTCGCCATCCAGGTCCAGCCCTTCCGGAATCTGGTGCATGACCTCGGTCAGGGCCTGCTTGACCAGGGACTGTTCGCGCTGGATGGCCTGGAACTGGTCCGTGTACCCGGTGGGGTTCGTGAACCGGTTGTAGGGGCGGTAGTAGGCCCGCGGGTACGGGGACTGGAAGCTGACCACGGCGCCGTCCTGGGGGGTCGGCAGGAAGTGCGTCTCGACGTCCAGGCGGCCGTAGGACACCTCGCGGTAGTAGGCGCGCAACGAGGGGGCCCCGTCCAGGTCGTTGAACATCGTCTGGAACATCGACAGGGGCTCGACGAACTCGCTTTCGTCCGCGAACCGGATGAACAGCACCAGGTTGTTCAGGGTGCCGGCCAGGGGGGCCGCGCGTTCGCGAACCGGGCCCACGGGCTGCCGGATCATGCGGCGGGCCTCGATCACCGGGGCGCCTTCGACCAGGCCGGGCCGCAGGCCGCCGGCAACCGGATCGTCCCGGCCGACCACCAGCGTCGTGGGCACCAGGTGGTCCCCCATCCGGGCGGCATAGACCAGCACGCCATCGTCGGGGCGACGGACCACCGTGAAGCCGCGTGCGTCGTGCAGCCGGTTCGAGAACTCGTCCCCGCTGGCCAGCAGCCGCAGTTCGGTCCCGTCGGGCTGGGTGACGCGCACCGGCAGGTCGAACACCGGCGCCGCCTGTCCCGGGAACGCGGTCAGCAGCGCCAGGGACGCGACCAGGGGGGCAAGCCACGAGGATCGGGAAGGTCCGCCCCGAAGGCCGGCGCCGGGCACCTTGGGCGCCTCGATGCGAACGGGGGCGGCAGTGTCGGAAACGGACGCGAAATCCCTGGCGGACAAGGGAGTCTCCCGAATGGAACCGGGTGGGAGTGTAAGCAATTCGTTCGGGTTTGTCAGGTTGCCGCGGTTCGGGTGTTGTTCTAGGATGCGGCATCCCCTTCGGAGCCCACCGATGCCTCGGCAACGCGACCTGCCCCCGCCGCCGGAGAGGCGGGTCTATTGCAATCGCACCCTGAACCTGCGGGCCATTCGCGCCATCGGGTTCGACATGGACTACACCCTGATTCACTACCGGGTGGACGAGTGGGAGCGCCGGGCCTACGAGCATCTGCGCTGGCGCCTGGCCGAGGCCGGGTTGCCCGTGGCGGACCTGGAGTTCGATCCGGACCTGTTCATGCGCGGCCTGATCGTGGACAAGGAACTGGGCAACATCGTCAAGGCCAACCGGTTCGGGACCGTCAAGCACGCCTACCACGGGACGCAGCCCTTGCCGTTCGACCAGATGCGTCGCGTCTACGGCACCACCCGCGTCGATCTGGCGGATGCGCGCTGGGAGTTCATGAACACGTTCTTCGGCCTGTCCGAGGGCTGCATGTACGCCCAACTGGTCGATCGCCTGGATGATCAGCGCCTGGGCGGGGTGATGGGGTTTCGGCAACTGTACGACCTGATCCGTCACACGCTGGACTTCGCGCACATGGAGGGCCGGCTGAAGGCGGACATCCTGGCCGATCCCGACCGCTTCGTCGATCTGGACCCGGACCTGCCCCAGGCGCTGATGGACCAGCGGGCGGCCGGCAAGAAGCTGCTGCTGATCACGAATTCCGACTGGGCCTACACGCGCCCGATCATGGCGTACGCATTCGATCGCTTCATGCCGCCGGGGCGGACCTGGCGCGACCTGTTCGACATGGTCATCGTTTCGGCGCGCAAGCCCAGCTTCTTCACCAGCCGGATGCCGGCGTTCGAACTGGTGGACGAGGACGGGTTGCTGCGGCCGGTGCTGGCACTGACCGACCCCGGGCGATTCGTGGGGGGGGATGCCCGCCAGGTCGAGGCCTGCCTGGGGGTTTCCGGCGAGGATATCCTGTACATCGGCGACCACCTGTTCGTGGACGTCCACGTGTCGAAGGACGTGCTGCGCTGGCGCACCGGCCTGGTCGTGCGGGAACTGGAGGAGGAACTGCGGGCCGTCGCCGACTTCCGGGAACAGGAGGCGCAACTGGGGAAACTGATGGCCGAAAAGGATCGCCTGGAGCACCGGTACGCCCACGCGCGGCTGGGGGTGCTGCGTGCCAAGGCCGATGCCGCGGAACGGACCTCCAAGGGCGGCGGGTCGGGCAGGGACGCCACGGCCGCGCTGCATCGCGAAATGGGGCGACTGCGGGAGGCCCTGGAGGCGCTGGACGCCCGGATCGTTCCCCTGGCGAAGGCCTCGACGGGGTTGTACAACCGGCGCTGGGGCCTGCTGATGCGGTCGGGCAACGACAAGAGCAGCCTGGCCCGCCAGATGGAGCAGTACGCGGACATCTATACGTCCCGGGTTTCGAACCTGCTGCACCTGACGCCCTACGCCTACCTGCGAGCCCCTCGCGGCAGCCTGCCGCACGACGACGAGGCGGCCCGGATGTCCGATCCCGAGGCGTGAATCCGGGAACCGACCGCGTCGGCTCGCGGGGAGCCTTGACCGCCCGCGACCTTGGCCCCACCTTGTGACGGACCATCTTCGACGGAGGTTCGCATGGCATTGACCGAATCACGACCCGGCGCATTGGGGGCGTCGCTGCCGACGTTCACGTTGGCGGACCCGTTCGGTCGCTCGTTCGCATCGACGGAACTGGCCGGGGCACGAGGGCTTCTGGTGGCGGTCACCTGCAATCATTGCCCCTATGCCAAGGCGGTGTGGGGGCGCCTGATCGCGCTGGCCGACGAGGCGCGGCCGCTGGGGATCCATACGGTGGCCATCAATCCCAACCTGAATCCGGACTATCCCGAGGACTCGCCGCAGGCGATGCAGGCCGAGATCCGGACGCGCGGCATCCCGTTTCCCTATCTTGTCGATGTCGATCAGTCCGTTGCCCGGTCCCTGGGAGCGGTATGCACGCCCGAGTTCTTCCTGTACGACGCGGACGGGGTGCTGGTGTACCACGGGCGTCTGGACGACAACTGGCAGGACCCGGGCCGCGTGACGCGCCAGGAACTTCGTGACGCGGTGCGGGCGCTGGCCCAGGGGCGGCCGGTGCCCGGGGAACAGCGTCCGGCGTTGGGGTGCTCGATCAAGTGGGTGTGAGTCCCTGAATCGGGTACACGTCGCCCGGATTCGTGCGCCTGGGGCCGGGTCGATCTCGTATGATGTGCGAGGACGACTTCAAGGAGGCTCCAGATGCGCAGGCTGCGAGGAATCCCCGAGTTGCATCGAATCCTGATTCTGGGGGGGGCTGGGCTGCTCCTGGGCCTGTTCGTCCAGGTTCCCCAGGCGGGCGCCTGCACGTGCGACGCGCCCGACGGCTACGTGCTGCCGATGCATGGATCCCGCCAGGTTCCCCGCAACGCCCGCGTCTTCGTCTATCTGCCCGTCGCCGGGGGCGGAAGCTGGTTCTATCCCACCGGGGAGCGGGTGGTGGCCGACTATGTCACGGCGGAGCACGTGCCCGATGCCATCCAGTTGTTCGCTGGGGACGTTCAGATCCCGATGACCGTGGAATCGTCGGGCACTCCTGCCGGCGGCCCCGGCTTCTGGTGGCTGAAGCCGGCGAACCTGCTGGAGGCCGGCGCAACGTACCAGGTGCGGCGGGCTTCCGCTTCCGCGACGCCCCAGCTTCTGTCCGAGTTCATGACGACGGACGAGATCGACGACGACCCGCCCAGGACGCTGCTGGGCGTGGCCATGGCCGATCTGCTGTACTGGCCCAACGACAGCAGTTGCGGGGGCTCGAACGCGTTGAACGTTCTGTTCAGCTACTCGACCCCGTACCAGGATTCCCCCTACAACGGGGTGGAACGCGTGTTCCTGCGTCGGGGGGACGGGGCGTACGACTTCGACGCGCCGCTGGTCGATGTGCCGTTCGTGTTGACCAACGGGCCAGGATACCGGGTCGGGTACCCGATCGGATGGGGTGGGGGGTGCATCCCGGGGTTTCCGATGCAACTGGACGAGTGTACCCAGTGGTGCGTTCGGGCCCACCCGGTGGATCTGGCGGGCAATGTCCAGCCGAACTCGTCGGAGGCCTGCGTCGTACTGTCGTCGCTGGCGCCGTACCCGACGCTGGATCCGAACGACCGGATGATCTGCCCCGGGGAGGCCGGGCCGGGAGTGCCCGTGCCGCCCGACGCGGTGGGGGGCGACGATGTGCCCCAGGACGGGGACGATGGTGCCGGTCGGGGCGACGTTGCCACGTGTCCCTCCGCCTCCCAGGGCGGATGCGCGGCCGGCGGGGCCGCGACGACCGCCATGATTCCCACGGTGCTGCTGCTTTCCTTCCTGCTGCTGGCGCGCTTGTGGATGAACCTGCCGGTTTGTGCCAGAATTCGCCGTGGCCGGCCGCGGGCCAGCAATCCATGACATCTGGCGGCATTCAGGCGTTCGTGGCAGGGGGTGAACCCATGAGGATGGCGCGCCATCTGTGTCTGGTCCTTCTGGTCGGGGCCTGTGTCTCGGGATGCGACGCCGCGGACGATCCGTCGCTGGACGGATTCGGGGCCGGCGATGCCCGTTATGACGGGGCGTGGGCGGACCTCCCCGACGCGGGGTCCCAGGATGTCTGGCAGGATCGGCCTGCGCCCGGGGATGTCGCATCGGACCTGCCTGGGGACGGGAACGTGACGGATCCCGGGCAGGCGGCGGATTCGGGTGCCGGGACCGAAGTGGCGGACGATCCAGGGCCGTTGGGCGACCCGGGGCCGGCCGACGTGGGGGCCCAGGATCCCGGTCCGGTGGATCCCGGCACCGCCGACCCCGACGTGCCGATCACGCCCGTGCCGTTCACGTGCGGTTCGGGAACGGTCAAGGACGGCTGGAACCAGAACTGGACCGTGGCCGGAAAGAACCGCAGTTTCTACGCCCGGTTCCCGACCAACCCCGACAACAAGCCGGTGGCGGTCCTGTTCGTGTACCACGGCCAGGGCGACAACGTGGACAACTTCCGCAAGTTCTTCAATCCCGACCCGAACGCCGACGCCGCGTTCCCGTACGTGCTGATCTACCCGAAGTCCCTGGCGCTGATGCCCTACGGTACCGACAAGGGCATCGAGTGGGACATCCTGAAGAGCGCCTCGGGTGACGGGAACCTGGACGCCCGCCTGTTCGAGGAGATCCTGGGCTGCCTGGGCACCACGGTCACCGTGGACACCGACAACGTGTTCGTGCTGGGATTCAGCGCCGGGGCGATCTTTTCGAACCTGCTGCACGCGCGCTACCCGGACCTGCTGCCCACGGTGTTCAGCATGTCGGGCGCCTGGTTCAACGACGCCAAGACGGTTTCCGAGGTCAACACCATGGGGATGGCGACGCTGAGTTGGGCCGCCCTGGCGAACGGCAGCGGCACGGTGTTCATGACCCACGGGGGCAAGAACGACACGTACGGCTCGATGGGCATCACCATCATCGATTTCGAGAAGGCGGCGCAGAACGCGCTTCCGCACCTGAAGTCGAAGGGGCGCACCGTCATCGACTGCCCGCACGATGCCGGGCACACCAACCACCCCCAGATTCCCATCGCGGCGATGGTCCGTTTCTTCAAGGACCATCGTGGCGGCGGCTCGTCCCCGTACCTGACCGACGGCCTGCCTGCGGTGTTCCCGGCCACCTGCTCGGTCATCGCGCCCCAGTAGGCCGGGAGCGGGGCGGTCCCATCCTCTTCAGGAATGACGGGAGGCACGCATTGCGGCGCGCAGTCACTTCGTTGACGAGCCTGGCCATGCTGACGGGGCTGGCCGCCTGCGCTGTAGACCCGCCGCGCCCCGATGAGGGCGACGTGCCGGCACCCGACTCGGTCGTCGCCCGGGACGGGGTGGTGGAGGATGCTGGTGGGGACTCCGGTACGGCGCCAGGCGACATGGGGCCGGCCGACACCCTCGATGCCGCGTCGAACACGTTGCAGGGTTTCCTGCAGTTCCGGGTGCGCCACAACCTCCAGGATCCGTCTTGTCATCCCGGTTGCACCTTGGAACTGGAGGATCGTGCCGGGGCCTCGACCTTCCTGGCGCGCATTCGGCAGTACTCGGACATCGCCGTGCTGCATTGGGACGACCCGATCCCTTGGCTGGTGTTCGCCGACGATCCGGCGCC
>JARKOL010000346.1 GCA_029975745.1 Myxococcota bacterium | reverse complement strand
GTCGTCGATCACGATCGATCCCCGGACTCCCGCGCCCTGATCCAGTCCCTCGACGCCTCGCCCGAGTTCGTCGTGGCGGCCACCCCGACCGACGCCGACCAGACGGATGGACTGTTCCGGGCCGGGCACGCCCGCGCGGCCATCGTCCTTCCCGACGACTACTCGCGCCGCATCCGGCGCGGGGAGCCGGCGGACATCCAGGTGCTGGTCGATGGCAGCGACGGCACGGCGGCCCAGGCGGTGCTGGGCAACCTGACCGGCCTGCTCCTGGACGCTTCCGCGAAGGCCGCCGCCCCCGCCGGACAGGCGACGGACCCTCGCCCCCCCCTTTCGGCCCGCGTCACCACCCTGTACAACCCGGCGCTGCGCTCCGCCGTCTTCTTCGTTCCCGGATTGATTGCCTACGTGCTGGCGATCTGCGGCGTGCTTCTGACCGCGTTGACCGTCGCCCGGGAGTGGGAACGAGGCAACATGGAACAGTTGTTCGCCACGCCCATCGGACGCCTGGAAATCATCCTGGGCAAGCTGGGCCCCTACCTGGTGATGGGCGGCGTCCAGGCGCTGCTGGTCGTCGCCATCGGCGTGGCGCTGTTCGACATTCCCATGCGGGGCAGCCCCGCGACCCTGGCGCTGGGCACCCTGCTGTTCCTGCTGGGTGCGCTGTCCCAGGGGCTTCTGGTGTCGGTCGTGACCCGGAGCCAGCAGCTCGCGACCCAGGTGGGGGCGCTGTCGTCGCTGCTGCCGGCGCTGCTTCTGTCGGGGTTCATCATCCCGATTGCGGGAATGCCCTGGATCCTGCAGGCCCTCTCCGCCGTGCTCCCGGCGCGCTACTTCATGCATCTGATCCGGTCGGTCATGCTGAAGGGCGGCGGTCTGGCCGAGGTCTGGCCCGACCTGCTCGGCATGGCAGTCTTCACCGGGATCGTCCTGACGCTGGCGACCCGCCGCTTCGGCAGGAGGGTGGCATGACCCCGGCCCTGCTGGCGGTGCTGCGAAAAGAGATCCGGCAGATCACCCGCGACCCGCGCCTGCTGGCGATGCTGGTCCTCGCGCCGGCACTCCAGTTGCTGATATTCGGCAACGCGGTCGATTTCGAGGTGGACCATGTCGATACGCGGGTCTGCGACCTCGACGCAACGCCCCAGAGTCGCGAACTGATCCGGGGACTTGGCGCCGACGGCACGTTCCGGGTGCTGGGCCCCGCCGCCGATTGCGGCGCTCCCGAAAAGGACATCCTTGCCGGGCGCGCCCAGGCCGTGGTCGTGCTGCCCCCCGGGCTGGCCCGCAACCTGGCCGGCGACCGCCCCGTCGAGGTCCAGGTGCTGGTGGACGGCGCCGACCCGGTTCTGGGGCGCTTCGCGATGAACGCGTCCACGGCCTACTTCCAGCAGGCCTCGCTGCCGTGGCTTAGGGAACGAATGGCCCGCGTGCGGGCCCTCTCGGGCGCCGAGGTCCAGGTCCCATCCATCCGCCCGGTGCTGCGCTTCTATTACAACCCGTCGCTGCGCAGTCCCGTGTTCATGGTGCCCGGGGTGGCGGCTCTGATCCTGCTGGTCGTCACGACCATCGCCGCCGCGATGGGCCTGTCGCGCGAGCGCGAGATGGGCACCCTGGAACAGGTCATGGTCACGCCGGTTCGCCCCTGGGAACTGCTGCTGGGCAAGCTGCTGCCGTTCATCGTGCTGGGCGGATTCGACGTCCTGCTGGTGCTGTCCGTCGGCACCTGGGTCTTCGACGTCCCGGCCCGGGGCTCGATGGGCCTGCTGGCCCTGGGCACCCTGCTGTACCTGATGTCCACGATCGGCATGGGACTGTTCGTTTCGACGATCAGCAGGAACCAGCAACAGGCCTTCCTGCTGGGGTTCCTGACGATCATGCCCGCCATGCTGCTGTCGGGCGTGATGACGCCGATCGAGAACATGCCGCCGTGGCTCCAGCCGCTGACATGGATCAACCCCGTTCGCTACTACGTCGAGATCCTGCGGGGTCTGCTGCTTCGCGCCGCCACGCTGGCGGACCTGGGCCTGTCCTTCGCCGCCCTCGCCGTCTTCGGAAGCCTGATTCTGGGCCTCGCCGTCGGACGTTCGCGCAAGCAATCCTCGTGACCGATCGCCAGTCCCCTCGGGGCGGATTTCAAGGGTACGAAACCGCGCGGGAATCAGGTAGAATTCGCGCGTTCGCGGACGCGATACCCGCAGGGTCGGTTTCCATTGTCTTGAGGTGAGCCATGGCGCGCAGGATGTTCGGTTGGGTGGCTATCGGGACGACGGCCCTGTGGCTCGCATGCGGCGGCGGTTCCGGCCCCGTGGGGCCCCAGGACGACCTGGGCATCGACACTGTGACCACGGACCCGGGACGCCCGGACGACGGCGGCACCGACCCGGGAATCGATGCCTTCCGTCCCGATCCGGGCCAGGATCCGGGAACGCCGGACAGCGGGCCGTTGGACCCCGGCATCGAGGATCCGGGCATCGAGGACCCGGGCCATCAGGACCCGGGGACCGAAGATCCCGGCGAGTCTGATTCCGGCAGCGACGCGACCGGCACCGACCTCGGACCGACGGACCCGGGACCGTCCGATCCCGGCCTGGAGGACACCCACGACGCGGGCACGGACATCTGGGATCCGGAATGCACGCTGGACGAGGACTGCCTGGAGATCCTGTCCCCCGAGACATGCGAGGTCGCCAGGTGCGACCGCGGTTTGTGCGTCCTCGAGACGGCCGACGACCTGACCCCCTGCGACGACGGCACCCTGTGTACCCGGGACGCGGTCTGCGTCGAGGGGCTGTGCGAGGGCCTCCCGGTGAACTGCCCCGACGACGATGACCCCTGCACCCTGGACGTCTGCGTGCCCGGAACCGGCTGTCAGCACCTGGCGTACACGGGCGACTGCGACGACGGCAATGCCTGCACCGAGAACGACACCTGCGCCACGGGCACTTGTCAGGGCACGGCCCTCGTGTGCGCCGACGAGAACGAGTGTACCCAGGACGGATGCGACCCGCTGTCCGGCTGTACGTTCGTCAAGCTGACCGGCACCGTCTGCAACGACCAGGATCCCTGCACCGACAACGACCGCTGCAACGACGGCGTCTGCGGGGGCGCCTGGGCCTGCGACGACGGCAACGCCTGCACCGAGGACTCCTGCGTCCCCGGCGTCGGTTGCCTGAACACCCCCATCGAAGGCCCCTGCAACGACGGCAACGCCTGCACCGTCGATGACGCGTGCGTCCAGGGCGAATGCCGCGGCACGACCCGCGACTGCGACGACGACAACGTTTGTACCGACGACTCGTGCGACCCGGCGGTCGGCTGCCTGAACGTCGCGAACGCCCTGGCCTGCGACGACGAGGATCCCTGCACCCACGGCGACACGTGCAGCGGCAAGCAGTGCGCCGGCGTCCCGTACCAGTGCGTCGCCTCCGAGTGCCTCGAGTCGTCCACGTGCGACGGCCGGGGCGGCTGCATCGACGTCCCGAAGGACGATGGCACCGACTGCGCCGACGATGGGGACGACTGCACGCTGGACCGCTGCGAGGACGGCGTCTGCGTCCACCCGACGGCGCCGGACGGTGCGCCTTGCGACGACGGCGACCTGTGCTCCCAGGAGGACCGCTGCGAGGACGGCGTCTGCACCGGCTCGGACTGGGTCGATTGCCCCGTGGATGACCCTTGCCGCGACGCGGGCACATGCGATCCGGCCACCGGGGAATGCACCGCCGGCGTACTGCCCGAAGGCGCGCCCTGCAACGATCGGAACGCATGCACCCGGCGGGACGTCTGCCGCGACAACAGTTGCACCGGCGAGGACCCGGTGATCTGCACCGCCCTCAGCCAGTGCCACGACGTCGGGACCTGCAACGTGACGACCGGCCTTTGCAGCAACCCCAGGAAGCTCGACGGCACCGGATGCAACGACGGCAACCTGTGTACCCTGACGGACCAGTGCCTCGAGGGCGTCTGTGTCGGCAATGCCCCCGTCATCTGCCCGGAGCCCGGCCAGTGCGAGCTGCCCTCGACCTGCAACCCGCAGACCGGAACCTGCCCGGTCCTCTGGAAGGACAACAACACGCCCTGCGACGACGGGACCGCATGCACGAAGAACGACGTCTGCAAGTCGGGAGCGTGCTCCGGAACCGCCTATACCTGCGTGGATTCGTACAGTTGCACCGACAACGTGTGCGACGGCCAGGGCGGGTGCCTGTTCCCGGTGAAGGAAGGCACGTGCCTGATTGGCACCACGTGCCGGAACGACGGCTACCGCAACGTGTTCAACGTCTGCCAGATCTGCCGCCACGAAACGAACCCGAACGGCTGGTCGAACGACCCGACCGCGGTCTGCTCGGACAACATCGACTGCACCCACAGCGATTCCTGCGTGGACGGAACATGCCAGGGCACGGCCTATTCCTGCGACGACGGGCTGTCCTGTACCGAGGATCAGTGCCGGGGGGACGGCGGGTGCGATCACTACCTGGCCCCCGGGTTCTGCGCCATCGACAACGCCTGCTGGGCGGTGAACCAGCCGAACCCCGCGAACACGTGCCAATGGTGCGTGCCAACCCAGTCCACCGGCGCGTGGACCCCCAAGTCCGCCGGCGACTCATGCAACGATGGGAACCCTTGCACCCACACCGACCAGTGTACGGGCGGCGTGTGCGTCGGCACCCCCTACCAGTGCGCCAACGATCTGCCATGCACCCAGGTGCAGTGCAACGGCCAGGGCGGATGCACGACCACGATCCTCCCGGACTACTGCGTAATCGATGGGGCCTGCATCCCCGACGGCCAGGCCAATCCCGACAACATCTGCCAGACGTGCATCGCCCGTTCGAACCAGCAGGGCTGGTCGGCGGCCAGCGAAACGACGCCTTGCGATGACGACGACCCCTGCACGACCCAGGATCGGTGCATCGCCTCGGTGTGCGTCGGCACGATGCCGACGTGCTTCGACGGACTGGGATGCACCCAGGACGTCTGCGACGAAGGCGTCTGTTCGTTCCCGGTCGATCCGGACTGGTGCGCCATCGACGGCGCCTGTTGGGAAACGGGCGAATTCGACCCCTTCAACGGGTGCCGCGCCTGCGACGCCGACGAGGC
>JARKOL010000340.1 GCA_029975745.1 Myxococcota bacterium | reverse complement strand
GGCGCCGGCGCCCAAGCCGGCAGGGCCGCAGATGAGCGACGAGGAGCGCAAGGCCAAGGTCGGCGACCTGATCAAGGCCGGCCGTGCCGCGTACAACGAAGGCGACTACAAGTCCGCGATCTCGCGCTACAACCAGGCACTGTCCATGGAGCCCGCCAACGCCCTGGTCAAGAAGCTGCTGGACCAGGCCAAGGCCAAGGCCGCCGAGTAGGGGTCTTTTCGCTCGTCCCCGACCTTCATTCCGGTTCATCGACGCGGACTCCATTGCATTTTTCCCGGCTTTGGGATAAGGTCCGGCCGCGTTTTGGGAGTGGGAAATGGCCGAGGAATTCGTCCCCCAGGTCGTGCCGATCAACATCGAAGACGAGATGCGTTCGTCCTACATGGACTACGCGATGAGCGTCATCATCGGGCGGGCCTTGCCCGATGCCCGGGACGGCTTCAAGCCCGTCCACCGTCGCGTGCTGTTCACGATGCACGAGACGAAGAGCTTCCACAACAGCGCCTACAAGAAGAGCGCGCGCATCGTCGGCGACGTGATGGGCAAGTACCACCCGCACGGCGACGCCGCGATCTACGACACCATGGTCCGCATGGCCCAGGACTTCTCCATGCGGTACCTGCTGGTCGATGGGCAGGGCAACTTCGGTTCGGTGGACGGCGACGCCGCGGCGGCGATGCGCTACACCGAGGTCCGCATGACCCGCATCGCGGAAGAGATGCTGGCGGACATCGAGAAGGAAACCGTCGACATGGTGCCCAACTACGACGGTTCGCTGGACGAGCCGTCGGTGTTGCCGTCGCGGGTTCCGCAGTTGCTGATCAACGGGTCGGCCGGCATCGCGGTCGGCATGTCCACGAACATCCCGCCGCACAACCTGACCGAGGTCATCGACGGCACGATCGCCCTGATCCGGAACCCGGACCTGACGGTCGCGGACCTGATGGAGCACATCCCGGGACCGGACTTCCCGACCGGGGGCCTGATCCTGGGCACCGCGGGCATCCGCGCTGCCTACGAAACGGGGCGCGGCGCGATCAAGATGCAGGCGCGCGCCGAGATCGAAGGCGAGAAGAAGGGCGAGCGGACCGCCATCGTCGTCACCGAGATTCCCTACCTGGTCAACAAGGCGAAGCTGCTGGAGCGGATCGCCGAGTTGCACAAGGAGAAGCGGATCGAGGGCATCCACGACATGCGGGACGAGTCGGACCGCGAGGGGATGCGCATCGTCATCGAGCTGAAGAAGGACGCCGACGCCCAGGTCGTCCTGAACCAGTTGTACACGATGACGCCGATGCAGAGCGCCTTCAACGTGATCATGCTGGCGATCTCGCGCGGGCGGCCGGTGCTGCTGACGCTGAAGGAGGCGCTGAACGAGTTCATCCACCACCGCAAGGACGTGGTGACGCGGCGCTCGCTGTACGAGTTGCGCAAGGCCCAGGAGCGGGAGCACATCCTGCTGGGCTACCAGATCGCGATCGACAACCTGGACGAGGTGATCGCGCTGATCCGCGCGTCGCGCAACCCCGAGGAGGCGCGGTCGTCGCTGATGAACCGCTTCGGGCTGTCCGAGATCCAGGCCAAGGCCATCCTGGACCTGCGCCTGGAGCGGCTGACCCGGATGGAGCGCGACAAGATCCTGCTGGAGCTGGAGGAGATCCGGCGCCTGATCGGGCGCCTGCGCGAGATCCTGGGGTCCGAAGCGGTGCTGATGGACGTGATCGTCGCCGAACTGGAGGAGATCCGGGCGAAGTACGGCGACCCGCGCCGCAGCGAGATGACCGAGGACGAGGGCGAGATCGACCTGGAGGATCTGATCCCGGTCGAGGACATGGTCGTGACCGTGTCGGCCCAGGGCTTCATCAAGCGGACGCCGACCGCCGTGTATCGCAGCCAGAAGCGCGGCGGCAAGGGCAAGTCCGGCATGGCCACTCGCGAGGAGGACTTCGTCACGGACATGTTCGTGGCCTCGACCCACACCTGGGTGCTGTTCTTCACCGACAAGGGACGTGCCTTCCGGGTGCGCGTGTACAACATCCCCCAGGGATCGCGGACGTCGAAGGGCCGCGCGATGGTCAACCTGCTGAACCTGGCCGGCGACGAGCGCGTGCGGGCGATTCTTCCCGTGGCCGACTTCGGTCCGGGACACTCGTTCGTCTTCGCGACGAAGAAGGGCGTCGTCAAGCGCACGGAAGTCGTGCTGTTCAAGAACATCCGGTCGTCGGGTCTGAACGCGATCCGGCTGGACCCGGACGACGACCTGATCTCGGTGCGACTGGCGGCGGACGAGGACCATGTGCTGCTGTTCACGCGCCAGGGCAAGTCGATCCGGTTCGCGATCGAGGACGTCCGCAGCATCGGTCGCGACACGCGGGGCGTGCGCGGCATGACGCTGAAGTCGAATGACGCCGTGGTTGGCATGGAAGTGCTGACGGCGGGGCGCGAGATCCTGGCGGTCACGGACCGGGGGTACGGCAAGCGCACGGCGGCGGACGAGTATCGCGTGCAGCGCCGCGGCGGGACCGGCATCCTCGCGATGCGCGCCAATGCCAAGGTCGGCTTCGTCGTCGGCATGCGGTCGGTCACTGACGAGGACGAGTTGATCCTGACCAGTTCCGGCGGCACGACGATCCGCGTCAAGGTGTCGGACATCTCGCTGATCGGCCGGGTGACCCAGGGCGTCCGCGTGATGAACGTGTCGGGCG
>JARKOL010000404.1 GCA_029975745.1 Myxococcota bacterium | reverse complement strand
CGCTGTGCGCAAAGCCTCGTAATCTGCTACGGACGGGCTAGGCAGGTAGGCGAAGAAGAATCCGGCGCCGATGCCGAAGACGGTGGGCTCCTGGATCGGCATGCCGTGGTGCGTCAACAGGCTGGCCAGCGTCGCGGTTTCGCAGTGCGCTCCCTGCAGGTGCTTGAACGGGATTACCATCAGTCCTCGTCTGCCGGTGCGGCGGTGTCGGGAGCCTGGCCGGGCCGGGCTCGCGACGGCATCGGGTCGTTCTCGGGAAGCGTTCGCAGGGCCTCGACCGACGAAAGCCGGAAGACCCATGCGTACTTGCGCAGCAGGCCCTCCGGGAGGCGCGCGAACACGTCGGCTCGGTGGTGGCGCCGGACACGCCAGTGCCACAGCCCGACGTAGCGGGCCAGCAGGCGGGAGTCCAGCAGGTTCAGTTCCATGTAGTAGGCAATGGGGCTGAGGGTGCCGGCCTCGACGCCGGCGCGGGCCTGCGAAACCCGGTGGTGGATGTCGTTCCACGCCTCGCTGTGGACCATGTTGCTGGCGACGAATCCATCGTCCTGGACGGCCTGGATTCGGCCATCGGTCCCGACACCGTAGCTGACGATGCGTTCCCAGCGCTCGGGGGCTTTCCCGGGGTCCATTTCGTTCGGATCGGTCATGGATCGCGTCCTGATGCTCGGCGACGGAAACCAGCGGCGCAACCTACCGGATCCGCGTTGATCCGTCAAGGACGCGAAGGGACGCGAAAGGCCTCGGACCGGGGCAGGGGCTGGGGCCGGCATGACCGCAGGGCGTCCGCGGGATGACGCGACTCCGCGAAAACGTGACGCGTTGCATGATTTCCATCCGGTTCGCCCCTTGAACCCCGGGGCCATCCGACGCATGATCCCGGCGGCAGGAATCCCCGGCGGGGCGGACGCCCGGCCGATCCCTCTGGAACAAGGAGAACGACCATGGCGACCAAGACCCTGGCCGACGTGAACGTTGGCGGCAAGACCGTGCTGATGCGCGTGGACTTCAACGTGCCCCTGAAGGACGGCAAGATCACGAATGATCGCCGCATCGTCCAGGCGCTGCCCAGCATTCGCAGCGTCCTGGAGCAGGGGGCGAAGCTGGTGCTGATGAGCCATCTGGGGCGTCCGGAAGGCAAGGGGTTCGAGGCCGAGTACTCGATCCAGCCCGCCGCGGATCGTCTGGCGGCGCTGCTGGGGCGCCCGGTCCAGGTGGGACCCCAGTCGGTCATCGGGCCCGAGGCCGAGGCGGCGGTCGCCGCGATGCAGCCCGGCGACGTGCTGCTGCTGGAAAACGTTCGGTTCGCCCAGGGCGAGACGATCGCGGACAAGGCCAAGAAGAATCCCGACAAGAAGCTGACCCCCGAGCAGCAGCAGGTGCTGGACGCGTTCGTCGCCGGCCTGGCGAAGCTGGGCGAGGTCTATGTGAATGACGCCTTCGGCACGTGCCACAGGAAGCACGCGTCGATGTACGGTGTGGCGAAGGCCGTCCAGGCGAAGGGCGGACCCGCGGTGGCCGGCTATCTGGTCGAGAAGGAGATTCGCTATCTGCACGAGGCGGTCGCGAACCCCAAGCGTCCGTTCGTGGCGATCCTGGGCGGCGCGAAGGTGTCGGACAAGATCAAGCTGATCGCGAAGCTGCTGGACCAGGTGGACCGCATCCTGATCGGCGGCGCGATGGCCTACACCCTGCTGAAGGCCAAGGGTGTGGCGATCGGCAACAGCCGGTGCGAGGAGGACCAGGTCGAGGAGATGAAGGCCCTGCTGGCCCGCGCGGGCGACAAGATCCTGCTGCCCATCGACCACGTTGCGACGGATGACTTCGCGGCGGGCAAGCCGATGCCGGTGACGGGCGTCGATATTCCCGAGGGCCTGCTGGGCATGGACATTGGTCCGGCCACCGTCGCGGCCTTCGGCGCCCAGATCGTGGCGGCCGGGACGATCGTGTGGAACGGTCCGATGGGCGTGTTCGAGAAGCCGGACTTCGCGGTCGGCACGCGCGCCGTGGCCGAGGCGCTGGCGGCCGCCACGGCCGGTGGCGCGGTCAGCGTGATCGGGGGCGGCGATTCGGCGGCGGCGGTCGAGCAGATGGGCCTGGACGAGCGGATGACCCACATCTCGACCGGCGGTGGCGCCAGCCTGGAGTACCTGGAAGGCAAGCCGATGCCCCCGATCGAGATCCTGGACCCCCGCTAGCCGTTCATTCATCGGATTCGTCTTTTCCGCCGGATTCTGGCGGCTTGTCGAGCCCGGGGCGTCGTCCTGCGAGGGTTCGCGCGGGGCGCCCGGCCCTGACGACCGGGAATCGGGTCGCGCATCTGGTAAGATGCCGTCGCGATCTGGAGTGGTGCCGGGACGTCTTCGTTCCGGCCGGGAGGCGCATGGTGACGCGCAGTGGCACGGGACGACGTTTCGGGGGTCTCCTGGCGGCATGGGCGGCCTTGTCCATCGGTTGCGGGTCCGGGACTCCCGGGACGGACGTCGATTCGCCGGGGGACGCGGGATTCGATGTGCCGGCCGATGCGCCGACGGACGCCGACGTTCTGGTCGGGGACATCCAGGCGGACATCGGCGGCCAGGACGGGGTCGATGAGGCCGCCCCGGACGTCGCGGACGACGTGGCGGGGGACGTTCCCGGGGACGCCGGCGAGGACGTGCCCGAGGTTCTGGTGCCGCCCGAGCCGGCCTGGGTCGCTCCGGATGAACGCTTGCGGCTGGCGACGGATCGGCGCGACCTGCCGGTTCCGATCGGGATTCCCACCGCCGGATACGGCCAGACGCCTCCGGTCGGCTCGCCCAAGAGTCCCTTTGCCGAGTTCTTCATGGCGACGACCCGCCAGTTGCACCCGCCGCGCGTCCAGGTTCTGCACCTGATGCGGGGCGAGAGTCGGCTGGTCCTGGTCCAGACCGACCTGATCGCGCCGTTCGGCAACGTGTTCGCGTTCGTCACGCGCGAGGTCCACCGACGCACCGGCGCGGATATCGCGGACCGTCTGGTGCTGCTGGCGAACCACACGCACCTGGGCCCCGCGCGCTACCTGGACACGCCGCTGGGGATCGTGTTCGCGGACAGCTACGAAGAGGAAGTGTTCCAGGGCATCGCCGGCGCGATCGTGGATGCGGTCGTGCATTCGATGACGACGCCCGCCGAACCGGTCCAGGCGTCGCTGGCGACGCTGACCGAGGGGCGGATCCACGCGGATCGGCGCTGCGAAAACCCGCCCCACGTCAACGACACGATGGGGGTCCTGCGTTTCGATACCCAGGACGACGACGCGCCCCGGACGCGGGCCGTGGTGATCAACTACGCCCTGCACGGGACCGTGTACGGGTGGGCCAGCGGGATGGTCAGCGGGGATGCGCCCCGGTCGGTGGAACTGAAGGTCGAGGAAATGCTGCCCGGTGCGCCGCTGGTGATGTTCACCCAGTCGTGGACGGGCGACGTGTCGCCGACGGATCCGCGGGCGCTGTTCGCCGACGCGCCCGGGCCCGCTGCCGAGGACCCGGCGCTGGACCGGCTGGAGGCGTTGGGACGCCTTGCCGGCGAGACGATCCTGGCGGCCTGGGACCAGGAGTTCGAGCCGATGGTCGAGCCCGCGCTGGACATCGTGTCGGTGCTGGCGCCGACGTCCTGGGATCAGATGGGCTACGCCCCAGGCGAGTGGGACTACCCGAACGGCGCGCTGCTTTGCGGCGGCGGCGGATCGATTTGTTCGGACACGCCGCCCCAGATGGACCAGTGTCTGGACATCGAGGCCGGCTGGCTGCCCGAGGCAACCCGGTTCACCGCATGGCGGCTGGGAAACCTGGTCGCGGCGACGCTGCCTGGCGAACCCCACACGCCCCTGGCCGAGCTGGTGATCGACGGCATGCGGCCTGGGGGAACCGGAGCGCGCGATCGCGACGGCCCCGAAAGGGCCTGGGTGCTGGGGTATGCCCAGGACTACATCGGCTACCTGATGATGCCGGACGATCATGCCGGCGGGGGGTACGAGGCGTCGATGGCCTTCTGGGGGCCGCGCCAGGGCGAATGGGTCGTCCGGAACGCGGTGGCCGTCGCGGGGTTGCTGGCGGATCGCGATGCGCCGCTGCCGTTCATCCCCACTGCGGCGCCCGGGTGGGCTCCCGGTCCGTCGGTGCCCTACACGCCGGCCGTGGCCGTGCAGTCCGGGACGATTGTCGTGGACCTGCCCGCCCAGGCGGTGGCGGGGGATGTGCTCTCGTTCTCGTGGCTGGGGGGGGACCCCTGGATCGATCGGCCCGAGGTCGTGATCGAGGCGTCCGAGGACGGGGTCGCGTTCGAGCCCCTGGTCTCCGGGGGGCGCGTGGTCGATCAGCGGGACTATCGGGTCATCCTGTCCCTGGAAGTGACGCCCGACTGGAGGAAGTCGGCGCCCGACGGTCGGACCTTCCGGTGGACCGCCACGGTGCGAACCGGGCTGAAGGTGCCGGCGCCGCGGACCTTCCTGGAAGGGCATCTGCGCGTGCGTGCCTCGGGCCAGGCGATCGAGACGGGGCGTACCGTGCGGGACTACCAGGTCGTCTCGGGGGCATCGCTGGTGGCTTCGGAACCCTGAGCGGGGGCGATTGGGGGCTTCAGATCTCGGTACTTTGGGCATGCTCGCCACGGCGAACCGCGTGGGTTTGGTCGGAAGACGGCAGGTGCGAAGAGGCGACGGGCTTGCGGAAGTAGTTGAGATCGGACCGGCCCGCCACCAGGATGTTGCCGTCCGAGTCGAGGGCCGCGACTCGAGCGTCCTGGACGCGCAGCACGACCTCGAACCGTCCGCCGGGCACCGACGATGGAATCGGCGGATTCCCGCGACGCAGGTCCAGGATGCAGACGCCGCGCTCCAGGAGCTGCCGCACCCAGACTTCATCGGGCGGTTCGTCCGCGGAGGGCGCCGGCAGCAGCGCCATGCCGTCCCCAAGCGGATCGAGCGGCGCGGACAGGCGGACGCCGCGGTCGTCGATGGTCGTGGTCATCCTTCTGGGGCCGCAGGGCAGGGGGCGAGCCGTCGTACCCAGGCGGCCCAGTCCCAGGTGTCCCAGGGTTCTCACTCCGTTTCGTGAGTCTCCGGGTTCCAGGGCCCCGGTCAACGACACGGGCAGCGCCCACCAGGTCTGGTTCGGGAGCGTGGGCAGGTGGGTTGCACGCCACTGTGAAACGAGTTCCTGGTGGACCACCTCCAGGAGGCCGGGTGGCGGGTGTACCTGCGGTGGAGGGTCCTCCAGCTCGTCCAGGAGATGGTAGGGCGCCAGAAGGTCCGCCAGCGAAGGGGACAACAACTTGGAGGCGTAGAAGGTCCAGATGGGCAGCACTGCCTTGCGGACCTCATCCCACCCAGGATTGCCGGGCCGATCGACGATTCGGGGCATGTGCCAGACCGTGGAGCGGCTCAACTGGGCGTTGGTGCCGCCGATCTTCTGCAAGCGACGTGAGGGGGCCGCCACTCCGGATTCGGCGTCGGTCCAGATATCCATCCGGAGGGTCCGTGATCCGGCGACCATGGACGCCACTTGTTCCCACAGGGCAAGTTCCCGGGTCATCTGCCGGTCGGACAGCGTAGGTTGGTGTTCGTTCGGTGGAACCAATGACAGGTGGACTCCGGTCGGAAGCGCCTGTTCAAGAATGGCCAGGTCGTCCAGGCTTGGGGGAGAACAGAGAAAGACGCCGACCGCCGAAGGCATGCGGGACAGCCGCAGTCCCCGAAGGGCCCCCAGGAGGCGGGAGAGCGTGGCGGACGAGGGTTTGCCGAGAATCAGCCGCAGCCCCTCAACCCGTTCCTGTTCGGCCCGCACCATCAGGGCGCGAAAGGACGCTGGCGAGCGTGTCAGCGTGCCGCGACCAAACGTTGAGGCGTACGACCCATAGCAATGGGGGCACCGCATCCGGCAGCCGCGCACGATGGGGACGGTACGCCCCACTCCGAAGGCGGCGGCCTGAAGTCCGGACAGCTTCTTGTAGGTGGGAAACCAGTCGATCGTCAGGCAGTCCGTTCGGTCGAAAGCCGTGCGACTGATCCGGCGGTGATGGCCGGGGCCGTCCGCCTGACCGTGGACGTTCGGGATGCCATCCGGCGTCCTGCCTTGCCGGACAGCCGCGACCAGGTCGGCGAACGCGGCTTCGGCGTCGCCCTGGATCACGTAGTCCACCGGGTAGCGCGCAAGGATCGTCCTGGGCGCGAGACCGGCAGTGATGCCACCCACGACCAGCACCGCCTTGGGGTTGACGGCGCGGATTCGCGCGACCATCGGCTCGAACCCGGTGATGCCGCAGGACCAGTGGAGGTCGAGGGCGATCACACCGGCCTCGGCGATCTCCTGGTCCGTGACCTCGAAGGCGTAGCGTCCCAGACGCGGGCCGTCGATGGCGTTCATCACGCTGATCGCTCCAGCGGGAATCACCAGATCGTTCAGATGTCCGTGGGGATGAATGTAGAGCACTCGCGCGGCGGCCGGTTCGTCCCGGCGACGGGGGTGCTGAACGCGATCCATGGCGGTTGCTCGAGCACTAGCCATGGAGACTGTACGGTTGGGGCGCGGCCTGTCAAGCGAAATCCGTGGACCTACGGCGTCAACTCCGAGACTTCGTCGTTTCGGCGTCGCGTGTCGAAGAACACCAGGCCCAGGGCCGACAGCCCGTTCACGGCGATGGCCCGCAGCGTCATGATGCCCGTGGTCGTCAGACCGACCGCCGGGTCCATGTCCAGCACCTTGAAGACGGCCCACCCACCAGCCTCGGTGGTGCCCAGGCGCGAGGGCAGGGCTCCCACGATGTAGCCCATCAGGATGGTCGCGGTCCAGATCAGGCCCGAGGCCGGCAGGTCGTACGCCCGGTCGATCAGGGTGACCACCAGGTACCAGGACGCCCACGAGAACAGGCGACCCCCGACCTGAAGCCCCAGGACGGCCAGGTAGTCGCCGCGGCGGTCGCGCCAGAATCCCTGGACCAGATCGTCCACCTGACGGGCGCCGCGGACCCAGGCGTCCGGATCCTTGCGCCCCAGGCCGACCAGTCGCAGCAGGCGCACGAACACGCGCCCGACCCCGAAATGGATCAGGACCTTCAGTCCGATGTAGGGCAGGAAGGAAAGCATGGCGGCCGGCAGGATGTACCAGGCCAGGCGGCGCACCGTGTCCGAGCCGAACGCGAGCGCCGCGGCCAGCGCGATCATGCAGGCTATGGGTTTGGCCAACTTGAACAGGTAGTTGTACAGAATCGTCCCCGAGATGGCGGCCTGGGTCGGGACGCGACGGGCGATCAGCGCGCCCTTGAGCACCTCGCCGGACTCCAGCGGGATGAACCGGTTCAGCAGCGCGCCGGCCTGGTTCACGACGTACAGGTAGGGCACCGAGATCGGCTGCGAGAAGCCGCGGCGCAGCGCCAACGAATCGACGGCGGCCTCGGCCACTCCCATCGCGAACAGGGCCAGTGCCGCCCCCCAGCCCAGGTGCGATGCATGGCCGCGGATCACGTCCCAGCCGATATGGTTCAACAGGAAGTACAGCCCGACCAGGGCCAGGCCGACGAAGGCGAATCGCCAGACCTTGGTCCACAGGGGCTTGGATGACGAGACCAGGGACCTGCGGGGGGATTCGGCCATGGGACTCCTACCAGGGTGCGCGGAACACCACGATGTGCAGGAACAGCAGGATGGCCACCCCAAGGGACAACACGCCCAGGAGGCTCATCAGTACGGGCAGGCCGCCGACCAGGGCCGCGACGAGGAACAGCAGCAGGTAGGCATCGCGTCCGGA
>JARKOL010000316.1 GCA_029975745.1 Myxococcota bacterium | reverse complement strand
GAGCACCGCATCGAGAACAGCGGTTCGGCATCGAACCGGCCGGCCGAAACGACCGTGCAATCGATCTTGCCGCTGCGTTTTCTGGGGCCTTCGGTCTCGTCGTTTTCGAACTCGTTCTTGAACCGATAGAAGAACCTGCTGTCCGGCTGGTACGCGGCTTCGAAGGGGAGGGCCTGGGCCACCCCCGCGGTCATCAGGACAGCCAGTGCGACAAACGTCTTCGACATCGGATGCTCGCTGAAGGAGTCGAGGCTGACGCTACTCCCTCGGGCTGGAGGCCGTCAACCGGATTGTCTTCGAATTGCACCATTGCTCCCCTTGCGGCGATTGCGGTTATAATCGCCGCAGGAGCTGCGGTGAATGGCCGTGTTCATCCACGAACGACCCGATTGGCCCCGCTTCCGATGGGATGCGGGCGCGTTGGCCACCCTGCTCGCGGCGGTGCGCCATCGCCAGGGCCGGCTTCTGGGGCGCGTCCAGAGCCTGGGATTCGACCTGCGCAGGGAAGCGAACCTGGTCACGTTGACCAGCGACGTGGTGAAGTCCTCGGCCATCGAAGGCGAGATCCTGCCGCCCGACGAGGTGCGCTCGTCGATCGCCCGGCGGCTGGGCCTGGACACCGCCGGACTGCCGCGCGCCGGGCGCGCCGTGGACGGGTTCGTCGATGTCATGCTGGACGCGACGCAGCGGGCGGGCGCCCCCCTGACACGCGAACGCCTGTTTGGCTGGCACGCGGCGCTGTTTCCCGCCGGGCGCAGCGGCCTGCGCCGGATCACGGTCGGTGCCTGGCGACCCACTGAGGGCGGGACGATGCAGGTGGTTTCGGGGCCCGCGGGCCGCGAACGGGTGCATTTCGAGGCGCCCGCAGGCGATCGCATCGATGCCGAGATGGGCCGTTTCCTGGACTGGATCGACGCGCCCGGGGAGGTCGACCCGGTGATCGTCGCCGGGATCGCGCACCTGTGGTTCGTGACGATCCATCCCTTCGAGGACGGCAACGGCCGGATTGCGCGCGCCATCGCGGACCGGATGCTGGCCCTGGCGGACGGGACCCACGAGCGTTTCTACAGCATGTCCACCCGGATCGAGGCGGAACGCAAGGGCTACTACCACGCGCTGGAGTCGACGCAGCGCGGCGACCTGGACGTCACGGCCTGGCTGGAGTGGTTCCTGGGATGCCTGGACCGTGCCATCGAGGGCGCGGATCGGACGCTGGCCGCCGTGCTGCACAAGGCGGCGATCTGGGATCGCATCCGCGAACGGCCGGTCAACGCGCGCCAGCAGCAGGTCGTCAACCGAATGTTGGACGACTTCCAGGGGTTCCTGACCACGTCCAAGTACGCGACGATGGCGAAGTGCTCCCAGGACACCGCCCTGCGGGACATCCGGGAACTGCTGGAGCGGGGCGTTCTGCTGCGGAACCCGGCAGGCGGGCGCAGCGTCAGTTATCGGCTGGCCCGGCTGGACGAGATGCCGGACGGGGGGCAGTGACCGATTCCCCCAAGGCACCGAATGTCGGCCCGAGTGCAGCGGCGTGACCCGACGACCGGGCAGCCGGGCTTCCCGTACGTTCCCGGCCGGCGGGGCGTTCCGCCGGGTGGAAGGGGGTGACCACGATGCTCGCCGTTGTGCAATCGCGATACGGCTCGGCCGCGGATCTGGAGGTGGCCGAGCGACCCCGGCCGGTCCCGGCGGCCGACGAGGTGCTGGTGAAGGTGGCCGCCGCCTCTCTGCACCCGGACGTCTGGCATGTCGTCACCGGGCTCCCCTGGGTCCTCCGGCTGATGGGAGCGGGCCTTCGACGCCCCAGGAACCCGGTTCCCGGCACCGACCTCGCCGGCATCGTCGAGGCCGTCGGAAGCCGGGTCACCCGCTTCAAGCCCGGCGATCCGGTCCTTGGCGAGACGATCCGCGGCATGCAGTGGGTGAACGGGGGCGCCTTCGCCGAATGGGCCTGCGTCCCGGAGTCCGGCCTGGCCCTCAAGCCGCCCGGTCTGACCATGATCGAGGCCGCCTGCCTTCCCACCGCGGGACTCATCGCCTCGCTGAACCTGCGACACATGGGCAGGCTCAAGCCCGGCAGCCGCGTCCTGGTCAACGGCGCCGCGGGGGGCGTGGGAAGCCTGGCCGTCCAGATGGCGCTGGCGGAAGGGTGTTCGGTCGTCGCCGTGGACGCCGCGGACCGCCTGGAGTGGCTGCGTGACCTGGGCGTCCAACGGACCATCGACTATCGGGCCCAGGACTTCACCCGCTGCGGCGAGTCGTTCGACCTGGTCCTCGACGTTCCGGGAAACCACGCACGTCGCGAGGTCAAGAGGGTGCTCGCGCCACGGGGGATCTGGGTCATCGTGGGGCACGACCACTTTGGCCGCGGCATGCACAAGGTTCTGGGGGTCCTGCCGCGCATGTTCGGTCTGATGGCGCTGGCCGTCCTGGACCACAACCTGCCCCGACCGGACTTCAAGATGCCGGACAAGGTCGCCGAAATGGAGTACCTGCGAGGCCTTGCCGAGGCGGGGCGTCTGCGGCCCCACGTGGACCGCGTGTTCCCCCTGGCGGAGGTTCGCCAGGCCCTTTCGTACCTCCAGACGGGCACGGCCAACGGCCGGGTGGTCCTGACCCCCTGAAGCCCGCGAACGCCAATCCGCGACGGCCAACCCAGGTCAAGGCCCCTTGCTCTGTTCGCGGTCGAAGGCGGCCACGATGCGGACGGCCCCGCGCGGACGACGCCGGTCCCTGAACGAGCCCCCCGGCTGCCCGGCCCCACGAATCGTGCGGCCCCTGGACTGGCACGGTGTAGCTGCGCCCCACCCCTGGCGGGCCGCCGGGTCGAGCGCAGCGGCCGGGCGCGCGCAGGTCCGCCTGCTGCCGGATTCCCGGGACACCACTGGACATCCGCGTGATGCCCAGGTCG
>JARKOL010000306.1 GCA_029975745.1 Myxococcota bacterium | reverse complement strand
CCGGGCGCATCGTACAGGATGGCCGTGACGATGGCGCCGACGTGGAATCCCCATTGCATCCAGGTGTGTCCGTAGTAGCGGATCAGCGAGACCTCTTCGTAGATCTCCGAGATTCCGTCGTCGCAATCGTTGCCCAGGGGCTCGCCGGTCGCGATCAGCGCGACGGCCAATTTGGCGTTGCACTCGGCGTTGGGGACGTACTCCTCGTATTCGACCATGCTGGCGAAGTCGTCCACGGTTTCGGTGCCCTCGATGTACGGAATGAAGACCTCGCCGCCCTGCGCCTTGGCCCGGATGATGTAGCCGTGATCGACGATGTCCTGCGCGAATGCCCGGATCTGGTCGTGAAGCTTCAGCGCCGCCTCGCGGATCTGGGGGTCCTCGACTGTCCACAGCAGGCGCGCCAGGTGAACGTGCAGTCGATAGAGCCAGGGGAAGTCGTCCTTCGATCGCTTCGTGCGCACCCAGATGTCGCCCCAGGTCGGATTCTGGGGGTTGTGCAGCGTGTCGTGGCGGCGCTCGAACACCTGGTGTCGAACCGGCTCGTAGTCCACCGCGGCCTTGCGCCCCCCGTCCAGCGTCCAGGCGTGGTTCCGGTGGAAGATGGCGCGGGCCATGATGGTGGGGACGACCGGGTCCTCCTCGGCCCAGATGCTGCCGTCGTACATGGCCGACACGCCGCGGATGATTCCCAAAACCATCTGGCGCAGGGCGGCCTGTTGCGCGGCGTCCCCCGCGCCCATCAGGTACGCGCTGACGATGGGGCCGATGACCCGGCCGACGTGCGCCAGCACGTTGTCGGCACCCGTGACGTGTCGGAAGGTGACGACGTCGCCCTGCCGGACCGCGACGGGGGCGGCCCACAGGATCATGTACGGGGGCTGGTCCCAGGGATTGTCCTCGGCCAGGCCGTGGCACAGCCGGCGCAGCCAGCGGAAGTAGTCGGTATCGAAAAAGAACCCGGCCATGCGTCGCGTGAACGCCTCGACCTCGGTGGCCGAGGGAGCCTCGCCGATCGGGTGGGCTCGCTCGACCTGGAAGGGCAGGGTGGCGGGAAAGCGCGCGACGTGGTCCGGGGCCGTGACCTCCGGGATATCGGGCGTCCGCGGTGCGTCCTCGGCGGTGTCCGGCGTCGCGGAACTCCGGGGCTGGCAGGCCATCAGGCCCACGAGGGCGAACGGGATCAGGAACCGCGCCCCCAGGCGCCACGGTGTCGTCGGAATCATGCTTCCCCTGTCGTTCATGGATGGGGGCTATCGCATGCCCTTCCACGCGGCGCGCAGAAGCGCTCGCAGGCTGCCCAGGCGCAGCCGCCGGGCCTGGTCCCAGACCATCCGCGGTCGCAGGTAGAAATCGCGCAGGGCCTTCTTCTGAAGGGCCCGCAGGGTGTTCGTCGTCATCGAGGGGGGCACCCAGATGGGCGCGACCTCCCCGAAACACGGGTAGGACGTGTAGCGGGACCAAACCGACACGTCCACGGTGCCGTCCGGGCGGCGGCCCGTGTCCAGTTCCCCCGCTGCGGCAAGTCGCTGGAAGTTCTCGCTGCCCGGGTAGGGCGTGAACACGCTGAACTGGGCCATGTCCAGGGGCAGCGACCGTGCAAAGCGAATGGTTTCCAGGCAGTCCTCCGGAGTCTCGCCCGGCAGGCCCAGAATGAACAGCCCCTCGACTCGGATGCGCGAGTGCCGCTTGACGGTCTCGACGGCCTTCCGGATTCCGTCCAGGGTGGTCCCCTTGCGAATCGCGTTCAGGATGCGCTGGGTCCCGGATTCGATCCCCAGGGACAACTCGTAGCAGTTGGCGGAAGCGATCTGGCGAACCACTTCGGGATCGATGTTGCCGACGTGGGCATCGCATCCCCAACGCACGCGAAGCCCCCGTTCGCGAATCATTCGGCAGATCGCGAAGGTCCGCTCCCGGTCGCCCAGGAACATCGAGTCCTGGATATAGATGTAGGCTGCCTGGTAGTCCCGTTCCAGCACCGCCATCTCGTCGACCACCTGCGCCGCCGGGGCGTAACGCGGCCGTCCCTCGCCGCAGACGGCGCAGAACGTGCAGTGGCAACGGCACCCGCGGGACGTCATCATCGACTTGGCGACCGCGCCCTCGCCGGGGACGAAGTGCTGGTTGCTGACGCTGGACCTCCCGTACAGGCTGCGGTCCAACAGATCCCGTGCGGGCAGCGGCAGTTCGGACAGGTCCACGGGGCGGTCATGGGGGCCGTTTCGGACCACGTGCCCGTCGGCGCTCAGGTGCGATATCCCGCCGGTGTGGCGCCATTCCCGCCCCTTCGACAACTGGTCCATCAGATCCAGCGCGATCCATTCGCCTTCCCCGTGAACGACGACATCGCAGGCGCCCGCTTGCAGGTATTCCTGGGCAAAGACCGACGCATGGATGTTTCCCAGCATGACAAAGGTTCCGGGATGTGCCTGCTTGATCTGGCGGCCGATGCGCATGACCTGGGCACCCGAGCAGGTCAGTGTGCTCAGCCCGACCGCGTCCGGGACCTGTTTCGCAACGTGCCGAACGACGGCTGCCACGTCGAGTTCGTGGCGCGCCGCGTCCAGGACCGTGACCTGGTGGCCGCCTTGTTGCAGCACCGCGGCGACGTACAGCAGGCCCAGCGGCTCGTAGTGCTGGATGAACGCGGTTCCAGGGCCCAGCGTTGCGCGCGTCTCGTCGGGCGGGTTGATCAGAAGGATCCGCATGCAAGGCGCCTGGCCAGTGGAGCCACCGCATCATACGTCGCCTGGCCCGTTCATGCTAGAATCCGCGCCAACGCCACGGAGGCCAGGTGCAGGAACGGCGAATGCTGCGGTCCCCCTTCTTCCTGTCCATGTGCCTGGTTCTGCTGGCGCACGGCGGATGCCGCGAGGTGCGGGCGGACCCCTCGGATCTCGCCAAGGCTCCGGTGATCCAGACCCAACGGGACGAGGAGATCGTCGCCCTCATCGACACGGACCTTCTGGGGCCGGACTGGGATCTGAGCGGGGTTCTGGTCGGCAGGGACACGATCACCTTCCTGCTGCGCTCCGGGGACAAGATCGTCGAATTGCGTCTTGGCCCCCCGGGCATCGAGGAGGCGCTGCACTCGGCACACTTCTCGATCCAGTGGCGTGCTTCGGGCACCACGACGGCCGAGGAGGCGGAGGTTCTTGGCATCGTGGCCGCTTCGTCGGTCGTGGCGAACGACTGGACGGATCTTTGGCAGGTCCCGTCGAACTTCGCAGATCCCCCGGAGGCCGTCCCGGCCGTGGCGCCGCCGCCGACGGACAAGGTCTTCAAGCGAATCCAGTCGCTGGCCCTTCGGTTCGTGTATCCGGGATTGGTGCTGTTCTTGTTGTTCGGTTCGCTGGCCTGGAGCGGGGTGATCCTGTGGCGCAGTCCCCGTCGCGTCCCACTTCTGATCCTCGCGGCATGCGCCACGGGGTTGCTTGCCCTGCAGCAGACGCGGGTCGATCCATTCCTGGGCGACCTCCAGGTCAACATGATCGCGTTTCTGAATCGTCCCGGCATTGGGCGCTACAGCATGGTTTGGCAGTCCGTCCTGCAGATGCTTCCGCGCCCCTGGGACGTCGACCTACTGGCAGCGGTGAACCGTGGCGTGGTGCTGCTTCTGGTCGTGCCTGCGCTTGCGTTGCTGGACGCCTTGTTCGAGGAATTCGGCAGCGTGGCTGCGGGCATTCTGGGGATGGCCACCAGCGCGGTGCTGATCCTGTTTTCCGCCAGCACCTCGAAGCACATACTCCTGCTGTACTTTCTGGTGGCGGCGGCCGTGCATCTGACGCAGTGGCACCGGGAAGGAAGGAACTGGAGCTTCCTTGCCGCCGCTGCCACCGCGGCATGCATGGTCGATCTGCGCCCGGACGGCGTCTTCGGCCTGATCCCGCTGCTCCTTCTTCCCGTCGCGCTGGGCCATCGATGGCGCGTGCCCAGGCCGATGGTGCTCCTGTTGTCGGTCCTCCTGTTCCTGGCGCTGTCCGCGGTGGCGTTGTACGGGACGTGCATGGAGTTGCGGACACCGGGGGTCTCGCATTGGGTTGGGGTGAATCCCTTCTTCTACCTGGCGTTTCCTGCCTTTGCGTACTCCGACCTGCTGACCATCTTGTCGCCGATAATTGGGGGAATCCTGTTTGTCGGCTGGGGCTTCCTGCGGCGGAGCATCCGTCACAACAGGGCGCTGGTGTGGCTGTTCCTGGCGTCGTCGATGACATCACTGGGCCAGTGTGTCATCGAGTCGGTGACCAGCCACCGCTACGTGCTGGTCGCGCTGGTGTTCCGGAAGATGCTGCTTGGCGTGCTGTCGTACCAACTGGCCACCAGGCTGTTCAGGCGGCTGCCCGGGCGATTCGCTCCGCTGGCCTCGGGGTTGGCGACGGCGGCGGTCCTGGGAGGACTGCTGCTGGCACAGGAAGATATCCTGGAAGAGGAATGGCCCCACGCTGTCGAGTACGACCTTCTGGCGAAGCGCGTGGCCGGCCTGCCGGACGGCAGCCGTATCGTCGCGCAGCTCAACGATTCCTCGATGCGAGAGGCGGGGCTCGTTCTTCCCGGAAGGGGGTTGTCCCGCCTGGTTGGAAAGGAACACGTGTGGCTTTCGTTCGAGGAGTTGTGGCGGGTGGACCCCCGGAACGACAACTACCTGTTCCTGGGAACGGGGTGCTGGAACACGCGCGAGCGCGAATCGGGCGAGTCGCCCATGAGCTGGACCAGGGGCCACCCCGACTGCGTCGCGGTCGTCAAGACCCTGAAGCAGTTCGCAGACCTCACTCTGCTGGAACGGATCTACGTCGATGCGGCTTCCTACGCGGGGGAGATCCCGGTTGCCGAAGACTACCCCTTGGAGTGGTATCGGATTGATTTCCAACGCTGATCGCCGGTTGAAGTCAGGCCGCGCAGAGGGCGCAGCGTCTTCAGCAGGCTGGGCAGCGCGACCAGGCCAACCAGGGCCGGGAAGACGTACTCGACCGCATCGACGATCAGGCCTGAACGAAGGGTCGTGTCGGCGGCAACCCAGGTCGCCAGGAACACGGCACCGAGGGGCTCGCGAATCCCCATGCCGCTGATGCTCAGGGGCATCAGCGAGAGCAGCATCGCCACGGGAAACACGGCATAAACCGTTCTGAAGGGCAGGTCGGTGCCCAGGGCCATCAGGGCCAGCCACATGATGACGATGTCCGAACTCTGGCACAGGACGGCCGTGGCCAGCAGTACCAGCTTTCGCTGAATCGGAATCGTTCGGTTCGGCAGCAGCAACCGATCCCGGAGCCTCGGCAGGCGCTGGACGATGGCCCGCCCCAGTCCTCCCATCCAGTAGGTTGCCAATCCCAACAGTGCCACGATCGGGATCCAGGTCATGGCCAGGACATGGTCGGGCGGCAGCAAAAACCATCCGGTCCCGATCAGCACCAGCAGTCCCAGCAGGCTGATGTAGCGGTCGTAGACCACGACCTCGAACGCCGCGGTCGTTTCCAGTTTCTCGCTTTCCCTCAGGCCCATTCCGTACACGAGCATCTGGAGGGGTTGACCCGGCACGAAGAAGGTCAGGGACAGCAGCCCCAGGACCAAACGCAGGGTTCGGCGCGGGGACGCCGGTATCCCAAGCGACCGAAGCACCAGCCACAACTTGAACGAAGCCAGGCCGATGTTCAGAAGCCCGGAGATCAGCAGCGCGATGGCAATCAGTTCCCAGCGGGTCCTCGTCAACTCCCCGAATCCGTCCAGGTACTGGAAGATCGCGGTCAGCATCACCAGGCTGACGCAGTAGGGGAGGGCCCGCGCCGCGAATGCCAGGGTTCTTCGGATCCTGCCTGGGCGGGGGGATTGGCTGGCTTCGTCCATGGCTCGCCCCCACGGAAAGCGTCGAGTCCGTCCGGACTGGCTTCTGGATGCTAGTTGAACCCTCCGGGGAGGTCAATTCACCGGGCTCGCCCGGGTCCGCGGTTGGCGGGATTCCGACGCCACCCGCTGGCTGGCTCCGGGATTCGATTTCGTGTACCGTGACGCGATGATTGGACCGTTCAAGGCATTGCGGCGCTGGCGCCTGCGTCACCGGCCGTTTCCCCAGGCGTGGCGGGACCACCTGCGGCGGCACCTGGCCTGCTACGACCGGATGCCCGAGGACTGGCGCGACCGCTACGAGCGCATGGTCCAGGTCTTCGTCGCCGAGAAGCACTGGATCCCGGCGGCGGGCATGGCCATCACCGACGAAGTGAAGGTGGTCATCGCCGGGGCGGCCTGTCGGCTGGTGCTGCGGCTGGATCTGTCGTACCTGGACCGACTGACCGAGATCGTCGTCTATCCGTACGTGTACCGGCACAAGGACGGCAGCAAGGGCGCGATCCTGGGCGAGGCCCATCGCTGGGGGACGGTCGTGCTGTCCTGGCCCGCGGTGCTGGCGGGCCTGGCGAATCCATGCGACGGCCACGACACCGCGGTTCACGAGTTCGCCCATGTCCTGGACCGCGACGCGGGCAGTTTCAACGGGACGCCGTTCCTGCGCGAACGCGAGGACTACGGCCCCTGGGCCCGCGTGATGGTCGCGCACTTCGAGCGGTTGCGCGCGGGCGCGATCGACCCGGCGCTGCTGCGGTCTTACGGGGCCACCAACGCGGCCGAGTTCTTCGCGGTGGCCACCGAGGCGTTCTTCGAGCGGCCCGCCTCGCTGCAGCAGGAGATGCCCGAACTGTACGACGTGCTGCGGCGATTCTACGGCGGCGATCCGTTCACCTACGGCCTGTGTCCAACGCGCTGGTGATTCCGTCGGCCGCGGTGGTCGGGGCGCCGGCGCCCCGCTCCGGTGCGCGCGGCAGGGATCGCACCTGATCCGCGAACGCCTCCAGCCGGTTGATGTTGTGGATCGACTGGAGCCCCTCGTACACCAGGGTGCAGGTGGCCAGCCCCGGATAGTCGCGTCGCATCCGGGGCAGCAGCGCCGCCGTCACGGTGCCCAGCATGCAGTTGTGGCACATCGCGTTCACGACGCCCGCCGCGCCCGCCTGGTGCAATTCCTCGACCCGGCTCAGGTTCAGGGACAGCGCCTTGTCGATCCAGTGGCTGGCGTACGTGTCGGCCACGCGCGATACGTCGGGGAACTGCCGCTCCTGGGGTGTCCGGATGGCCTCCGGGAAGTGGCGATCGATTCGGGCCCGCAGCAGGGCCACCCCCGGGATCGCGGTGCGCGCAAGGCGTCCCGCCACCGGGCGGCCCCGGCGAGCCAGTTCGGCATGCACCTGCTCGGCCCCAAGCAGCGACACGTCGATCAGCGAGCACGACGGCCACACCTCGAATCCCATGTCGCCCAGCCGGTCGTACAACCGATCGTTCGCGTGGGCGTTGATTCGGGTATAGGCGTCGCCGATGACGCCGATGCGTTGACGAGGCGCGGGATCCGGTCGGGTCGGGACCGCCCGCAGGAAGGCCGCGGCCTCGGGCAGCGCCTTCCAGAACCGCCGTCGCGCCAGCCCGTCCTCGATCCGGTCCAGCGCCTGGGCGTAGGCGGCCGCCACCGAGCCCGGCGCCTGCTCGTAGGGCTCGGATTCGACCTTCCACTTGTACAACCGGTCGATCGCGTAGATGCCCAGGCCCAGGCGGGCCACGTAGTCGCGGCCCAAGGGGGCCATCGTCGGCGGGTCCGCGATGTTGATCAGGGACACGTCCCCCAGCCCGAACCGGTCCAGCACCAGTTTCATGGCGACCATGTACTGGGGCAGCAGGCACGGCCCGAAATACGAGGGCCCGTAGTAGCAGGCCTCGTCCGGGACGAAGTCCGGCCGTCGCGAGGCCTTCAGCAGGTCGCCCAGAAGCGCGACGTAGGGGTGGCACTCGCGTCCGTAGGCGTGCTGCAGGCCCAACTGCCAGGACGCGTCGTCGGTCGGCGGCAGCAGGACGGCGCGGCAGCCCACCGAATGCAGGGCGCCGACGAACGCGCGGGCGTGGTCCGACACGTACGGGACCCAGTAGGTGTACTCGCGCAGCGGTCTTGTCGGGGTGCCGGGGGGCGCGCCACGGCGGCGCTCGGTGCGGCCGGCGGGTGTTCCCCGGGTCTCGGCCTGGACGTGTCGGGCGAAGGCCTCCAGCCGCGTCACCAGGCCCGCCTCGGCCTGGTGGTCGTCGAACTCCAGCACCAGGTGGGGCGTGTCGGCCAGTTCGTCCTCGAGGTACTGATCGACGAAGGCGTCCGGTCCGCAGCCGAAGTTCGTGACGATGACCGCGGCCAGGTTCGGCGTCCTGCGCACCAGGCGGGCGGCCTGCAGCTGTTCGCGCCCGAATCCCCACCGGACCCGGGCCCAGTAGTCGGGCAGCGCCTCGGTCTGGAGCGGCAGGAAGTCGTGGGGAATGGGCGCGATTCCCATCCCGGCCAGACGGCGCGCCAGGTTCAGGTTCATGCACCGATCCGAGGTGTTGTAGGGGCGTCCCAACAGCACCGCTCCCGGCTGTCCCCGGGCGGCCAGGTCCGCCAGCAGGCGGCTTCCGGCGGCTCGGCAGCCCTCGACGAAGCGCTTCTGCGCGTCCGAGGCACGCCGATATGCCTCCCGCACCTCCCCCTTGGGCACACCCAGCGTCCGAGCCACCTCCGCCGTCCAGGCCGCCTCCTCGCCCGGGACCGGAAACTCCAGGGCCAGGACCTGGGCGTGGGGCGCGGCGTCCGCCAGATGGGCGCGGACGACGTACGGGGCGCCCTGGGTGTAGGGGCACGCGTAGCGGTTCGCGGTGTCCGCCGCGGGGCGCATCATCCGCAGGTGGGGCACGAACAGGCGCGTCGCGCCGATCTCGATCAGGTGATGGACGTGGCCGAACAGCACCTTGACCGGCTGGCAGAACTCCTCGGGCACGCGCGCCAGCCCCAGCGCCGCCTTGTGCCGATCGGTGGGCCCGGACTGCGTCACGTCGAATCCCAGCGAGACCAGGAACGTCCGCCAGAAGGGCAGGTGGTCCACCAGACTGAGCGCCATCGGGAATCCGATCGGTCCCCTGTGGGGCACCCCGGGAAGCGGATCCGCCTGGGCGCAGGCGTCGCGCAGGTGTTCGCGTTCGCTGAACGCGTCGTTCGCGGGCAGCGGGGCCTCGCGGCCCTGCTCGAACCTGCCGCACACCGAGCCGAAATAGGTCCGCTGCTGCGAACCGTGTTCGATCTGTTGGATCTCGCAGTGGTTTTCGCAGGATCGACAGTCGAACGTGCGGATGTCGATCGGGGACTCCACGGCCTGGAACCCTTGGAACGCGGGCGCTTCCGACGCCGGCGCGTCGCGCTGGATCCCCGGCGGCTCGCGTGCGATCAGGGCCGCGCCGAACGCCCCGGAAACCTCGGGGTGGGGAGGCACCCGGATCTCGCGCCCCAGCAGCCCGGCCAAGGCCGCGCGAACCGCATCGTTGCGGGCGACGCCGCCCTGGAACAGGATTCGCTGCCCGATGGGGCGCGAGCCCACGACCTTGTCCAGGTAGTTTCGCGCGACGGCATACGCCAGTCCGGCGCACAGGTCCGGCAGCGAGGCCCCGTGCTGGAGGTGATGGACCAGGTCGGAATCCATGAACACCGTGCATCGGCTGCCCAGGCGGACGGGACTCGACGATTCCAGGGCCAGCGTCGCGAAGTCCCGACGCACGTCGATACCCAGCCGGCCCGACTGCTCCTCCAGGAATGCGCCGGTTCCCGCCGCGCAGGCCCGGTTCATCTGGAATCGTGCCAGGCGGCCGCCCGCCAGCCCCATGTATTTGGCATCCTGGCCGCCGATCTCGAACACCGTGTCCGCGTCGGGCGCGAACCAGGTCGCCGCCCGGGCCTGGGCCGTAATCTCGTCGATGACCTCGTCGGCGCCGATCAGGTTTCGGGCCAGGTGTCGGCCCGAACCGGTGGTCGCGGACCGTCGGATCCGGATGTCGCTTCCCAGGTCGGCAGCCAGTGCCGCCATCGTCTGGCGAATCGCTTCGGTCGGTCGCCCCGCCGTCGGCAGGTAGCTGGAGGCCCGCACCCGATCCTGGGCGTCGATGACCACGGCCTTGGTGCTGACCGAACCGACGTCGATGCCCAGCCAGGCATCGGTGGTGTCGTCGGAATGCCCAGCCGATCCGGCGCCGGGCCCGTGCGGGCTGGGCGTCTGGAACAGGGACGCGAATCGCCCCAGGGGTTCCGGCCCCAGACCATCCTGGGCGTCGGTCACCGACGTCGGCATCCGGGCCGCCACGTCCGCCAGCGTTCGCGCATGGGGCCAGGGGACGTCCCGTGCGGCCAGCGCCGCGCCGTAGGCCCCCATGACCTTGTGGTGTTCCGGCACGATCAGGTCCGCCCCGGCCGCTCCCAGCAGTTCGCGAAACGCCCGGACCACCCCCGCGTTCGCCGCCACGCCGCCCTGGAACAGCACCGGCGTCCGGGGCGGACGTCCGTGACACAGACTGGCCAGGAAGGTTCGCGCCAGGGCGAAGCAGACGCCGGCAACAATCTCGCCCGGGGGGCAGGCTCGCTGCTGCAAGTGGATCAGGTCGGTCTTGGCGAACACCGAGCAGCGTCCCGCGACGCGGGCCGGGCGGGGCGCGTCGGCGGCCGCCTGCGAGAACGTCTCGATGGGCATCCCCAGCCGCTCGGCCATCTGGTCCAGGAAGGCGCCGGTGCCCGCGGCGCACAACTCGTTGAAGGCGTGCTCCCCGACGAAGGGGCGCCCCGTCGGGTCCCGGTCGATCCGGACGAACTTCGAATCCTGGCCGCCGATCTCGATGATGCTGCGGACCTCGGGGTGCAGCGTCCAGGCCCCCGTGGCGTGGGCGACGATCTCGTTGACGGCTCGCGCCTCGACGGCCTCGGCCAGCAGGCCCTTGCCCGATCCCGTGACCGCCGTCGCAACGATGGGCGCATCCGCCCCCAGTGCGCGAGCTGCGTCGCCCATCAGCGCGGCCACGGCGTCCAGGGGACGGCCGTGCGTGCGGCGCCAGAACGCGAATCGGACCTCCCCCCCATCGGACAGGATCACGGCCTTGACGCTGACCGATCCCACATCGATGCCGAGCGTGTCCAATCCCGCCTCCCGTCCGCCGGGTGATCGTAGTCCCATCTCCTGTGCATCGGCAAGCATTGGCGCCGTCCGCACCGCGTCGGCATTGAACCAGGAACGCGTCCATGGTATCGATCGTCGGGGTCGATTTTCGGGGGGTTCAAGGCCTTGTTCGCCCTGGTGGCCAGCGTCTTCGCCCAGTCGTTTCTGGCGCCGATTATCGGGCGCCGGATGCCCCTTCGAGCCGGCTGGATCCTGGCGCTGCTGCCGGCGTCGGCGACGGCCTGGCTGGTAACGCTGGCAACCGGGGGGCTGGACCAGCCGGTTCTTCGCGAGTCGCTGCCCTGGATTCCCGCGCTCGACGTCTTCCTGTCCTTTCGGCTGGACGGCCTGGCGCTGCTGTTCTCGGTCCTGATCCTGGGCATCGGAGCCCTGGTCGTCGTCTATTCCGGCGGCTACCTGAAGGGTGATCCCCGACTGGGGCGGTTCCTGGCGTTCATGAGCGCGTTCATGGGGTCGATGCTGGGGCTGGTGCTGGCGGACAACGTGGTCACGCTGTTCGTGTTCTGGGAACTGACCAGCGTGACCTCGTTCCTGCTGATCGGGTTCGACCACGAGGACGCCCGATCGCGCCGGTCGGCGCTGCAAGCCCTGCTGGTCACCGGGGGGGGCGGTCTGGCCTTGCTGGCCGGTCTGCTGCTGATGGCGTCCATCGGGGGCACCCACGAACTGTCGGAACTGCTGCTGCTGGGCGACCGTTTCCGCGAGCACCCCGCCTACACGGCCGTCCTGGCCCTGGTCCTGCTGGGGGCGTTCACGAAGTCGGCCCAGTTCCCGTTCCACTTCTGGCTGCCGAACGCCATGGATGCGCCCACCCCCGTCAGCGCCTACCTGCACTCGGCGACGATGGTCAAGGCCGGCGTCTATCTGGTGGCCCGCCTGCATCCCATCCTGGGGGGCACCGAGGCCTGGATCTGGACCCTGGTGGGCTTCGGCGGGGCCACCGCGCTGCTGGGCGGCATCCTTGCCGTTCGCCAGACGGATCTGAAGCGAATCCTGGCGTACACGACCGTTGCCGCGCTGGGCCAACTGGTGCTGCTGGCGGGGCTGGGCACGGCCCAGGCGCTCCAGGCATTCGTGGTGACGCTGTTCGCACACTCGCTATACAAGGGCGCCTTGTTCATGGGGGCCGGGGCGGTGGACCACGAGACCGGCACGCGTGAACTGTCCAGTCTGGGCGGCCTGCGCTCCCTGATGCCGATCACCGCCGTCGCCGTCGGGCTGGCGGCGCTGTCCAACGCCGGACTGCCGCCCTTCCTGGGGTTCATCGGGAAGGAGGAACTGTACACCGGGGCGCTGGGGTCCCAGGCGTACGGTCAGGGGATCGCCGGAGTCATGGTGGCGGTCAACGCGCTGCTGCTGACCGCGGCCGGGCTGGTGTTCGTCAAGCCGTTCTTCGGCGCGCAGGTCGCGACCCCGCGCGCGCCGCACGAGGCTCCGGTGTCGCTGTGGCTGGGCCCGGCGCTGCTGGGGGCGCTGGGGCTCGCATTCGGGGTGTTCCACGGCCTGGCCGGCGATTGGTTCGTGTCGCCGGCCGTGTCGTCGATTGTCGGGCGGCCCCAGGCCGTCACCCTGCATCTTTGGAAGGGCCTGGACCCGGCCCTGCTGCTCAGTGCCGTCACCGTGGCGCTGGGCGTTGCCGTGTTCTCGGCATGGTCCCGAGTCAAGGCCGGCTTCGACCGCCTGGGCACCTGGCTGCGTTTCGATTCCGACCGCGGCTGGGATCGTGGCCTTGTCGGGCTGGTCCAGGTGGCCGAGTGGCAGACCCGGGCCATCCAGGGCGGCTACCTGCGGACCTACCTGCGGACCACGCTGGCCTTCGTGACGCTGGCGGTCGGACTGACCCTGGTGTTCCGGGGCGGGCTGGTTGCCGCGATCCCCCTTCCGGATGCGACCCTGGCCCACTGGATCCTCGCGGGTCTGATCGTCGCCGCGGTGGCGACCACCCTGCTGGCCCACACCGCCACGACCGCCATTCTCGCCCTGGGGGTGGTGGGCCTGGCGATTGCCCTGATCTTCCTGCTGTTCGGCGCGCCGGACGTCGCGATCACCCAGTTGATGGTCGAGACCCTGATCGTGATCATCGTGGCGCTGGTGCTGTTCCGACTGCCGCGACTGACTCCGTTCCGCGCGTCGCTGGGGCGCGAGCGCGTCTTCAACGCCGTCGTGGCCCTGGGATTCGGCGCCCTGATCACGGCGATCACGTTGGCCCTGATCGCGCTGCCGTTCGACCCATTCCTGGGGGACGAATTCGCCCGCCTTTCGGTTCCGAAGGGGCACGGTCGCAACGTGGTCAACGTGATCCTGGTTGATTTCCGGGCGCTCGACACCCTGGGCGAGATCCTGGTCGTGTCCATCGCGGGCCTGGGCGCGTTCAGCCTGCTGCGAATGCGGCGAGGTGCCCGATGATCAAGTCGCTCATCCTGCGTGCCGCGACCACCGTCCTGCTGGGGCTGATGGTGCTGTTCTCGGTGTTCATTCTGTTCCGCGGGCACAACGAGCCCGGCGGGGGGTTCATCGGCGGCCTGATCGCCTCGACCGCCTTCGCGCTGCATTCACTGTCCCACGGTCCCCGCGCGATGCGGCGCCTGATGTGGGTCGTGCCCCGGACGACGGTCGCCGCGGGGCTGGGCCTTGCGCTGGTCTCCGGACTGCTGGGGTTCGCGGGCGGCGGGGCGTTCCTGGCCAGCCTGTGGTCGCCGGGCGGCAGCGTTGGCAGTCCGTTGTTCTTCGACATCGGGGTCTATCTGGTCGTGATCGGATCGGTGCTGACGATCGTGCAGGCGCTTCAGGAGGAGGACGAGTAGGTGGAGGTCCTGCTGGCATTCGTGACGGGCCTGATGGGCGCGGCCAGCGTCTATCTGCTGCTCAGTCGTCACGTCGTCCGCATGCTGCTGGGGCTGATCCTCCTCAGCAACACCGCCAACCTTTTGATCTTCGTGGCGGGGCGCCTGACCGAGACCCGGCCGCCCCTGGTGCCGCCGGGGGGCGTGCTCCCCGAGGTGCCCTTCGCGAATCCGGTGCCCCAGGCCCTGATTCTGACCGCCATCGTGATCAGCTTCGGCCTGTTGGCGTTCGCGCTGGTGCTGGTCTATCGCGGCTACCTGGAACTGGGCACGGTCGATAGCGATCGGATGCGCGTCGCCGAACCCCCGTTGCCCGGCCAGAGGATTCTCCCGCCCGAGGTCCAGGGCGAGGCAAGGAGCGGATGCCGATGACGGCGTTGCTGGTGCTGCCCATCGTCGTCCCCATGGCCACCGCGGTGCTGACGCTTGCCGTCTGGCGCCATCCCGGGGTCCAGCGATGGCTGGGGGTGGCCGGGTCCGCCGTTCACCTGGCCACGGCAGTAGGCCTGCTGGCCCAGGTCGTCACCGGGGGGATCCTGGCGGTCCAGATCGGGAACTGGCCGGCGCCCTTCGGCATCACGCTGGTCGCGGACCACCTGGGCGCGGCGATGGTGTTGATCGCCGCGATCATCGGTCTGGCCGTCGCGGTCTACAGCGTCGGGGACGTCGATTGCGACCGCCAGCGGCACGGGTTCTACCCGTTGTACCACGTCCTGCTGACGGGGGTCTCGGGCTCGTTCCTGACCGGCGATCTGTTCAATCTGTACGTCTGGTTCGAGGTGATGCTGTCGTCGTCGTTCGTGCTGCTGGCCCTGGGGCGGGATCGCGCCCAGATCGACGGCGCCATCAAGTACGCCGCCATCAACCTGGTCTCGACGGTCACCTTCCTGATCGCGGTCGGCATCCTGTACGGCATGACCGGTACGCTGAACATGGCGGACCTGGCCGTGCGCGTGCCCCAGGTCGCCAATGCCGGTCTGCTGACCGCGGTCGCGGTGCTGTTCCTGGTCGCCTTCGGCATCAAGGCGGCGATCTTTCCCCTGTTCTTCTGGCTACCCGCGTCCTACCACACGCCGGCGGTCAGCGTGTCGGCGCTGTTCGCGGGCCTGCTGACCAAGGTGGGGGTCTATGCGTTGATCCGGACCTTCACGCTGATCTTCACGCACGACGTCGGGTACACGCACACGCTGCTGCTGTACGTGGCGGCGGCCACGATGGTCACCGGCGTGCTGGGGGCGGCGGCCCACTACGAGGTGCGCCGCATCCTGTCGTTCCACATCGTCAGCCAGATCGGGTACATGGTCATGGGGCTGGCGCTGTTCACCCCCCTGGCGCTGGCCGGCAGCGTCTTCTACGTGATCCACCACATCCTGGTGAAGACGAACCTGTTCCTGGTTGCCGGCCTGGTTGCCCGGCGGGCCGGGACCGCCGAGATTCGCGACATCGGTGGGCTCTATCGCGCGGCGCCCTTCCTGGCGGTGCTGTTCATGGTGCCGGCGATGTCCCTGGCCGGCGTGCCGCCGCTGTCGGGGTTCTGGGCGAAGTTGATCCTGATTCGGGCCGGTCTGGAGGCCGGCGTCTGGTGGATTGTCGCGGTGGCCCTGGCTGTGGGCCTGTTGACGCTGTTCTCGATGTCCAAGATCTGGCTGGAGGCGTTCTGGAAGCCCCGGCCCGAGGCCGCGCCGCCGCTGGTGCCGACCGCCTCGACCCCCGGGATGGTCGTGGCCCTGTACGGACCGGTGGTCGCGCTGGCCATGCTGACGGTGGCGATCGGTCTGTGGGGGGCACCCCTGATGGAACTGGGCGCCCGCGCGGCCGGCGAACTGCTGTCCCGTGACGCCTATATCGCGGCGGTACTGGGGAGGGCGCCATGAACCTGTTCGCCCTGAACCTGTTCCTGGCGATCGTCTGGGCGGCGATCAGCGGCATGTTCAGCCTGACCGGCCTGGTGGTGGGCTTCGTGCTGGGCTACCTGGTGCTGCTGATCACCCGGCCCTTGTACCGCGACAGTCGCTATTTTCTGCGTATCTGGAAGGCATTGGGATTGTTCGTGTTCTTCGTGTCGGAGCTGGTTCGCTCCAGCGTGAAGGTCGCCTACGACGTGCTGACGCCGACGATCCTGGCGCGGCCCGGGATCGTGGCGGTGCCGCTGGATGCCCACACCGATGCCGAGATCACGCTGCTGGCCAACCTGATCTCGCTGACGCCCGGGTCGCTGGCGCTGGATGTCTCGCCGGACCGGAGGGTCCTGTACGTTCACGTCATGTTTCTGACGTCCCCCGAGGCGGCACGTGACGAGATCAAGCTGGGCATGGAGCGCAGGCTGCTGGAGGTGATGCGATGATGCCGGAGTTGCGGCCGGACATGCTGCCGTTCCTGGCGTTCTGTGTCGATATCACGTTCGTGCTG
>JARKOL010000291.1 GCA_029975745.1 Myxococcota bacterium | reverse complement strand
GCGACCTGGGCATCACGCGGATGTCCAGAGGTGTCCCGGGAATCCGGCAGCAGGCGGACCTGCGCGCGCCCGGCCGCTGCGCTCGACCCGGCGGCCCGCCTGGTGTGGGGCGCAGCTGCACCCTGCCAGTCCAGGGGCCGCCCGATTCGTAGGGCCATCCACCGTTTGGTCGCCGGCAGGTGGCGTATCTGCCGTACGGAAACCTGGACACGAATCTTCAAGCGTTGATGGTTTGATCTGCCGGGTGGCGGGGCGGCCTTGCCCCCCTGGGCCGGCCGATGGTACCTTCGCCGGGAACCAGTTCGTGACCGTGTCCCTGCGCCGACGAGGTTCGCGATGTCGAAGATCGACGAGTTCCTGGAACGCTGGAACGGCAGTCCAGGCGCCGAGCGCGCCAATGCCCAGGCGTTCATCATCGATCTGTGCGACCTGTTGGCGTTGGAGCGTCCGCGGGTGTCGGGCCCCGACTTCGAGGACTACCGTTTCGAAAAGCCGGTCAAGATTCCCCATCCCGACGGCGGCGAAACGAACCAGTACATCGACCTGTACAAGCGCGGCTGCTTCGTCATCGAGAACAAGCAGGCCGCGGACGGGGACACGGCAACCACGAGCGTGCGCCGCAAGTCCACCCAGTGGCAGGCACTGATGGAACGGGCGTTCGTGCAGGCCCGCCGGTACGCGATCAATCTGCCCGAGGGGCGCCCCCCGTTCGTCATCACCTGCGACGCGGGCTACTGCTTCGAGGTCTGGTCCGGGTTCGGCGACGGAGGCTACGGCCAGTACCCCGCGGGGCGCCGCATCCTGGTGACCGACCTGGCACGCCCCGAGGTCCGCGACGAACTGCGCGCCATCTTCACGGATCCCTGGTCGCTGGACCCGTCCCGCCGGGCCGCCCGGGTGACCAAGGAGGTCGCGTCGCACCTGGCCGACCTGGCCAGAAGCCTCGAGGCGCAGGGCCACGACCCGGAAGTCGTTGCCCGCTTCCTGATGCGATGCCTGTTCACGATGTTCGCCGAGGACGTGGGGCTGCTGGAAGACCAGTTGTTCGCCCGCACGCTGCACGACGTGTGGCTGCCCCACCCCGAGCGCTTTCCCGCCGGCATCGAGTCCCTGTGGAAGAACATGAACCACGGGGGCCAGTGGGGCGCCTATCCGATCCGGCACTTCAACGGCGGCCTGTTTCGCGAGGTGCATGCGCTGCCGCTGTCGGTTGACCAACTGCAGCGCCTGCTGGCTGCGGCTCGGTGCGACTGGTCCGACGTGGAACCGGCCATCTTTGGCACGCTGCTGGAACGCGCGCTGTCCACCGTCGATCGCCAGAGGCTGGGCGCCCACTTCACGCCCCGCGAGTACATCGAGCGCCTGGTGCGGCCCACGGTGATCGAACCGCTGCGCGCCGAATGGGACGCGGTGCGCGCGGCCTCCAGGCAGGTTCTGGAAGCGGGGGACAGCCCCCAGCCGACCGCCGCGGCCAAGCGCCAGGCGGTCACCCTGGTCCAGGACTTCCACAAGGCGCTGTGCCGGCTGCGGGTGCTGGATCCGGCCTGCGGCACCGGCAACTTCCTGTACGTGACGTTCGATCTGGTCAAGCAACTGGAAGCCGAGGTGCTGCGCGAGCTGGCCGACCTGGGCGAGGACCAGTCCGCCCTGGAACTGGCCGGCGTCCGCGTCGTCCCCGAGCAGTTCCTGGGCATCGAGATCAACCCCCGCGCCCAGGCCATCGCCGAGCTGGTGCTGTGGCTGGGCGCCCTGCAATGGGCTTTGCGGGCGGGCCAGTCCTTCCCGGAACCCGTCCTGCGCGACGCCCGGAACATCGTCTGCCGCGACGCCGTCCTGACCCACGACGAACCGACGCTGCGCCGCGACCCGACGACCGGCAAGCCCCTCGCCGTCTGGGACATGCGGACGAAGAAGGTCCACCCGGTCACCGGCCGCGAGGTGCCCGACGAAACCGCCCAGGTGCCGTTGTGGGACTACCCGAATGCCCGTCCCGCCGAATGGCCCGACGCCGACTTCATCGTCAGCAACCCGCCGTTCCTGGGTGGAAAGGACCTGCGCGAGGCGCTGGGTGACGGCTACGCTGAATCCTTGTGGCGGACCTACCCGGAAATCGGCGCGTCGGCGGACTTCGTGATGTACTGGTGGCACAAGGCGGCGCTGCTGGTGCGCCAGGGCAGGGTCCGGCGCTTCGGGTTCATCACGACGAACAGCATCGTCCAGGTGTTCGATCGACGCACCCTCCTGATTCACCTGGATGCCCCCCAGCAGCCTCTGGTCGTGGCCTGGGCGATTCCCGACCATCCGTGGGTCGTCGAGGGCGCTGCGGTTCGCATCGCCATGTCCGTGGGCTGCCGCGCCGACAACCTGTGGGCCAAGCCGATGCTGGGACGGGTGACCCGCGAAGACCCGCCGGATCATCCGTCCGAGGGCGCCGCCCGGATGGTCGATGTCCTGTACGCTCCCACCGCGCGGATCCACGCCGACCTTTCGGGAGGGGCGGATGTATCGGCTACTGTCTCCCTGCAGGCGAATGATGGCCTGTGTTCCCGAGGCGTCTCGCTTCACGGCGCCGGATTCATCGTCAGCCCGGACCTGGCACGCGACCTTGGCCTGGGCACCATTCCCGGACTGGAGCGCCACATCCGGCCGTACCTGAACGGGCGCGACCTGGCACAGTCCTCCCGCGGGATGATGGTGATCGACCTGTTCGGGCTGGACATCGAGGACGTTCGCGCCCGATACCCGATGGTGTATCAGCGGGTTTTCGATACGGTCAAGCCGGAACGGGACCAGAACCGACGTGACTCCTATCGCCTGAACTGGTGGCTCTTCGGCGAGCCCCGTTCCGACCTGCGCAGTTTCCTGGACGGGCTGCCCCGGTACATCGCGACCGTCGAGACCTCGAAGCACCGCTGGTTCACCTTCCTGGACGCCGAGGTGCTTCCGGACAACATGCTGGTGAACATCGGTCTGGACGACGCGCTTCATCTTGGGGTGCTGTCGAGCCGGATTCACGTCGGTTGGGCATTGATGGTTGGCGGCACGCTTGAGGATCGGCCTCGCTACAACAAGACCCGCTGCTTCGACCCCTTCCCGTTCCCCGACGCCACGGAAGCGCAGAAGGCGCGAATCCGCGACCTGGGCGAGCAACTGGATGCCCACCGCAAGCGCGTCCAGGCTGCCCATTCCGACGTGACGCTGACCGGGATGTACAACGCGCTGGCGCGGCTGCGGGAAGCGAACGCGGGCGGGCCGGCGCTGGACGACAAGGAACGCGCGTTCCACGACCGGGCCCTGATCGGGGTGCTGGCGACGATCCACGACGACCTGGACGCGGCGGTGGCCGATGCCTACGGCTGGCCGGTGGACCTGCCCGACGACGAGATCCTGGCCCGGCTGGTGTCCCTGAACGCGGTGCGTGCGGCGGAGGAGGCCCAGGGCTTCGTCCGGTGGCTGCGCCCCGACTTCCAGCGCGCTCGCGCGGGCCTGGCGCCGGTGCAAGGCACCTTGGACGGCATGCAGGCCACCAGATCGCCGGAAGCGGTTGTCCAGGCACCGACAGGGCAGGGCGGCGTCGCGGCAGTGCTGGCGGCGCGACCGTCCCAGCCCTGGCCGTCGGATCGCTATGCCCAGATCAAGGCGGTGCGCGACCTGCTGGCGACGCTGCCGGGGACCGCGACGGCCGCCCAGGTCGCGTCCGCGTTCACCGGGGCGCGCCTTGCCACCGTGCGCCGGCACCTGGACATGCTGGAGCGCATCGGCGTGCTGACCGCCTGGGACGCGCCCGACGACCGCCGCTGGCACGCCCCCTCGCAATAAAGGGGGAACAGCCCCCGATTTCCATGTTCCCTGACGGTAAAGTCGGAGCAGACGGCCCGTGAATCTCATAGAATCGCTTCCGCGATGAGTAGGAAACGCAACAAGACCCAACCCGTGGACATCCGGGCCGAGTGCGATTCCTCCGCGGGTCAGCGCGGCCGGTACACCGCTCCGGATGTGTCCGACCTTCTGCCGGAATACGAATTCGACTACGCGAAGGCGCAACCCAACCGGTTCGCCGTCGCGACAGCAGCGACGATGCCCGCGCCCGAACGTCGCCGCAAGACGCCGACCGAAACGTGAGCCCGACGCGTTCGAGCCGTGGAGGCCCCGATGCACAAGCCGATCCTGTGGATGATGACGCTGTTTCTGGTGACCGGGCTCGCCACACGACCGGCCCGGGCGTGCAATTTCATCGCGCCGACCGCGCACACGGTCGATCCGTCGATGGATGGCATCGACAGCACGCCGCCGGAACCCGTGTACGTCCGGTCGGTCCGTGTCCATCGCGCCGACACGCGGGGCGGCCCGACCTGCTGGGACGGGTACGTGTACATCCGGATCGCGGACCCCGTGGACGACAAGACCCCGCCCGAACAGATGGGGTTCCGGTACGAGGTCGTTGACGGCACTGCGCCGGACCTGCTCTGGCACTACTATCCGGGTCCCATCAAGCTGCGTCGCGGCAGCGAGGGCGACATGGGCGTCTTCCTGCCCTGGATGGAAGCCGAGCCCGATCCCGCCATCATCCCGCCGGTGCGCTTCACGGTCCGGATCACGCCGATCGACCTGGCGGGGAACGAAGGGCAGCCGGTCGATGTCGTCGTCCAGGACCCGGCGGACGACACCGGCTGCAACGCCACCGGCGCGTCGGGCGGCCTGGGATTGGCGTGGCTGATCGCCGGACTGCTGGCGGTGGTGGTGTGCTTCCGTGGCGCTTCCCGGAGCGGATCGATCGTCAGGACGCCAGCCGCTCGATGACGCCGGCCGGCAACGACAGGACCACGAACATCGCCTGGGGGTACAGGTAGTCCTCGCCCGATTCGTCCACGACGCGAACCAGCCCGTTGGTTGCCGCTTCGGCATCCGGGACTGTCCGGTACAACCGACGCACGATCAGCGAAGCCTCGTACCCGCGGCAGTCCACGCAGAGCACGAAGCCGGTGTCGCCTGCGTTGCCGTTCATCCCGCGTCCTCCACGAAGCGCTTGATCTTGAAC
>JARKOL010000289.1 GCA_029975745.1 Myxococcota bacterium | reverse complement strand
ACCAGCACGCCACCGAACAGCAGCGGCAGGATCTGCAGCGCGAACGTCCCCGTCGATCCGACCCATTCCTTCAGTTCATCACGGTCGAACCAGCGCCAGATCATCCAGCCCAGGCCCGCCAGACTGGCGCCCGCCAGGACCCACTTGACGCCGTGAACTGCGGCGAAGAAGCCCGCCTCACTCTCGGGGGGCCGGCCCCAGTTGGCAAAGACCAGCACGCCGACCATCGCCGCGAAGAACAGTGCGTCCTGCCACAAGTCGCGGCGCGGCTTCTGGGACGAGTCGATCCGGCCGGCCGCCTGGGCGCGAGCCGCCTCGTCCTTGCGAAACAGCGCATGCATCAGCAGGCCGATCACGACCGCGAAGACCACCGCGCCCAGCGCCCGCGCGATGCCCAGTTCCATCCCCAGCACTCGCGCCGTCAGGATGATGGCCAGCACGTTGATCGCGGGTCCGGAATACAGGAAGGCGGTCGCCGGCCCCAGCCCCGCGCCCCGCATGTGGATACCCGCGAACAGGGGCAGTACGGTACACGAGCAGACCGCCAGGATCGTCCCGGACACCGAAGCCACCGGATACGCCACCCATTTCGATGCGGTCGGCCCCAGGTAGCGCATCACGGCCGCCTGGCGAACGAACACGCTGATGCCGCCGGCGATGAAGAACGCCGGGACCAGGCACAGCAGCACGTGCTCGCGGGCGTACTCGTGCAGCATCGCCAGGGCCTCGACGGCCGCGCCCTGGATCCGGGGCCCTCCCGTGGGCAGCAACGCCACCGGAAGGAACCACGCCGCGACGAAGCCCCCCACGACCAGGATCCACTTCCATCGGTCACGCACGTTCGCGCCCCCGTCCGCGGCGGTTCGGTCGCCGCTCGCCGGTCAGTCCTTCGTTGCCGCGGCCTCCCGGAACCAGGTCGTCATCTCGGCGATGCTGGGCACCCGTCCGGACGCCTTGACCTGACCATCGAGGACCAGGGCCGGCGTGATCATCACGTCGAACGACACGATGCGCGCGATGTCCTCGACCTTCTCGATTGGGACGTCGATCCCGGCCTCCGAAGCCGCCTTGCAGGCGTCCTCGTACAGTTTCCGGCACTTCGGGCATCCGGTTCCCAGCACCTTGATGTCCATGGTTCGTTCCCTCCCCGGGCGGCTCACGCCCGTTCCTTCAGCACCTGGGCCGCGCATGCCAGGAAGTTCATCACGCACGGCGTCATCAGCCGGTAGTACACGACCGTTCCAGCCCGCCGATCCTCGACGATCCCGTGGGCTCGCAACACGGACAGGTGCTTCGAGACCGTCGAGGCATCCGTGCCCACCAGGGCCACCAGTTCGCCGGCGCTGCATTCGCCCTGTTGCAGGCGGTCGATGATCAGCAGTCGCGACTCGTTGGCCATCGCCTTCAGCACCCGTGCCTGCCGTTTGAACGTGTCGCGGGAATTCATGACACCTCCGCCGGCGACTTTATGCCTATTTGGCCATTCATGCAAGAACGAACTCCGAGCGAAACGATCCGGGGACAGGGGCGAGGTGCCGCCCGCAAACTGGTGAGTGAAGCCACGCCGCAGGGGGAGCCTTGCCGTCGGGGAAGCCTTGCCGCCGGGGAAGCCTTGCCTAGCGGACGCGCTCGACGAACTTGCCGTCCTTGGTCGAAACGCGGATGCGCTCGCCGGCCTCGACGAACAGCGGCACCTGGACGCGCAGACCGTTGCCCAGGACCGCGAGCTTCGTGACGCCGCCGTGGGCCGTGTCCCCGCGCGAGCCGGGCTCGACCTCGACGACCTCGTATTCCAGCGCGGCCGGCAGTTCCAGTTCCAGGACGCGCCCCTCGAAGAACAGGGCGCGAACCTCCATGTTCTCGTACAGGAATCGACCGTCATCGCCCAGCTCCTGGGGCGTGACGTGTACCTGATCGAACGACTCCATGTCCAAGAAGACCCGGTGCTCGGCGTCGTCGTACAGGTACTGGATGGTGCGCCGCTCCAGATCGGGCTCGTCGAAGCGCTCGCCCGTGCGAAACGTCTTGTCGAACACCTGGCCGGTCCGCATGTTGCGAGCCTTGATCTTGGCCAGCGACGAGGCCCCCCGGGCGGAGGGCGTCTGGATCATCGTGTCCAGGATCGTGTAGGGATCGCCGTCGATCAGGATCCGCAGGCCCCGCTTGAAGTCGGATGTCGTGACCATCATTGCCTCCGATGAAATCGTCCGCAGGCGGACGCGCGCAACCTATCGCAGGCGGGATTCGCGGTCAATGCGTCCCTCGCGGGAGCGCGAACGGGACGGGAAGACCGCGGCAGGAATCCATCGTCATGACGGCAGGTTGCATCCGAGGGCATCGCGCCGCGCCCCCGAATCGAACAGAATCGGAACATCCCCGGGCCGCATCCTGGCAGGAGACCCCATGATGGAACGGATTCGTGTCCTGGCACTTGTCGCGTTGCTGGCCAGCCTGGGCTGCGACGCGGACGAGGGCACCCAGCCCCGGATCGATGCGCACGCCGGACAGGATGCTCCGCTCCAGGCAGACGTCCCGAGCGACGTGGCCCAGGACGCCGGCCTGGACGACGCCCACCCGGACGCCATCCAGCCCCCAGAATTACGCCTGCGCTGCATCTCGGGAAGGCTGTCGGACACGCACCTGCCCGTTGTCTTGCGGCTCGAGGTCGTCGCCTCCGGGGGCGGATTCGACCTGCACAGCGAGCGCGGGTTCCAGCACGACATCCAGGGCCCGCTGACCCAGGAGCCGGACCCGCGGGACTGGCGGGCTTCCGGCACCGTCGGCCCGGAGGGAGCGTTCCTGACATGGGACGAAGGCGAGATGGCGGCGGTCCCCCTGGAAAGCCCAGGCGTCGTGCTGCGTGGCCCCCTGACGCTCGAACCGGGGCTGGAACTGATCGTGGATTGCTGGGCCGCCGACGCGACCCCCCCATATCGCTACGATGCGACCACCGGCCGATGCCTTGATGACGACGGACAGGATGCCCGCGGCGGCGTCTCCCTGGCATTCGTGTCCGAAACGGGCCTGGGCCAGTGCGCCGACCTGTCCGGCCTGGCCCTGGAGGACCAGGACTACTACTACCCTGCCCTGGCCGACTGGGACCTGCGCGGCGCCGACCTTCGCGACGCCTCGCTGCACTTCGCCGACCTGGTGGACGCCCGGCTGCAGGGGGCCGACCTGACCGGGCTGACCTTCGGCTACGCGCGGATCCTGGGCACCGTCGATGCCTACACGACCCTGCCCCAGGCCGACTTCGAGGGCTCCTGCGTCCTGGACGGCGACCGCCTGGAATGCCAGCAGTAGACCCGCGCCCCCCCGAACAGCTCCGTTCAGGATCGGGATTCCCAGCGGCGCGGCGCGGGGCTACACTTGCACCGTCCGAAACCGAGGTGCCGCCATGAGCGAGGCCCCCTGCGCCCGATGCATGTTCCGCGCACGCTACGACCAGGCCCCGCGCTCGCTTCTGGGAAGGCTGTGGCGGTGGCACGCCGGCTGGTGCCCGGGCTTCCGGGCATACATCACCTCGCTGCCCGCCGAGGAAAGGCAGGCCCTGGCCGAGCGCTACTCGCTGGCGAAGTATCGATGATCCGCCGGCGGTGGCCCTGCGGACCCGCGATGCAGCCCCGGCGACGTCCTGGGGATCGGCGCGCCGCGGATGCGAACCCCTCTTACGTTGGGTGTGGTCCATGAAGTTCCTGGGCAGCCACCTGAGCTACATGCTCGAAAAGCACCAGTCCCGCAGCAACCTGAAGGCATTCGCCAAGTTCCTGGTCTTCCTGGCGGTCGTGATCACGCTGTTCTCGGTGGTGTTCCACGTGATCATGGTCAACGAGGGCAAGGAGCACTCGTGGGTGACCGGGTTCTACTGGACCCTGACCGTCATGTCCACGCTGGGATTCGGCGACATCACGTTCGAAAGCGACCTGGGGCGCCTGTTCAGCGTCCTGGTGCTGCTTTCCGGAATCTTCCTGCTGCTGATCGTGCTGCCGTTCGCCTTCATCCGGTTCTTCTACGCCCCCTGGCTGGATGCGCACATCCGCACCCAGGCGCCGCGCCGCGTGCCGCCGGACACCTCCGGGCACGTCCTGTTCAGCTCGTGGGACGAGATCCAGCGCGGCCTGGCCGAGCGGTTCGAGCTGCTGGGCATTCCGTACTTCGTGATCGAACCGGACCCGGTGCGCGCCAACGAGCTGTTCGTCGAGGGCGTGCCGGTCATCACGGGGGACCTGGATTCGACACACACGTACGCGCACGCGGCCATCGACAAGGCCCGCGCCGTCTTCGCCTCGCAGAGCGACGCGGCCAACACGAACGTCATCCTGACGGTGCGCGAAATCCACCCCTCCGTGCCGATCCTCGCCCTGGCCGAGGAAAACGAGTCGGTGGACCTGCTGCAACTGGCCGGCGCCACCCACGTCCTGCCCCTGAAGCAGCGCCTGGGCGAGCAGTTGGCGAACCGCGTCGAGTCGATGAAGAGCGCCGTGCATGTCATTGGACGATTCAAGGACCTGCTGATCGGCGAGTTCCCGGTCCACGGCACGCCGCTAGCCGGCCGGACACTGAAGGAAATCCAGTTGCGCCAGCAGACCGGGGCGAACGTCGTCGGGATCTGGCAGCGGGGCCAGATGCTGCCCGTCCGGCCCGACACCGTCGTCGATCAGTGGAGCATCCCGGTCGTGGTCTGTACCGAGGAACAGATCGACGCCATCAACCGGCTGGTTCGCACCGGGACCGCGAACACCAATCCGGTGCTGGTCATCGGGGGCAGCAAGATCGGCCGGGCAACCGCCGCCACGCTGCGCCAGAACGGCCTGCGCGTCCATCTGATCGAGCACGAGCCCATCGAGGCCGCCAAGGCCCATGGATTCGCGGACAGGGTGTTCGTGGGCGAGGCGGCGGACCGGGAGGTCTTGCAGCAGGCCGGAATCGACCAGGCGCCCTCGGTCGTGCTGACGACCAACGACGACGCGATGAACGCGTATCTGTGCATCTACTTCCGGAAGCTGAAGCCGGAGATCCGGATCGTGTCCCGGATCACCCACGATCGAAACATCGAGTCGATCCACCGGGCCGGCGGCGATTTCGCATTGAGCTACGCGTCCCTGGGCCAGGAACTGGTGCTGGCGCTGTTGCAGGGGCGGGAATTCATCTTCCTGGGCAGCGACATCGACTTCCACGTCCTGGACGTTCCCGAGTCGATGGCGGGCAAGACGCTGCGCGAAAGCAACATCGGCGCGCGCACGGGCCTGAACGTCATCGCCATCGAGCACGGCGACCGGATGATCCTGCCGGGGCCGGACACGGAACTCCCCGCCGGAGCCCACCTGGTCGCGCTGGGCACCGCCGGCCAGATCGGCGAAATGAAGCGGATGTTCGGGTAGGTTGCCCGCAACCATCCCGAAACCCACCTGAACTCCGGCCCCATGGACCGGGATGATGCAAGCAAGTCCCGATCCCCCACGCGACCGGGGGCCCCGGTCAGATAGCCGGTTGATTGTTGATCGGCACGAAGTGCAAACTACCGGCCGGGGGTAAGAATCGGCTGCCCCCCGGGACTGCCAGGAGGGATGCCGACGATGACGAATCGCCAGGAATGGAGCGCGACCGGCAGAGCCGCCCAGATCGAGCAGGCCCGGAGCGGCTCGTTCGACATCCTCATCATCGGAGGGGGAATCACGGGCGCCGGCGTCGCCCGGGAGGCCGCACTGCGGGGGCTCACCTTCTGCCTGGTCGACAAGGACGACTTCGCCTTCGGGACCTCGTCGCGCTCGTCGAAGCTGGCCCACGGCGGCATCCGCTACCTGAAGAACGGCGAGTTCGGGCTGGTGCGGGAATCGACCACCGAACGCAACTGGCTGCGGTGTCATTTCCCCAACCTGGTGCGCCCGCTGGGCTTCATGCTCTGCGTCTACGACAACGAAGGGCTGAAGAAGCGCGTCGAGATGCGGGCCGCCGTGAAACTGTACGACCTGCTGTCGGATACCGGTTCCCGCTTCCGGAACTATCGCAAGAGCCGGGTGTTCCAGGCGTCGTTCGTCGAGGAGTTCGAGCCGGCGATCTCGCAGCGCGACCCGGAACTGGGCGGACTGAAGGAGGCCGGCTTCTACTACGACACCAACGTCGATGACGCCCGACTGACCGTCGAGACGATCAAGGAAAGCCTGGTCCGCTCGGGCGGGGGCTCGGTCGCGCTGAACTACGCGAAGGTGATCGACTACACGCGCGACGGCGGGAGGGTCACCGGAGTCAAGGTGCAGGATGTGCTGGGCGGCGGGGAGTTCGAGGTCAAGGGAAGGGTCGTGGCGGCGTGCGGCGGCATCTGGACCGACGAGATCCTGCGGAAGGCCGACTTCGGCAAGACGAAGATCTACCCGACCAAGGGGGTCCACATCGTCGTTCCCAACGAGCGCCTTGGGAACCGCAACGCCTTCGGGATCAAGTCGTTCGACGACGGGCGCTTCTTCTTCGTGCTGCGACGCGGGAACGTTTCCGTGATCGGGACGACGGATACCGACTACTTCAAGGAATCTCCGGACCTGGACCAGCCGTGGTGCACGAAGCAGGACTGCGACTACCTGCTTCGCACCGTCAACCGGCTGTTCCCCCGGGCCGGGCTGACCTACCGGGACATCATCGGGACATACGCCGGCATCCGCCCGCTGATCCGCCAAGAGGGGGCCGTCAACGAGTCGGCGGTCTCGCGCGAGCACGAGATCTTCGAGTCCGCGGACGGCGTCGTGGCGATGGCCGGCGGGAAGCTGACCACCTACCGCCTGATGGCCGAGGAGCTGCTGTTCCACCTGGTCAAGACGGGCCGCCTGCCGCGGTTCAAGCAGGCCCGGTTCGGCAGGAAGGGCTTTTCCGTGCAGCCGTTCCTGGTGGGCATGGCGCGCGAGGCGTTCGACCGGGTCGTCGCCGACAAGCGACTGGGCGACGTGTCGTGGCCCGAGCAACTGGAGTACCTGCACCAGCAGTTCGGCAGCCAGGGTCTGGAGATCCTGCAGCGGATCCAGGCCGAACCCGCGCTGGGGCGCCCGCTGGTCGAGGGCTACCCGCACTGCAGGGCCGAGATCGAATTCATCCTGCGATACGAGAACGCGCCGTGCCTGATCGACGTCCTCTGCCGCCGGACCGAGGCCCAATGGATGGTCTGGCACCACCGGCAGGAGGCTTTGGCCCGGCAGGTGGCCCGGATCATGGCCGAGCACTACGGGTGGACCGACGCGCACGAACAGGCGCAGGTCGCCGCTTACATGGAGTACGTGAAAAAGACGGTCGCGTTCCTGGAAACCGCGACGCCCCCGGCAAGCGGCGGCTGACCTCCGACGATGCGGCCCGGCGCATGGTGCGGCCGTCCCCTACCCCCCGTCGGACCCGGCCAGTCCTTCCGGCGGCGGGGCGACGAGGTGCAGGAGCGCCCCGTTCCGGGGGTGGGCCACCTCCAACTGCCACGCGTGCAACGCGAATCCGATGTCCCCCGACACCGGGGGCCGCGTGCCCGGGACCACGGGACGGGGCAGGCCGCCGGGGCCGTACAGCGGCTCGCCGACCAACGGATGGCCGGCCCACGCCAGGTGGATGCGGATCTGCTGGGGCCGGCCCGTCCGCGGATGCGCCTCGACGACGGCCTGGTCCCGGCCGGGATCCCGCCCCACCACCCGCACATCGGTCCACGCCGGCCGCCCATCGGGGCGCGCGCCGGCCACGGGCCGCAGGGGCGGGTACGGGACGGGCCCAACGGGCACGTCGATGACCAGGATGTCGGGGATGTCCGCGCCCTGGACCCGCGCCAGGTAGCGCTTGTCCACGCTCCGGGACCGGAAGGCCCGGGACAGGGCCGCCGCCGCCGGGGCGTTGAGGGCCAGGATCACCACCCCGGACGTGCCCCGATCCAGCCGATGCACGGGCCGCGCCTCGGGATCGATCCGCGCCCGGGCCAGGGCCACCAGGGACCGGTCCATGCACCCGGCTCCCGGGGTCACGGGCAGGCCCGCGGGCTTGGCGACGGCCACGATGTCATCGTCCAGGAAAAGGATCGGGAGGTCGTCGGGCACGTCGGGCTCGTCCCAGGGCTCCCGGTGGTACTCCAGGCGCCAGCCGGCCCGCAGCACCTCGCCGGGCGCCACCGCTTCCCCGTCCCGCCGCACCGCGCCCGCCTCGAACAGCGCCCGCCAGCCCTCGCGGTCGTGGTGACGGTACCGGGCGGCATAGTGGTCCAGGGCGGCGACCCCCGCCTCCCGCTCCCCGACGCGATCCACGTAGACGCAGCCTCGGTTGCGCACGCCGACCTCCCTGCACCCGCGAAACGGGCGGTCAACCTGGAGCGTGATGCCCCTGGCGCGCCCGGAATCCAGGGGTTCCTGCAAGAAATCGAACTTGATCCAGAAGCCAGAAGCGTCGGGAACTTGCATTCACTCACGGCTACGCATGCTCCCGCATCGCGACGCAGCCGGACGCACCAGCGATTGTACCCGGTGTGACTACGAAAACGCCCTTGGGCGAGGCCTCCGAAGATCGGCGTTGATTGCACAGGGACGATCGGGCTCGCTTGCCCTCACGGCAGCATCGCCAGCCACCGATCGGCCGACACGACCCACAGGGACCGGCCTTCCTCGCGGGTCTTCCGGCAAATCCCTGGCCGGTTGTTGTCCCGCAGGTAGTGCAGTTCCACGTCCCCGGCGCCCAGGGCCCGCCACGTCGTCACGGCCTTGAGCAGGTGCATCGCGACCAGGTTCTCGAAGCGCGGCCCCTCGCCGCCAGCCGCGCTCGCAGCAGGTCCCGGCCCTCCGGCCACGTCCGCACCCGCACCCGGACGCAGCCCCCACAAAGCTCCAGCCTCGCCTGGATCGTCTCCATGCTCCTCGACCTCCCGCGGGACCTCGTCCGTCACGGCCCCTGCGGCCGCGACCGGGTCTCCCGCCGCGGCGAGCATGGGCGGCAAGCCCGGGGGGCGGGAAGTATGATCCGTCACGCTATTTCGTCGGCGGGCCGTCTGGCGGCGTCGATACTGGCGCTGACGGTCACGGTGATCGAGAAGACCCTCCGGACTCTGCTGGTGGCGACGGCGGATCACTCGGAGGTTGTCCCGACGGGCGAGCGCCGCGCAGCACCGGCAGCAGTACACGTGCCCCCGGTCGCAACTCGGGCAGATCACGAAGCCTCGATGGCATCGCGGGCACTGCCGGTAGTTAAGCGCCTCCACGTCGCTCCCGGCGTGGATGGGCTCTCGCTGGACAGCCGTGCGGGGACGTGGCAGAAATCAGGGCCTGGGTGGGCTGCGGGGCGGGGTCTGCCGTCCTCGTGGTCCACGCGTAAGCGCGGGGGCTCGGGTGCGGCTAACACCCGGGTCCCCGCCCATCCTACGTCCGAGCCCCTCCTACCCCTGCAAATGCCCCACGTCAACCTCGGACGCTGCCGCTGGGCATACCCGTCGTTCCGACGGACAGGGACCGGCCAGTACGTCCAGGTTTACGCGGTTTCTCGTGATCGGCGACAAACTGTACGAGGCGAACGTCTTCACGGTCGTTCGCCAGCTTCACTACAGCGACAAGGACGCCGGCGAGAGCCTGGACATGGCGCTGTTCCTGAATGGGCTGCCGCTGTTCACGGCCGAATTGAAGAACCCGCTGACCGGCCAGAACGTCCAGCACGCGATGACCCAGTACCGGAAGGACCGCGACCCCCACGAGCCGCTGTTCGCGTTCGGTCGGTGCCTGGCGCATTTCGCGGTGGACCCGGACCTGGTGTACATGACGACCCACTTGCAGGGCGCCGACACGCGCTTCCTGCCGTTCAACCGCGGGCGCGACCGCGGGGCCGGGAATCCGCCGGTCTGGCAGGGCTTCGCCACCGCGTACCTGTGGGAGCGGGTCTGGGCGCGCGACAGCGTGCTGAACCTGGTGCAGCACTTCATCCAGATGATCGAGGTCGAGGACGACAAGGGGCGAAAGACGGGGAAGCGCCGGGTCATCTTCCCGCGTTACCACCAACTGGACGCGGTGCGGCGGCTGATCGCGGACGCGAAGGACAAGGGTGCGGGACAACGCTACCTGATCCAGCACAGCGCGGGCAGCGGCAAGAGCAATTCCATCGCCTGGCTGGCCCACCAGTTGTCCGTGCTGCACGACGACGAGGACCGCCGGGTCTTCGACAGCATCATCGTGATCACCGACCGCCGGGTACTGGACCGCCAGAGTCGGGCAAGACGGACCCGACTCGCGGTGGCTCGGATTGCGGATGTGACGATGCGTGTCTTCTCCTCGCGCCTCGCGCTGCCGCACCAGTGCGCACCCCTGTTGTAGCGCACCGAGGGTGTGTGCAAGACACGTCCCCATCGTCTCCTCCGTGATATCCTTCACGCCGGTGAAGACGATGACGGACAACGACAGCAACACCGCGCAGATCGCCCACTGGGCCACTGTCCGGGAAGGCCAGTTCTTCGAACGCAAGTCGGCCTGGGATCAGTCCGCTGCGAAGCCCAGGCCTCGCAAGGCCACCGACATCGCCTGGGACATCGTCGAGACGCTGACCGCAATGGCCAATGCCGACGGAGGCGAACTGGTCGTCGGCATCGAGGATCCCGGCGAGGTGACCGGCGTACCCCACCCGGACGACAAGGTCGCCCTGATGCTGCGGGCCGCCGGGGAGCGCCACTACGTGGACCCGCCGCTGCGCGTCCAGACTGGCAAGGTCATGGCCCCCGGGAACCTCCTCCTGCTGCACTTCACGGTGGACTGGAGCCCGGAGGTCCATCGCCTGGCCGACAGCCGGACGCTGCTGCGGGTTGCCGACACAAACCAGCCCTTCCCCTCGGAGAAGATCGCGGCGCTGAAGGCCCTGAAGACCCAGGGGACGTACGAGCGCACCTTCCCGCACGAGGCAGGCATCGAAGATGTGGACCTGGTTCTGGTGGCCTCGGCGGCCTCAGGCACCGGCCCCAAGGTGGCGCCGGAAGACTACCTGCTCGCCCGTCGTCTGGTCGAGCCCAGGCACGACCGCTTGATCCCGAACCTCGCCGGTCTGCTGCTGTTCGGCAGGGACCCGCTGCGCTGGCACCCCCGCTGCTACATCGACATCGCCCGCTTCGAGGGCACCGCCCGCCGCACCGGTGCCTCCTTCAACCTGGTCAAGCGGGTACGCGTCGAGGCGCCCCTCGCCCAGCTCATCCCGAAGGCATTCGACGCCATCTCGCCCCACATTCGCGAAAGGCAACGGCTGGCGGACCTCTTCTTTACGGAGAAGTTGGAGTACCCGACGTTCGCCTGGCAGGAGGCACTGGTCAACGCCGTCGGTCACCGTGATTACAGCATCCAGGGCGCCCCCATCGAGGTCTGGATGTTCGATGACCGCATGGAGGTGCGCAGCCCCGGCCTGCCGCCGGTTCCCGTCACCCTCCAAGACCTGAAGTTGCGGCGGCGCCTCCACCTGGCCCGCAATCCCCTGCTGGTCCGCGTGCTGGCTGAGCTGGGGTTCATGCGCGACCTGGGCGAAGGCATCCCGCGCATGTACGACGTGATGGAGGCGGAAGGCTTCTACCCGCCGTCCCTGGACGCCATCGGCGACCTGGTCTTCCAGGTGACGCTGCGCAACGAGCCCATCTACGACGACGCCACCCTGGCCTGGCTGAAGGGCTTTGCAGCGCAGGACCTGACGGGCGACCAGAAGCGCCTGCTGGCCTTCGCCCATGCCCACGGGGACCGTTTCACCAGCCGGGACTACCAGAAGCTCGCGGAACTGGACCTGTACGCCGCCTCGAACTCCATCAAGGACATGATCCGCAAGGGGGTGGTGCGGTCCCAGGGCAAGGGCAACCGGGTGTACGAGGTGAGGACACCCGGACTGGCAGTCCGCGAGGTCCCGGAGGATCTGGCCCAAGTCCTGGTAGCCGTCAGGCAGGGCGCCCCCCTCACCAACGCCACCGTTCGTGAGATCCTGGGCGTCAGCCGACCGACAGCCGCCCGGCTGCTGGGCACGTGGTCGCAGGACGGATGGCTGAAGCTCACGGGCCGGGGGCGCGGCACTAGGTACGAAATCGTCTCACCCTGACACTTGCGTCGGCGAGCTCCTGGCTGAGACGATTCCCGTCGCTTTGAGTCGCAAGGTCAGCCTTCAAGTTGCCTTTCGTAATCTGTCCGGGCAGCTACAAGTTCGTCGAGCACCCTACGAGCATCGTCATCCAGAAGTTCCTCCGCACCGGCACGAAGCGCCTGGATGGTCCAGTTCGTTTTGGCCGCCCTGGAGTACCGTACCACTCGCTGGCTGCACTCATCTGGTTCCAGGACGCCGCAGAGGCCCCCTACGTAGGACGGCAAGGGTCCCAGCAGCGTGAGGCAATCATGCCGCATCCAGCAGTCCCACACCTGGTCAATGATGCCAAGCACCTTTCCAGTCATCGTCCCGAACGACTCGTGATCGCATTGATGGGCTAGGATGGCGGCTTCGCACCCGACGCTCAGGAGCCAGCCAGCTCGTCGGACGTCTTCGCGCCACTTCTGGTTGTCGAAGCCCCATCCCCCTGGCTTCTTCGCCCACTGTTCAAGTAGATTCCGCAAGGGGTTCGTGTCCGAACTGCGCCGGGCCGGAGCCGATCCCGATGTCGTCGAGGTGCTGGTGGGCCACAGCCTCGGGCTGCGCGGGGTGTACACGGACCCGGACGCCCTGCCCCTGCTCGAGGCCGTCGGGCTGATCCCGCCGCTGGGGACGCCGGGCGCCGGGCTGAAGCTGCTGCGAACGGGAGAGGCGAAGTGAGGCTTGTGTCCACCACGTGTCCGTCCCGGCAGACGTTCCCGAAGGAACCCTGCAAGAACAGGCACATGGAGGATTGTTTGTGGAGGCGGGGGGAGTCGAACCCCCGTCCGAAGACGCTCGGAACCGGACCAGCTACACGCTTAGCCTTGTGATTTCAGTACCCTTTGGGACGAGCACAGGCACCCTTCCCTTGGGTCTCTCGACAACTTGTCGCGCCGCCGGAGGCCGAGAAGCCCCGTCAGTCGCCGAGCCCGAGAAGATTGCGCCTGAGACGGTTTACGGGCGCCGCCGTATCAGACGTGGCCGTCAAGCAGCCAGAGCCAGGTTATCGTTGGCTTTTTTTCAAGTCCTGATTACTGACCGGGTCCAGGCCCCGGGCGTGCGTCCCGGCCCCTCATCGTCCCCGTCGAAACCGGAACGCCCCCGGTGACCAACGGGCGACCCAAGGAAGGCCGCTTCGAGCGAATTATGAGGCTTGGAGCCCCCCTTTGCAAGGCGCACCTGCGCCCGAGCCGGCGAGCACACGCGCGGCAACGGAAAAGGCCTGGAAGTCCGGAATTTCCCACTGCCGCAATTTGGTGCCGCGTGCGCCCAGGCGATACAATGCCAGCCATGTCGCGCCGCGCCGAACAGACTGCCGCCCTGACTGCCGCCATCGAGGACGCGCTGCGCCCGCCCATGCTGATGGGCGTGATCAACGTGACCCCCGACTCGTTCTCGGACGGCGGGCGCTATCTGGACCCCGAGGCGGCCGTCGCCCGCGGCCTGGAACTGGCCGACCAGGGAGCGGACATCCTGGACATCGGGGGCGAATCGACCCGCCCCGGTGCCGCCGCGCCGAACCGCGACGAGGAACTGCGCCGCGTGATTCCCGTGATCCGCGAACTGGCCGCGCGCACCCAGGTCCCCCTGTCCATCGACACCCGATCCGCCGCTGTCGCCCAGGCGGCCCTGGAGGCAGGCGCCGTGATCGTCAACGACGTCACCGCGTTTTCCTACGACCCCGAAATGCCCGGCCTGCTGGGCGATGAACGCCCCCTGGCCATCGCCATGCACATGCGCGGCAGCCCCTCGGACATGATGACGCGCACCGCCTACGTGTCGCTGATCGCGGATTGCGTGTCCGAGTTGTGGGCCCGCGCCGGCCGCGCCCTGGACGCCGGCCTGCCGCTCCGGCACCTGCTGCTGGACCCCGGCATCGGCTTCGCCAAGGACGCCCGCCAGAACGTCGAGCTGCTGCACCGCCTGGACGCCTTCGTGGCCCTGGGGCGCCCCATCGTCGTCGGCGTTTCGCGCAAGTCGTTCCTGGGACGCCTGACCGGACGCACCGACCCGGGCGATCGGCTGCACGCCACCGCCGCCGCCGTCGCGCTGGCCGTGGCTCGCGGTGCCCGAGTCCTGCGTGTCCACGACGTCTGCGCCATGCGAGACGTCGCCGCCGTCGCACACGCCATCACGCACCCGGACACGGTGCCGGCCACCCCCCCCGCCCCCTGCGCGGAGGTGGTCCCATGAACCGCCTGCTGGAATCCTTGAACGACATCTCGGTGGTCGAGGCGATTCAGACCCTGGCCGACGTCCTGATCGTCTACTACCTGATCTATCGTGTCATGCTGCTGATCCGCGGCACTCGCGCGCTGCAGATGCTGGTTGGCATCCTGTTCGCCCTGGGGCTGTTCTTCGTGTCCCAGGAGGAGTACCTGAATCTGACCACCCTGAACTGGGTGCTGGAGAAGTTCGTCAGCAGCTTCCTGGTCATCCTGATCATCCTGTTCCAGCCGGACATCCGACGCGCCTTGTCCGAAGTGGGCAAGAACCCGCTGTTCCTGGCCGGCGCTCGCAAGCGCGGGGCCAGCATGTACGACGAACTGATCCGCGGTGTCACGCGCATGTCCGCCCGCCGGATTGGTGCCCTGATCGTCCTGGAACGCGAGGCCGACCTGTCCGTGTTCACCGAGGAGGCGATTCCCCTGGACGCCCGGGTCACCGCCGACTTCCTGGTCTCGATGTTCATTCCCAGCCAGGAAAACCACCTGCACGACGGCGCGGCGCTGATTCGCAACGGGCGACTGAGTCACGCGGGATGCTTCCTGCCGCTGACGGAAAACCCGCGGATCGACAAGGCGCTGGGCACCCGCCACCGCGCCGCGGTCGGCATCACCGAGACCACCGATGCCGCCGTGATCGTCGTGTCCGAGGAATCCGGCATCATCTCGATGGCGCAGCGCGGTCAGTTGCGCCGCGGATTGGACGCGAACTCGTTGCGCGAGGAGTTGATGGCACTGTTCGGGCCGCAAAGCAAGAAGGACTGACATGGGACCCGAGGACTCGACCAGACAGCCGGCGCCCACGCCCCACGCGCCCCAGCCGTCCCGGGCAACCCGCGCGATACCGCGCCGCGGACTGCTGCGTCGCGTGTTCCGCGAGAACCTGGGGCTCAAGCTCACCTCGATGATCCTGGCGGTGGCCCTGTTGTTCATCGTGCGCCAGGACCAGGGCAAGGAGGTGGACATCGAGGTGCCGGTCGTGCTGTCGGACAAGGCCGACAGCGACGTGTTCGTCGGGGAACTGCCCAAGGTGCTGCGCGTGCGCGTCCGGGATCGCTGGTCCCGTCTGGCGCGCGCCCTGGAACGCAAGGCGTCCCCGTACCTGGTCGATCTGCGCGGCTTTTCGAACGAATCGATCTATGTGTTCGACCGGGAACGCATCCAGTTGCTGCTGGGCGTCAGCGGCCTGTCAATCCAGTCGGTCTACCCATCCCAGGTCGCCGTCAAGACCGAGCCCAAGGTCGAGATGATGATCCCCGTGCGACCGAACCTGGTCGGCGAGGTGCCGGAAGGCTACATGGTGGCCCGGGACAAGACGCGCACCACTCCGGCGGAACTGAAGGTCTGGGGCGCCCGATCCAGCGTCCAGCAGGTCGGCGAACTGACCACCCACCCGATCGATCTGGGCCCCCTGGACAAGGCCGCGCGACTCGAGGTGCTGGTGCAAAAGCCCGCCCTGCCCTTCCTGTTCATGGACCAGGATCGGGTGCAGGTCGAAGTTCCCGTGGCCGAGATCGAGGGCAAGGTCACCGTCGGGGCCAGCGAACTGGTCGTCCGAAACTGCGCGGAGGGTCTGGACTGCACCCTGGACCCGCCGTCCATTCGCCTGACGCTGCAGGGGCCAATGCCCGTCCTGCTGCGACTGGAGCGCCGCGAGCTGCCGATCGAGGTATTCGTGGACGCCGCGGACTTCGAGGCCGCTCCGGGCAGGCACGTCGGGGTGCGACCCGCGTGCGACCGGCCCCAGGGCATCGAATGCATCATGACCCCCCGAACCGTCACCCTGACGGTGGCCAAGGAAGCGCCCGATGGCGACGACAGCCGGCGGCCCGCCCAGCGCACGCGCTAGCAGGTCACCGACAGGAGCATGCAGATGGCCGATGTCAAGCGCAGGTTGTTCGGAACGGACGGCGTCCGAGGCGTCGCGAACGTGCCTCCGATGACCCCCGAGATGGCGATGGCCCTGGGGCGCGCTGCCGCCGCGGTCTTCCCCTATGGCAAGGGCCGCACGCGCATCCTGATCGGCAAGGACACGC
>JARKOL010000279.1 GCA_029975745.1 Myxococcota bacterium | reverse complement strand
CCGACGGCCCCCTGTCGGGTGCGGGGGCACCGGCGGGTTTCGGCCCCCCTCGCCCCGGACCCCTTCACCTGATTGGTGATCGCTCCTGACCGACCTCCTCAATCATTCCTGGACGTAACGAATTCTGACGGAGGATCCGGGCAAAGGGTGCAATGGTTGGCGAATGACGACTAGGCGGAAGTCTGTCCACGCAGGCGCCGCATCCCCAGCACCCCCAGCGACACGGCCACGCCCACGCCCGCGACCGGCAGGAACCGCAGGTCGCCGGACAGCGCATCGACCGCCACGCCCAGCACCGGCGCCACCAGGGCCGAAAACAGGGACTGGACCTGGGATTCGATCGACAACACGGTCGCCTGCCGCTCGGAGGAGGCGTGTGCGTCAATCCGGCTGATCAGGATGGGGCGCCACGTGTCCTGAAGCACCGCCAGAAGAACGAAGCCACCGACCGCGACGACCGGAAACCCTGCCGCCAGGGCCGCGGCCATGGCCCCGAAAACCATCAGGTACGCCAGCCACAGCAGACCTGCCGCCCGATCCGGCGTTCCCGCCCGGGACTCGACACGATGCGCCCGACGCGACGCGTGGCTGCCCAGAAGGTGCAGCACGACATACACCGCGCCGACCAGTACCGCGGTGCGGCGCCGGTCCCCGAAGGCGACCAGGATCGGCAGGGTCAGCGCCAGCGACTCCAGCAGCGGCTGCATGTAGCCCTTGACGACCTTGAAGGTGCCCTCGAAGCCGGCCGACTCGATCAGCAGCCGCCGCAGCGACCGGTCGCCGACCGCGTCCCGCACCCCGGCCACCAGCATCCGAACCACCGCCCGCAGGGACCGGCCGTCCGCTGGCGCACCGTCCAGATGACGCGGATACCCCAGGAAGTTCAGGATGCCCAGGACATAGGGCACCGCGCACCACAGGAACACGTCGGTGTAGCGGTCCGTGGCGAACACCAGCACCGCGGCGATCACCACGGAAACCGCCGACCCGCGCTTGGACCAGGATCGGGTGTAGCCGTACACCCGGGTGCGATCGGCCAGTCGCCCCTCGCCCGCCAGCCAATCGAAGATCATCGCCTTGTGGGTCCCGGTGCGAAACGCCTCGCCGACCGCGAACAGCGACATCCCCACGGCAAGGACCCAGAACGACGACGCCAGCCCCAGGACGATGAACGAAGCCACGTAGGCCACGAACGACGCAATCATGGACCGGCGCCGCCCCACCACGTCGGCGATCGCCCCGGTGGGGATCTCCAGCAGGTTGACCAGCAGTTCGCGCAGGCCGATCAGCAGGCCGATCGCCGTGAACGACAGCCCCTTTTCCAGCAGCGCCAGGTACAGAAACGGCTCGAAGTACCGCTGGTTCTTCAGGAATCCGTACAGCGAGAACCGGAACAGCATCGCACCCTCCCCGAGCTCGTAAGGACGGGCGGACGAATCCTGTCAAATCCCGGTCGTCCCGCACGAATTCTACTGCGGCAACGCCCAAATGGACGATCGCTCATGGCGGGGCGCGGGGGATTCCGGTAGGCATTGACGCGAACCCGCCGGCGGCGGCGGGCTTGCGACACTGCGGAGGCGAGCGATGGTCAACGAGACGACGGCAACCGAGAAGATCCACTGGGTATCGTTCGACGACATGGAAGCGTTCATGCGGGACTGCTTCATCGGGGCGGGAGTTCCCGCCGCGGACGCGGTGGTCTGCGCGGACGTCCTGATCACGTCCGACAAGCGCGGCATCGATTCGCACGGCATCGGACGGCTGAAGCCCATCTACATCGATCGGATCGCGGACGGCATCCAGAACCCGGTCACGCAATTCGAGATCGTCAAGGAAACGGAAACGACGGCGGTGGTGGACGGCCACGACGGAATGGGCCACGTCATCGGCGTGCGGTCGATGCGGATGGCGATCGAGAAGGCCAAGCGCTACGGCCTGGGCATGGTCGCGGTGCGCAACTCGACGCACTACGGCATCTCGGGCTACTACAGCCTGATGGCGATCGAGGCGGGCCAGATCGGCATCACCGGCACGAACGCGCGGCCGTCGATCGCGCCGACCTTCGGTGTCGAGAACATGCTGGGCACCAACCCCCTGACGATCGGATGCCCGACCGACGAGGCGTTCCCCTTCGTGATCGACTGCGCGACCAGCGTCACCCAGCGGGGCAAGATCGAGTTGTACGACCGCCTGGGCAAGACGATGCCCCCCGGATGGGTGATCGGCAGCGACGGCCGGACCCGGACCGACCCCGGCCAGACCCTGAAGGATCTGGTGGCCGGAACCGCCGCCCTGACGCCGCTGGGCGGACTGGGCGAGGACGGCGGCGGCTACAAGGGGTACGGGTACGCGACGGTCGTCGAGATCCTGTCGGCGGCGCTGCAGGACGGCAGCTACCTGAAGGGGCTGCTGGGCTACGAGGACGGCAAGAAGGTGCCGTACCACCTGGGACACTTCTTCCTGGCCATCGACATCGAGCACTTCGTGCCGCTGCCGCTGTTCAAGACGATCGCGGGCGACATCTGCCGCCAGTTGCGAAACTCGGAAAAGGCCCCGGGGCACGACCGGATCTGGACGGCCGGCGAAAAGGAACACGACGCCTGGCTGGAGCGCAAGGACCGCGGCGTCCCGGTCAACGCGCCCCTGCGCCGCGACTGCAACGCCATGCGCAAGGCGATGGGCCTGACGCAGCACCGCTTCCCTTGGGATGACGAATAGTTCCGACCTGGAGGCCGACCTGGGGGCCAGGCTGGGACCCGATCCGGAAACGGCGACCCGGACCTACTTCGGGGGCGCCTTCGACGGGCAGCACTGGGGCGGGGGCGGCGTACCGTAGTCGCACTCGCAGCAGACGTTTTCGCAGGCCTTGACGCAGCACTCCTCGTACACGCCTTCCGGCAGCACGCCGTACTCGCACGCGCAGCACACGTCCGCACAGTCCAGGACGTCGCCGGTCACGTCGCCGGCACCGGAATCGACCGGACCGGGGTCGTGAACCACGGCGTCCGGCGGCACGCAGCACGCCTGCCAGACCTCTTCGGGAAGCACCCCGTAGTCGCACTCGCAGCAGACGTTCGCGCAGTCGATCGCGTCCGACGGGGAGACATCGGTCGGGCCGGAATCGACCTGCCCGGGATCGTGGGCCACCGCGTCGGGCGGCACGCAGCACGCCTGCCACTCGGCGTCGGGAATGATGCCGTACTCGCACTCGCAGCAGACGTTCGCGCAATCGATCGCGTCCGAGGGCAGGCCCGGGTCCGCGGGAGTCCCCGGGTCCGTCGGCGCGCCCGGATCGGAAAGGCCCCCGAAATCGTCCACCAGGCGATCCGGATGGAAGACGTCCGCCGCGCATCCGTCGCACACGTCCGCCACGATCGTGTCCAGCGGCACGTCGGCACCGCCCGAGCTGCCATCGCCCGGACAACCCGTGACCGACAGCATCAGCGCTGCCGCCGCGGTGGCCGCCCCCTGGGCCACGGTTCGGCCGAACCCGGGCTGGGGTCCCGCCCACCGGTACCAGCAGTAGGGGTCCTCGCCCAGGGCGCCCGTCGCCGCGGCCGCGACGCAGCGCGCACCGCCCCGGCACACCCCGGCCTTGTCGCATCGGCGGCAGGCGCCCGTCAGGTCCAAGGCCGTGAACGCCCGGTTGTAGGCGAACGCCGACGGGTCGAACCAGATCGCGGCCAGGGACCGCTCCCGAACCGACCCCTCGCGAAACCGATCGACATCCCCGATGCGCGCCTGCATCGACAGGCAGCCCTTGATGCCGCCGTCGCTCTCGATGCCGATCGCGTTCATGCCGGCCTGGCAGCCCTGCCAGGACTCGCGCCGGCCGCGCCACCCGCGCCCGCGAAGCACCCGATCGTGCGGCCCGAAGTAGCCGATCGAATCGCCCACGTGAACCGCGATGCCCCCCTCGCGCTTGAACCCCGCCAGTGTCGGCACCAGTTCCAGCATGTCGCGCGGCGCAATCACCAGGTCGTCATGGTCCTGCATCGCGCCCATCGGCTTGCCCAACTGCAGCCGCCAGATCGACGCCCCCAGCCGGATCGCGTCGTCCCGAACCGCGCGCAGCAGCGGCAGGTTCCGCCGGTTCACCGTCGTCATCACGGCCACCGACACCCCGGCGTCGCGCAGGTGCCGAATGCCCTGGGTGGTGCGCAGGTACGTCCCGGCGCCGCGAATCTGGTCGTGCAGGTCCGAAGGGCCATCGATGCTGACGCCGACGTTCGACAGGCCGGCCGCCGCGATTCGCCGGGCCATCGCCGGGTCCACCAGCGTGCCGTTCGTCACCATGTTCACCGGAATCCCGCGACGCGCCACGGCCTGGGCCACCAGATCCCAGTCGTCGCGAAGCAGCGGCTCGCCGCCGGACAGCGTGACCAGCTCGCATCCCAGGTCCGCGAGCTGCTCGACCAGATCCAGCGCCTCGGCGGTGGTCAGTTCGTCGGGCCGACGGCAGCCAGCACGGGATCCGCAGTGCTGGCAGCGGAGGTTGCAGGCCAGGGTCAGCTCCCACACGCAGTTGCGGGGCCGATACGGCACGGCGCAAGCCATCCGGACGAACGTATCGGGAACCTGGCGCGGCAGTGCGTACGACATGGCGTCTCCTCGGGTGGGCCCCGCAAGATCGTAGAGGATCCGGGGACCGGTTGCCACGCCGAATTCCGGGGTTGTCCAGGAGCGGGTCCGGGGCCGTCTCCGGGAGCGGGTCCGGGGCCGGGCAACGAACAGAACGGGGCACCGGCCTTCCGGCAGACCGAGCCGCGTTCGCTCATTGAACGTCGGCGCGATTTCCGTAGAATGCGGCGGGCGCTGGTGGACCCCGACGACGAGGAATTCATGCGAAACGCGACGATGTGGATGGGCGTGGCGGCCCTGCTTCTGGCGACCGTGCCTGCCCAGGCGACCACGGTGCTGAAGGTGCCGGTCGAGCAGATGACGCAGGGCGCGGACCTGGTGGTCCGGGCGGTCGTGCGGGACGTGATGACCCAGACGGATGCGACGGATCGCCGGGCGCTGTCCACGCGGGTGGCGTTCGACGTCCAGGAGGTGCTGAAGGGGCACGCGTCCGGCCCCTCCCTGACCATCGTGTTGCCCGGTGGGGCGAACGAGCAGTGGAAGTTGATCATCCCCGGAATGCCCGAGTTCGAGCCGGGCGAGGAAGTCGTCCTTTTCCTGGAGCGCACGCGGTTGGGCTGGGTGCCCTCGGGCCTGTCGATGGGCAAGTACACCGTCCGCAGGCCTCCCCAGGATGGCCCGGCGCGAGTGCATCGCTCGATGCGGGATCTGCACCCGGTGGAACGACGGGATGGCGTGCTGCGGGATGCCGACGCCTTCGACCCCCAGGACGACATGACGCTGGACGCGCTGCGCCAGGCGATCCGCCGCGGCATCGAGGGAGGTGCCCGATGAACCGCCTCGCCATCCGGATGGGGGTCGTGCTGGTTGCGCTGGCCCTGCTGGCGCCCGCCGCCGCCAACGCGTTCTCGATCCAGTTGAACTACTACGGCAACAAGGTCGTCCGCTGGGCCAAGTCGGACCTGACCTACTACCTGGACCTGGGCGGCATCGACGAGATTCGCGACGGCAGCGACGTCACGGTGTTCCACCGATCCTTCCAGGACTGGCAGGACGTGGAATGCTCGTCGCTGACGTTCCAGTATCTGGGCGCGGCCACGACCAAGGACGTGCTGCCCATCTCGTGGAAGACGAACGGCCGCAACGAACTGGTCTGGATCACCGACAGCAAGTGGACGTTCGGCCAGTGGGTGCTGGGCGTCACCGCGCCCCTGACCGACTACAACGGCGTCATTACCGAGGCGGACATCGCCTTCAACGCGTATTCGCAGAACTGGACGACCACGGGAAATACCAGTTGGAACACCCAGGACGTCAAGAGCGTCGCCATCCACGAAATCGGCCACTTCTTCGGCCTGCAGCACGTGCTGTACGGATACAGCGACCGGGACCCACCGACGATGGCCCCCGCCGTCGATCCGAACGGCAAGACGGCCTCGTTGCACACCGACGACATGATGGGAGCCTGCTTCCTGTACCCGCCCGCCGGCGAATACTACCGATGCACCTCGGATGCCGACTGCCCGAAGATCATCGGCCACGACAACCAGGGCAACGAGCGGTACGAGGGCCAGTTGACCTGCGACGCCAACGGCTACTGTTCCGGCGTGTCCGGCCTGGCGCCCCAGACGATCCCGTTCGGGGCGATCTGCGCGCTGGTCGATGACTGCGTCCCCCCGAACCAGTGCCAGACCCTGGTTTCCGGCATCAAGATGTGTACGCGAGCGTGCGACGTCGCCCAGGATGACTGCGACACCGGGTTCCTGTGCGACACCGTGGGCTCGGACGACGGCACCTGGTGCGTCCCGGGCACCAAGAAGAAGGCCATTGGCGAGCCCTGCGCCACGGCCCGCGAGTGCGTCACCGCGTTCTGCCACCCGGCGCCGGACGCCAGCGGCATGACGTGTCGGCAGGCGTGCTACAAGGACGACGGCACCTGCCCCCAGGGCGAGACCTGCTGGGCGATCGGCACCACGGTCGGCGGCTGCTATCCCGCCTCGGAGGTCCCGACAACGTTGAAGAAACTGGGCTGGGAGTGCGCGGCCGACGGGGAATGCGAATCGGGAAACTGCTGGTCGGAGGGGGACGCGAAGTTCCTGTGCCGCAAGGCGTGCGACCCGGCGAACCCCGACTGCTTCACCGGATACTACTGCGCGCCGCTTGGGGACGGCCGCGCGGCCTGCGTCCCGGGCGAACCCAAGCGCGACGACGGTCAGGTCTGCTCCAGCGACGCCCAGTGCGTTTCGGGCCTGTGCTTCCAGCACCCGCGCAGCGGCGCGCGCGCCTGCCGCACCCCGTGCAGCCTTGGGGACTGGGCCTGTCCCTGGGGCACCACATGCGTCAGCTACGGCAGCACGACCCAGGGCGTCTGCATGCCCAGCGTCGGGAAGCTGTCCGTGGGCGAGGCGTGCGTCGATGACGGCCAGTGTACGACCGGCATCTGCGCCTCGTTCGGCAACGTGGCCTACTGCACCCAGTTCTGCGTCGAGGACTGGTGCCCCAACGACATGACGTGCGTCCCGGTGGACCCGCTGGGCTCGCTGTGCGCGATTCCCGAGCCCGGCGGCCCCGACACGGCGGAAGACGCCGACGTTGGAGACGAGGCCGGTTCCGGCGGCCCGGTTGTCAGAAAGTCCGACGGCTGCCGCGCATCGGCAGGCGCCGGCACCCCGTTCGCCCACGCGGGCATCGGGTTGCTGCTGGTCATCGGATGGGCGGTGACGCGGCGGCGGGCACGGGCGGGGTGATTCGGCCGCCCGTTCTTCCCGACGACTACGGCTCGGGCTTCAGTTCGAAGTACTGGACGGACGGCGCCACGACCTGACGGGACACGATCAGCACGCCCTCCGCCGGCACCGCCCGGGCGGATTCCGTGTACCCGAAGCCGGTGGTGACCTGGTCGATGACCGCGCGGCGCATCGTCCAGGCCCCGGAGCCCAGTCCCGTGACCTCCAGGCGGACCGTCACGCGATAGCCCACCCGCGAATCGTCGGGCAACGGCAGCGCGGCCACGATGATGCCCACGTTGCCGTCGGGGTCGCGTCCCGCCAGCACGCGCACGTCCCGGGCCCCGGAGACCCCGTCGGCCGCATCGACCGGCACGTGGACGGCCTTGCCCAGTTCCATCAGGAAGAACGGCGTCAGCGAGTGGAACGCCGGCAGCCCGTTGCCCGCGGCGTCCAGGAACAGATCCTCGCCGGCCTGCGCATCGGCCTTGGCCCGAGGCCCGCCCCAGCGATCCGGCACCAGCAGTTCCAGCCGGCTCTGCCCCAGGATCTTGACCATCGCCAGGAAGGCGCCCAGGTAGGCACTGCGCTCGGCCGGCGTCGCCAGGTCCGCGGCGCGCTCCTGCCAGACGTCGGGCGCGACGCGCATTCCCAGGTCCGCGACCCGATGGTTCGACAGGCCCTGCAGATCGACCCGGTCCAGCAGCCCCTGGATCAGCGCGACGTGGTCCTCGGGCGTGCGGACGGTCGACAGCAGCGACCACAGGTCGGGCCCCGAGCCGGACCGCTGGGCCACGAACGCCAGGAAGCGCCGCATCGGCGAGTCCTGATCGGCCAGGGCCCCGGCCCCCTCCACCCGGAACGACGGCGCGGCCACATCCAGCACGCGCTCGGTCGTCGCCTCCATGTCGGCGACTTCCAGCGCATCGAAGAACGCGGTGTAGGCGGGCAGCAGGTAGTCGATCCCCAGCGTGGCGTACCCGCTGGCCCCCATGGGATCGGGCAGCAGCTCGACGTACCCCGGGCGCTGGCGCAACTGGGCCAGGCGCTCGCGATACTCGGTGTTGTAGTAGGCCCCAACCTTGCGATTCATCTGGGCCAGCACGCCGTTCACCACCTGGCCCCACAGCACCGGGTCCCCGATGGGGTCGCCGCGTCCCAGCGTCCCGTCCAGGCGGCACGCCCCGCCGCCGACATCGTACTGGGCCTGCCAGATCGGCAGCATCCCGCGGGACACGAACGACCTCGCCAGCTGTTCCAGCGGGTCCAGGCGATAGGACGCGTTGCTCTCGGGGTCGGCCAGCACGCTGGGGAAGACCGTGTCCAGCGTGAATTCGCAACCCCAACCGCGGGGGAAGCGGACCGCCTTGACACCGGATCGCTGGAAGAACTCGTCCACCGGCATCCCGCCGGGCACGCCGGGGGCACCGTCGAACCCGCCCAGCGACCGGACGGGCAGCGGCTGGTCGTCGGCGTCGCGCAGGGTCTGGCCCGCGCGCACCGTGAACGCGCGCGTCGATTCCTGGAAGTAGGCGTCCGGCAGCGGCTCCGAGGACGAGATCTCGCATCCGGACAGGATCACCAGCACAGGCAGCCACCGACGCATCGCCATCATGCGAACCTCCCGCCGCTGTACAAGCCTATTCCCAATGCCGCCGCGGCGCAACGGCGCGGGGCGACACGGCGGGGGGCGACACGGCGCGGGACGACGGGCGCGCCTTCATGACTCGACGAGGACGCGAGCGCGCCGCCTTGATTTCCAGGTCGGGGCGGGCTAGATTCCAGCCCATGTTGGACTTGACCATTGTTGCCGTGCTGGTCGTGTTCGGGATCATGGGCCTGGTGTCCGGGATGCTGTTCCAGGTGCTGCGCCTGGGCGCCGTCGTGGTCTCGGTCCTGATCGGATTGCAGGCCACGGGCCCCCTGATGCAGGCGTTTCCGGCCCTGGAGCGGCTGCCGGCGGGGGGCGAAGGCCTGGTCCCCGCGGGGCTGTTCCTGGTCGCCTACCTGCTGCTGTCCATCGTGTGCCGCCTGATCGTCAAGGCCTATCACGCCGTTTCGCCGACGCACGGGTTTGGGGACCGGCTGCTGGGCGGCGTGTTCAGCGTCCTGAAGGGCGCCGTGCTCTGCTACTTCATCGTGGCCATCCTGCTGGCCGCCGAGGCCACCGAGGGACGCCCCCTGCGCCTGGTGGACACACACCAATCCGTCGCCGCCGACCTGGTCCGGCGCTGGCCCATGGGCCGCCTGGCGGATCTGCTGGACTCGGCGGACCTGGAGGCCCTGCCCCGGATCCGGGATGCCCTGAAGGTCGATCGCGCCCTGCCGCCGCCGCCCGACGTCGAGGCAACGCCGTGAGCCCCCCGCGGCCCGCTCCCGCCCCCTCCCGCCGCGTTGTCGGCGAGGTTGCCGCCCTGGTCACGCTGGCCATGATCGTACTGTTCGTCGCCGAGGCGATCGGCCGACTGGGCGGGGTCTTCCAGGAAAACCAGGGGGCCCTGACGGCGATCTTCTTCCTGGTGGCCCCCTGGATCGTGCTGCGACGGCGGGGCCTGGACCCCGCGGCGTTCGGGCTGCACGGGGACCGCCCGGTGCGCGCGGTGCTGGCGGCCCTGGCTGCCGGCGCGGTGGTGTTCCCCCCCTACGTCCTGGGCTTCGGGGCGTGGGTGGGCCTGCTGGATCATGCCGTTGCCGACTGGAGCCGGCTGCCCGCGCCGTCGTGGTGGGCGTGGTGGTTCTTCGTCCACCTGGTGGTCGTCGCCCTGCCCGAGGAGGCGTTCTTTCGCGGCTACGTCCAGGGCCGTCTGGCGCCCCTGTTCGGGCGCAGGATCCAGGTGCTGGGCGTCGCCCTGGGACCCGAGGTCGTCCTGGCCTCGGCCCTGTTCGCCCTGGTCCATCTGGTCGCGATTCCCGCGCCGTTCCGACTGGCGGTGTTCTTCCCCGGGCTGCTGTTCGGCTGGCTGCGCCAGCGCACCGGATCCGTGCTGGCCCCTGCCCTGCTGCACGCCGCCAGCAACGTGGTCCTGGCCGCCCTGAACACCGTGTACGGCTGACCGCCCCTACTTCTCGACGAACAGGATCCGGGCGATCTCCTCGGGCGTCGTGATGCCCGACAGAAGCAGGTGGCGGCAGTGCTCGCGCAGGGGCATGAAGCAGCCGGACTCCCGGGCCGCCTTCTCGACGACGACCAGGGATTCCCCCGAGGCCAGCAGCGGCCGCAGGTGGTCATCGACCCGCAGCACCTCGAACACGCCGACGCGGCCCCGGTAGCCCTGGAAGTTGCAGTTCAGGCAACCGGTCCCCCGCTGGAACGTGAAGCCCGCGGCGCCCTCCTCGGGACCGAACAGCCCCAGCGGCTGGACCAGGTCCGGATGGTAGGTCACCGGCTGGCGGCAGTGGGGGCAGGTGCGCCGCAGCAGGCGCTGGCTGATCACGCCGACCAGCGTGTGGGCCAGCAGGAACGAATCGACGCCCATCTCGCGCATGCGCGCCACGCATCCCAACGCGTCGTTCGCGTGCAGCGACGTGAACACCAGATGCCCCGTCAGCGCCGCCTCGACCGTGGTCGCGGCCGTTTCCGGGTCCCGGGTTTCGCCCACCACGATGACGTCGGGATCCTGGCGCAGGAAGTGGCGCACCGCATTCGCGAACGAGATGCCCGCCAGGTCGTTCACCTGCACCTGGGTGACGCCCTCGATGGTGTACTCCACCGGGTCCTCGATCGTCACCACGTTGATTTCGTCCTGGCGCAGCCGCATCAACGCGCCATAGATCGTGGTCGTCTTGCCGCTGCCGGTCGGGCCCGCCACGATCACCAGCCCCTGGGGCTGCTCGATCATGGCGCGCGCGGCCCGATAGACCGGCTCGTAGGTCATCAGGCGCTCCAGATCGATCAGGATGGTCTGGGGGTCCAGGATG
>JARKOL010000278.1 GCA_029975745.1 Myxococcota bacterium | reverse complement strand
CCGACGGCCCCCTGTCGGGTGCGGGGGCACCGGCGGGTTTCGGCCCCCCTCGCCCCGGACCCCTTCACCTGATTGGTGATCGCTCCTGACCGACCTCCTCAATCATTCCTGGACGTAACGAATTCTGACGGAGGATCCGGGGGCGGCGAAGGTGTCCTCGCCGTGCGCCGCGAGGCGACCAGGAACCGGGCCGCGTCGCACCATCCGGTCACCGCGTCGAACACGTCGAATACGTGGGGCTCGAAGCCTGCCTCGAATCGGCGGGACCGGAAGCGCCACGTCGCAAGACGGTGCAGCGGATAGGCGACCAGGCTCCAGGGAAGCCGCGAAAGATGGCGTCGGTACCGGAACGCAAGGAATGACCAGAGGTAGAGCTTGCGCCCCAGCGCCGGATCGTCCAGCCAGGGGTTCCGGATTCGGAAGTGATCGTGCCGTGCCCAGGCAGCCGGGGTCGTCGGAGGGGAGAAGCCGCGTTCGACTGCCATGGTGAAAAGCGCCGTGGACGGCAAGGGAACGAACGACTGGATCTGGATCTCAGCTTCTGGATGCATTGCATGCAGGTGATCGACGAATTCCAGGCACCGCGCCAGCTCGTCCGGCGCGCCGTCCGTCGGCGCCCCGAAGATGACGGAATACACCGTGCCGATGCCGGACGCCGCCAGGCAGCGGACGGCCGCCTCGACCTGGCTCGTGCGCAGGCCCGGCTTCATGCGCGATCGCCGGGCATCGTCGGCCGCCTCGAGTCCGAAGTAGAGCCAGCGACAGCCGGCCGCTGCCATGGACTCCAGGGTGTCGGGATCGACGTGTTCGGCCCGGAAGTTGGCGATCCAGGTCATTCCGCTGGCGCGCAGCCGCTCCAGGTAGTCCGGGAGGGAGGCCCGTTCGCCGCCGAACAGCGTGTCGTCGTAGATGTCGATGTCCTGCACGCCAAGCTGTCGCAGCGCCTCCAGTTCCGACGCGACCTTGGCCGGCGACTTCACCCGAAGTCCCTGGTGGAAGTCGGGGCTGTAGCAGAATGGACAACGATGCGGGCAGCCCCGGGACACCTCGAAACCGACGGCTTCCCGGATCGAGGTTCGTGTCAGGTGGCGTCGCAGCATGTCGCGGGCGCCCCCCTGGTAGGGGAACGGCAGCGACTCGATGTCCGGAGGCTCCCGGGGGGCGCTGCGTCGGATCGTGCCGTCCGCCTGCGCGAACGCGACTCCCCGGAGGTCGTTCAGCGGGGCCGACGCGTTCAGGCGGGCCAGATCCAGCAGGGTCTCCTCGCCCTCTCCGGTCACGACGACGTCCGCGTAGCCGGCCTGGAGGACGACGTCGGGCAGGACCGTCGGGAAGTAGCCTCCCCACACGATGCGCGCGCTCGGACAGGCGTCACGGGCCAGGCGGGCCAGGCGCGCGGACGCACGGATCTGGTAGCCCCCCATGACCGAAAAGCCCACGAGGGCGGGCCGTCTGGACAAGGCCCGGCGGAAGTCCGACAGCGCGTCGATTCGCTCGTCGAAGTAGTCGACGGCGATGCCGGCGCATTCCAGGAAGGTGCCGAGGGTCAGGATGGACAAGGGGGCGTGCGCGTCGTACGTCAGCGCGTTGTTTCGAGCGTAGCAAAGCAGCACGCGGCTCATGGGCGGGCCGCCTGGAAGATGCCGCGGTCCAGGGTGAGGCCGCGACCGGTGGCCCAGCGCAGGCATTCCTGGGCGGCCGAGAACGCGGCGCTGGGGCCCCCGAACAATGCCAGATAGGCGGCGACCAGGGCCGAGAAGATCGTGTATCCGAGGCCGCGTCGCCGGTGGACGAAGCGCAGGAACGGCAGGTATCCGTGCAGGAAGCCCAGCAGCGACAGCAGGGCGACGGCCGAAAACCAGGGGGACAGCAGGGTCAGGGCAAGTGCCAGCACGAACGCCCCGGCGCACAGGGTCGCGATGCCGTAGGAGGCCGTGGTCAGCGAGGACTCGAAGCGGCAGCCGGTCGCGAAGAACACCTTGACCCACCAGTAGATGCGCCGGGTGAAGATGAAGCGCAGCTTGCGGTGCCCCCCCCAGTGGTGGTCCACGGCGATGGACGGGTCCAGGACGATGCGGAACCCGGCATCCACGATACGTCGTCCCAGGCTCTCGTTCTCGACCTCGACGCCCTTGGCCAGCACCGCGTGCCCCCCGGTGGCCTCCATGGCCTGCCGCCGGCAAAGGGCGCAGAAGCCGTTGAAAACATTGTAGTCGATGGGATGGTCGGCAATCAGGAACGAGTGGTGGGCGAACAACGCGTAGTAGCGGGAGAAGACATGATCATCCAGGGCCACCGAACTGTAGATCCCGTCCACGACGTCGGCGCCCGTCGCCTCCATCGATGCGATCAGTCGGTCGATCGTGTCGGTGGCGATGCGCACGTCGGAGTCCAGGAACAGCAGCAACGGGCCGCGCGCCAGGGCCAGGGCCGCGTTTCTCGATGCCGTGACGCCCCGGTTGACGGGGTTGCGCACCACCCGGACCTGCAGCCGGTCCGCGTACGCCGCCAGGACGTCGCCTGCCCCATCCGTGGAGGCGTCGTCGCAGGCGCAGACCTCGAAGTCCTGGAATCGCGAGGCGCAAAGGGAATCCAGCAGCACGCGAAGCGGATCCCGGCCATTGAACACGGCCACGACGACGGAGACGCGCGGAACCTGGCTGGTGGCGGTCATGGCCATTCCTTGGGCCCCGCGAATTCTAGTTCCGGCAGGAGTCGTTCGCAAGCATCGGAGGCGCGTTCGGCACCTCCCCTGCTCAGGGCCGCGGCGCCTGGAGCGTCTCGCGGACCTTGCGGATCAGGCCGTGGACCGTGTACGGCTTGCCGATGAACCGCGAACCGGAATCGAGCACCCCGTGCTGCAGCACCGCGTCGTCCGCGTAGCCCGACATGAACAGGACGCGCAGGTCCGGTCGTTGCGCCACGATGGCCCTGGCCAGTTCGGTGCCGCGGGTGCCCGGCAGAATGATGTCGGTCAGCAGCAGGTGAATCGGGCCGGCATGGTCCTGGGCAATCCGGAGGGCCTGTTCGGCGCCATTCGCCGCCATCACGGTGTAGCCTGCCTCCCGCAGGATCTGGGTGGTCAGGGTGCGCACGGGCGTCTCGTCCTCGACCAGGAGGATGGTCTCGCGGCCCTCGGGCAATGGGGCGAGGGGCGGGGGGGCGACATCCAGGGCCGTCGCGGTGTCCTGGGTGCGCGGCAGGAAGATCTTGAAGGTCGTGCCCCGTCCCGGCTCGCTGTAGACCCAGATGTGTCCGCCGCTCTGCTTGACGATGCCGTACACCGAGGACAGTCCCAGCCCCGTTCCCTTGCCACGCTCCTTGGTGGTGAAGAACGGCTCGAAGACCCGCTGGCGCGTCGCGGCATCCATGCCGCAGCCGGTGTCGGTCACCGCGAGCAGGACGTAGGGACCCGGCGTCACGTCGGCGTGTCGCGCGACTCGGGCGTCGTCGAACGTCACGTTGGCGGTCTCGATCGCCAGGCTTCCCCCGGTCGGCATGGCGTCGCGCGCATTGACCACCAGGTTTATGAAGACCTGGTCGAGCTGGCCCGGGTCGGCTCGGGTCATGCCCAGGTCCGGGGCGAGCGTCAACTGGAGCGAGATGTCCTCGCCCAGGACCCGCTGGAGCATCGGGGCCAGTCCGGTGACGATCTGGTTCAGATCGACGGGGCGGATTTCCAGGACCTGCTTGCGACTGAAGGCCAGTAGCTGGTGGGTCAAGGTGGCGGCTCGACGCGCGGCGGCGGCGATCTCGGCGAGCTCCTGGCGGCCCGTGTCCTGCAATCCCAACCGCCCCAGTGCCAGGTCGGCGTAGCTGAGGATCACGGTCAACTGGTTGTTGAAATCGTGGGCGACGCCGCCGGCCAGTTTCCCGATGGCTTCCATCTTCTGGGCCTGTCGCAGTTCCTCGTGGGCCTGCACCAGGCGCCGGGTTCGGGAGCGGACCTGAACGCGAAGGATCAGGATCAACGCGATGGCCAGAATCAGCATTCCGGCCGTGATGGCGATGGTCCAGAGCAGGCGCTGGGGCACCAGACGCACCGGAGGGCGGTCCATCCAGCGGGCCAGCGTCGCGTAGTAGTGCGAGTTCGGCTCGCCGCGCCACTCGGTCAGATGGCGCTCCACGGCCTCCAGCAGGTCGGGGTGCCGATCCCTTGCGGTGGCGAAGTACAGCTCGGCGACCTGGAAGACGATCGGGGTGCGGACCAGGCCGTAGGTGCTGTGGAAGTAGTCACCGAAGAAGTGGTTCGCGATGGCGGCGTGGGCCGTCCCGTCGCGAACGGCCTCGAAGACCTCCTCCAGCGAATCCCGGGGAACAAGCTGGGCCTCGATGCCGAAACCGACCAGCATCTGGGCGAAGGCTGTCTGCTGGATCGAGTCGCGCAGCGTCGCGATGGTCAGGCCGGTGAGGTCGCCCAGTGCGTGGATTTCGGCATCCCGCCGGGCATAGACCTGGGACCAGCTCTCGATGACCGGCGTGGAGTGGAAGCTGAAGTCCGCGTCGCGTTCCCGCGAGTAGGCCACGTCGGGCATCAGGTCGATCCGGCCCTGGCCGACCCATTCGAGGCACTGCGCCCAGGAGCAGGGGACGAACTGGAGGTGCCAGCGTTCCGCCTTGGCGATGGGCGTCAGCAGTTCGACGAACAGGCCTGCCGCCTGCCCGTCCGCCGTCATGAACACCTTGGGCTTGTTCTGATAGATCCCCACGCGCACCAGGTGGCCCCGGGGGTCGGGGTCGGGCTCGGCGCGGGCCGGTCCTGGAAGCGCCGCCCAGAGGGCCAGCAGCGCGATGAGGGCCGACGGGACCGGGGGGGCGAGCCCCCAGCGAGTCTTCGTCCTCGCCGGGCCCATCGCCGGGATCCGATCGGGGACGGGGTCATGGCGTCCGTGCGCGACCATTTCCACGATTATTGCGGAGTTGCAGGTCGGGGTCAAATCGTCGCTTGACAGGGGGGGATTGTTTTGTTAGTCGTATCTACCAGGAGGTGCCCATGTCGCCCGAAGCCGTGGCGTCCCCATTGACCCCCGCGCTGGAAGACTACCTCGAGACCATCTTCGAGCTGGTGCGCGACAAGGGGGTGGCCCGGGTCAAGGACATCGCCAAGGCACGCGGCGTCAAGGCCGGGTCGGTGTCCCCGGCCCTTCGGCGCCTGGCCGAAATGGGCATGGTCCGCTACGAGTTGCGGGAGTTCGTGACCCTTTCCGCCGAGGGGGAACGGGCGGCGCGGCGCGTCTATGGGCGTCACGGGTTGTTGACCCGGTTCCTGCACGAGGTGCTGCTGGTGTCCCCCGAGACCGCGGCCCGCGATGCCTGCGTCATCGAGCACGAGATCTCCAACGAGACGATGGATCGGCTGGTGCGGCTGTTCGAGTTCCTGCGGGCCTGTCCGGAAGGGGCCGTGTCGGTCCTGGGAAGGTTTCATGACTGTCCCCTGGTGCGAGAGGACGCGCCCGATTGCGGGGGGGCCTGCGGACGACGTCTCGGCGTCGGGACGGCGAAGGAGGAGGCGATGTGCGCGTTGTCGGATCTGCGCCCCGGCGAGCGGGGACGCGTGGCCCGGATCGAGGCGTCCGGTGCGGTGCGGCAGCGATTGCTGGACATGGGGCTGCTGCCGGACGCGGTCGTGGAACTGGAACGGGTGGCGCCCGCGGGAGATCCCGTGTGGATCCGGCTGCAGGGCTACCAGTTGTCCCTGCGCCGTGCCGAGGCGCGAACCATTCATGTGCAGCGGGGCGTGTAGAGGGATGTCGGACCGCGGCCTTTTTTTTTGTGGGGCAAGTTAGATGGCTCTTACAAAAGATGCCACCTCTTCGATGGGCGTGCTCCGGGTGGGTTCCCTGTTCGCATGACGCGAAGTGGAGGTGGAGATGCGCCGTGGGTGCGTGGTGGCCTTGGTGTTCGGGATGATCCTGGTATCGACGCCGGCGCGGGCGGCGGACACGACCGAGACCTGGGACCAGGGCTGGTTCAATGTCGAGTCGTTCCTGGGCGTGGACGGTCTGGGACGGGGGGTGGCGGCCGATCGGCTATCGACGCTGGAGTTCATGGCGGGCTACGGCATCCTGGACGACTTCGCCGTCTTCATGCCGATGGCGATCGAACTGGACGGATCCCTTCGGTCGCCGCTGGGCCGCGTGGGGCTGGGCGTGTTCGGGACACCCGTGAACACCCGGTTCGTCGATCTGGACCTGTTCCTGGAGGTCGGCGTTGGGGGCGCAGGCTTCAAGGAATGGTACGTGATGCCCAGCCTGGAACTGAATCTGGACGCCCACCCGGAGCGTCTGACCTGGGGGGTCTACCTGCAGGCGGGGTTGCCGATCCACGGTCGTCCCTCCGAGGCCGGCGGCGGTTCGCGGCCGACGTTCGACGTGGAAACCGTGCTGGGGGCGTACTGGCGTCCCCACCCGGACCACGAACTGGTGGTGGAATTCGACACGATGTTTCATCCGATTCATGCCTCGGACCCTCCCCGTCGCGTCGAGGTCGGGGGCGTTGCCCTGGGTTACAACGTCACACTGAGCGAACGCGTCGAACTGCTGTCCCAGGTCTCGGCCGACGTGCCGCAGGGCGGGGATCGCTGGGGCGTCGGCGTTCGATTCGGGTTCATCCTGAGCCTGCCAGGTCCGGCCAGCCGCTAGCACGCGAAGGGGCTTCCGGCTTGATCCGGCGCCCCGGATTCCCGTTCGGACTTGTGCCGGGCAGCCCCGTGGGGTACACCTTGTCGGCAGTGGCGCGAGGTGTCCGATGCGCGAGGGTTCGGCGGGCTTCGACGTTCCGGATCGCGACGCGGTGCTGGCCTGGCTGCGCGTCGAGGATCCGGAGGTTCTGGAGGGTCTTTGGGTGAGGGCGGATGCCGTCCGGCGGGCCCATGTGGGGGACGCGGTCCACCTGCGCGGGCTGGTCGAGGTGTCCAATCACTGCCTCCGGCAGTGTACCTACTGCGGCATCCGGGCGGGCAACCACGGATTGACGCGATACCGGATGTCGGCGGACGAGGTCGTTGCGTGCGCGCGCCGCGTCGCGGACCTGGGCTACGGCACGATCGTCCTGCAGGCGGGCGAGGACTTCGGACTGACCGGCCCCTGGGTCGCGGACGTGGTGGCCCGGATCAGGGCATCCACGCCGCTGGCCGTCACGCTGTCCCTGGGGGAACGACTGCCCGAGGAACTGCGCGCGTGGCGAGAGGCGGGGGCGGATCGCTACCTGCTGCGGTTCGAGACGTCCGACGCCGCGTTGTTCGACCGGATCCATCCGCCGCGGCACGGGCAGTCGGTGGCGCGCTGGGACCTGCTGGGCCTGCTGCACGACATGGGATACGAGGTGGGCAGCGGCGTGATGGTCGGCATCCCCGGCCAGACGTGGGACAGCCTGGCCGACGACGTGATGCGGTTCGCCGGGCTGGATCTGGACATGATCGGCGTCGGCCCCTACATCCCGCATCCCGACACGCCGCTGGCCGCCGTGGTCGGCGATGGACCGGATCAGGTGCCCGCCGATGCCACCACCGCGTGCAAGGTCGTCGCGCTGGCGCGGCTGGTGCGCCCGGACGCCAACATTCCCGCGACGACGGCGCTGGGGACGATCGATCGGGCTCATGGACGGGAACTGGGGCTGCGCCGCGGGGCGAACATCCTGATGCCCAACCTGACCCCCGACCGCTACAAGGCGTGCTACGAGATCTACCCGGACAAGGCGGCGCTGGGCGACCCGGGCGAGGATCTGCCTGGCACCGTGCGCGAACTGCTGCGTCGGCTGGGGCGTCCCGTCGGGGCGGGCCCGGGGGGGCGCGGCAACGGAAGCGTGGCCTCCTGACCTTCAGGCATCCGTCATGAGGAGCATTTGACTCACGGCCCCTCGGACCGGATACTCCCCGGGCGCCGTGGCGTTTCCTGGAGGTGCCGATGTCGATTCGACGTGCTTGGCCGATCGCCCTGTTGGCGACGATGCTGGCCGGATCCGGGTGCGAGGCCGTCTCGGACCTTCTGGACACCGACGTGATCGGGGACACCCATGTCCAGCCGCCCGACGGGGGAGACCAGGACACGCTCGTGCCGGAGGACGTGGACCGGCCCGACGTGCCCGAGCCCACCGATCTGAACGATTCGGACACCGGGCCGACGGACCCCGGAACGGCCGACCCGGACGTTGCGGGGGATCCCGGCACGCCCGACATCGAGGAGCCGCCGCAACCGTCACCCTACCTGATCGTGTACCAGGACGACCTGGTCGATGCGGCCGACCTGTTCGCGGCCTATCGGCAATCGACCGGCTACGAGGTCGAGACGGTCTCGGTGTCGTCGCTGGTGTCCGGCGGCCTGTCGAACCGATCGCTGATCACCCCGATTCGCAACCGCCTGAACGCGATGATTGCCCAGGCGGCGCCCGGGACCACCGCCTTCCTGCTGCTGCTGGGCGACGCCCCCACGTCGAGCGAGGCCAACGCCGGGCGCATTCCCGCCGTGGCCTGCGAAAACGACACCATCGGCGCCGACCCCGGCGACTGCTGGACCGACAACCCGTACGGCGATCTGGACGGCGACGGCGTGCCCGAGGTCGCGGTGGGCCGGGTCCCCGCGCGCTCCCACGCCCAGGCACGCGACTACCTGGACAAGGTCAAGGACCACGAGTCCTCCTACGAACCCGGGCTGTGGAACCGGCGGATTTCGATCTATACCGGCGAGGCGAACTTCGGCGCCGAGATCGACGCCCTGCTGGAATACGCGATGTTCGAGGGCTTGAAGGCGAT
>JARKOL010000273.1 GCA_029975745.1 Myxococcota bacterium | reverse complement strand
GGGGATTCGCGGAGCGAAGACCGGCGGCCCCGATTGCATCGGCATCCAGGAACCCGCCCCCGGACGCCAGCGCCGGAACCCCGCGGACAACCAGCGCGATCAGGACCAGAGCGCCCCCGACACGGGACCATCGACCGCGACGAAACATGCCCCCCCCTTGCTGCGACCGGGACCGCTGCATTGTATCACCCGCGAGGGTCCACGCCCGGCCGAAGCGCGGGCAGCAGGGGCAGAATCGTGGCCATGGCCAGCGGCGCCAGCCCCATCGCCCACGCCAACGCGTGCCCCGGCGTCGCGAGTCCCTGGTCCCGAAGTCCCTCGGCCACCCGGCCGACCAGCCATGGACTCGCCACGCCGGCCAGGCCGGACGCCAGGCCGAACAGCCCCAGCACCTGCACCGAGGCCCCGGGAAATTGCCGCACAATCAGCGACTGCAGCACCGGCACCATGCAGGCCAGCGACAGGCCGACCGCTACCACCCCCGCCATCGCCAGCCCCGGACCGGGCGCGGCCAGCATCGCGGCAAACGCCAGCGCCGCGGCCCCGGCCGTCCACGTCAGCAGACGACGCGGCGGCAGACGATCGACGAAGGGCGCCGACACCAGACGCCCGACCAGCATGGTGCCCCAGAACAGCGACAGCGCCGACGACGCCAGACTGACGCGCGCCTGGAACCGATCGGCAAGCCAGGTGGGCAGCCAGACGGTGGCGACGACCTCGGCCAGAATGTACAGGAACAGCACGGCCATGCCCGCCCGGAACATGCCGCTGCGCGCCAGCCGGCGAACGGTGCCCGCCGGCGCTCGCCCCTCGCGGGGTTCGACGTCACGAAGGGTCAGGACCAGGGCCAGCATCCCCAGATTGACCGCGGCGGACGCCAGAAAGAGGTGGGGAACCGCGATCCCCCCATCCAGCGCAAGCCCCGCCAGCGACGGCACGACGACGGCCCCCAGCGCGAACCCTCCGTGCGCCCAACTCAGCAGACGACCGCTGGACCGGCCGCCCAGGTCCGCCAGGATCGCGGTGGCCATCAGGTCCGACAGCCCGCCCAGTCCGAAGGCCACCGCGGCCAACCGGGCCGTGTCGTAGGATTCGGCCCACCCCAACCCGAGGCTGGCCACCACCTGGAACGACGCCCCCAGGATCAGCAAGGTCCGACGGGAGATCCCCCGTCCCCAGGTCGAGGCCACCAGCACAGACAGCGTGTACGCCGCGAAGAAGGTGGCCATCAGGCCCCCAACGCCCGCGTACGAGACCCCGTAGCGTTCCGCGAGGGCAGGCAGGCAGGGGGGAACCAGGGAGACGGCGACCGACCGCGAAACGAAGACGCCGATCAGCACGCCGATTCGACGATCGCGACCGCTGGGCACGCTGCACCAGGCAGAAGGACGGCGAAGGATACCATCGGACAGAAGCGGGCGCGTGGCGAAGAAGACTAGAAGATCGTGACGAAGGTGCCGCGGTTGGCGACCCGCTGCAGGTCGGCCTTCAGCTTCTCGAACTCGACCTGATCCGCCACCATCTTCAGGGACCCCAGGCGGGCCCGGACGCGATCAAAGATCGCGGCGCGATACCGCATCGACTTGTCCCGGGCGATCGGGCTGACGTCGATCTCGACCAGTTCGGTCGTGGACGCGACGAATCCCTCACCGGCACCCACGGGCAGCATCGCGTAGGACATCCCGCCGTTGGTCGGGCGGGGATTCTCGAGGTCGATCCGCGAGATCCAGGTGCCCTGCAACCACTTGAATCCGTCCTTGTCGATCGGCCGAACGTGGATGATCTGGTTCTGCCCGGCCTGACGCTCCTCAAGCTCGGTCACGCGATCCAGCGTGTCCGCCTCGAGTGCCAGAAGAACCGTGTCATCGTAGAGCTGCTTGACCTGATTGATGAACACAACGACCCGGGCGGCCAGGGCGCCGTTGAAGATCACGCCCGGGAACGCCTGCTCCACCAGGAAGAACGCCTTGCGATCCCGGTAGGTCTGGGCGCGCTTCAGGAACGCCAGGAACTCCTTCTCGGCCTCGGCGCGAGCCTGAGGATCGTCCACCTGGCTCATGGCCTCGAACACCCGGGACAGGTCGGCGATGTGTCCCTCGACCACGTTCAGGACCGGCTCGTTGCCCTCGCCGATCTGGGCCACGCGCGTTTCCGTGAAGAACTCGATCAGGTGGCGCGCCTCGCGGGTCTTCGAGTTCTCGAGCGCGCGGCTCTTCAGCATGCCGCCGGTCAGAACGCCGAATACCAGCGCCACGCCCCCGACAGCGATGGCGACCCACTTGAACATCCTGTTCGCAGGCGCCGCGGCGTGAACCTCGGCCAGTTCGGCCTCGGTAATCGGCGGCGGCGCGGGCCGGGGACGCGGGGACGCGGGCGGGGTCTGGGCGGCCGGAGCCCCGGCGGCACTGGCCGGGGGCGCGACGGGTTCGTCGGCCTTCCGGGCCTTGATGCCCAGTTTCGCCTTCAGATCCTCGATGGATCGGTCCGGGGAATCGGATGCCTGGGGGCCATCATTCCGAGTCGGGTCGTCGCTCATGGCATTTCCTCCTGGCCGTGACCGGCGCACGGCACGGTCGTCGATCATCCGGAGTTATACCCGAGGCACGCTCGATTGCAAGCATCCCGAACGGACAAGACAGGTCAGAACGTGAGGTCGGCCATGGCGCGAATCTTGTAAATCGCCCCCAGCGCGTTGCCGTTGGCGTCGTCGAAAACGGCCCCGGGCTTCGCCCAACCGCCCTGCAACCCCAGTCGGAACGCGAACGGGCCCCAGATCTTCGGCGTCGTGTAGGAGACGCCGACATCGATTTCGTAGCCCAGATCGTGCGAGGGGCGACCGCCCCGATAGCCCACCGGGTAGCCGCCGTTCGCCACGTTCGCGTTGAAGGGGTCCGAGACGGCCGCGGACGCCCAGGCCCACAGGAACGCCAGACGGATGTCCAGCCCCTTGGCCGCCGTGATCTTCAGCCGCGGGTACAGGTACAGCGCATTCGTGACGGCGCCGTTCGTGATCGCAAGATCGTACCCCTTGGAGGGCATCCCCTGGAGCGTCGGATCCGCCACTCGCGACGCGGACCAGGCCGAGGTGCGCCCCAGCAGTTCCGGGAACAGAATCATGCCGACGCGATAGTCCGGATCGAACGAAAAGGCACGGGAGGTGCCATCCTCGCGGTCGGCATCGCCCGATGCCAGGCCCAGTTCCAGTCCGGGCGTGATGCGGTATTTCGGCACCTCGACCTCGGCCCGAACGACCGCGCCCCAGGCCAGGACGTCCACGCCGGAATGGGCGCGGTCCCCGCGGAATGCGTTCGTGTGCCCCACCTGGATGACCCCTTCCGCCGCCACGTTCAGACGGGTGCCCGCCCCGTCCAGCGCGACGCTGTGCCGGGTGAACAGGTCGATCGCCGTGGCCTCCAGCCGGTCCCCGTTGTCGTACTTCTGGGTGCGATAGGCGACGTACACGCCCGCGAACAGGTCGTAGCGATCGGGAATCGCGTTCCCCTGCCAGAACAGGGCCCCGACGGCCTGCCAGGCCAGGTCGCCGTCCAGCAGGCTGGCGTGATCATCCTGGAAGACCAGGTCCGCGCCCAGCGACAGGTGCAGGCCGCGCGCGAACGCGGAGTCCGAGAAGAACGCCGCCGGCTTCATGGTCCATTGGATGCGATCGACGCGATCACCCAGCATGGTGTCGGCGAAGTACTCGGGGTCATCCTCGCCGCTGTGCGCGACCATGCCCAGACCCCACTGCGAGTGCATCTGGCCCACGCGCAGCAGACCGACCGCCGAGCGCCACTCCAGGTACAGTTCCCGCAACGTCGAGCGGCCCGTGAACCGCTTGCGATCCCGGGGCACCAGCAGGATGTCGGCGGCAGCCGAAGTGGTGTCGCCGGCGAGCTGACCCGCCAGGATGTCGATGTTCGCAACGATATCCACGGTCTTGGCGACCAGCAGGGTCGGCCGGACACGCATGCGGTGGTCCAGAATCTGGTTCAGGCCGTCTCGACCGCCCCTTTCGTCCATCGCGAAGGCGCCCGTCTTGCCGTAGTGAACCCAGTAGTAGCCGTTGAACCGCAACTTCGAGGGCTTGCCCGACTTGCCCAGCAGTCCCCCCAGGGGCTCCTCGGGCTTCTCGGCGGACGCCTCGGCGTCCTCGGGCGTCGAGGACGTCTGGGGCGACACGGCCGCATCCGGAGCGACCGCCGCGTCCCCGGGCTCGATCAGGGACGAGGCCTCCGCGGGCTGCGACGCGTCGGGCGCGGCGATGCGCTCGACGGGGGCCTCGACGGGGGCCTCGACGGCCGCATCCCCGGGCACGATCATTTCCGGTTCGGACGGCACCGGGGGTTCCTGGGCGGATGCATTGCCTCCGACCAGCAGCAGCGCCACCAGGATCGTCCGTGAGCCCCACAGGCCCCATGCACCCGCACCGGAACGAAGTCGGTTCATGCAGCAACCCCCTTGCGGGCCCTGGGCCCGGGACCGCCCCCCCGGCGACGGCGTGCCACCGGCCAGGGCGTTTTATCGGACTTGCTTGGGAGCGTCAAGCCGCGAAGCCCTCCCCAGATCGACCGAATCACACCAGCGATTGGTCTCTGGATAGCCTTCCTCGGACCACGAAACGTCCTGGGGAGTGAACGAACTCCCCAGGATGTCGGTCAGCGCCGAGTCGTAGACCCGATCCTCAAGCACCGCCTGGCGCAACAACGCCCGCTGCTCCGGATCCAGCCGGTCCCGCGCTTCCGGGGTCACGGTCTGGGCCCAGGCACGAACGGCCGGCGTCACCGGGCTGCTGGCGACGCCCAGCCCGACCCACAGGTACAACCCGGCCATCAGGGCGGCAGCGAACGCCCACGGCCGCATGCGCCACCGAGCCATCGCCTTGGCATCCCCAGGTGCGGGCGGAACCTGCGACGCCCCGGACGCCCCAGGAACCGCCAGAGCCGCCGCGACCGCCCCGAAGGCCGCCAGGATGGTGGCCAGCACGGGCGCCCAGTGATCCCCGGCCGCCTCGCGCCCCAGCGTCGCCCAGGGCGAAAATATCTGGTACAGGAAGGACGGCACGTGGCCGCCGTTCAGGAACATCGGCACGTTGATCTGCCAGATGGGCGAGGGCAGCCGGAACTCGTGGTAGGGGAAGGTCCAGGCCGTGGCCAGGTTCAGGAACCAGCCGATGACCAGGCCCGCCCCGGCGAATCCAAGCAGGGCGCGCCCCCAGACCGACGCATGGGACAGGATCCGGAGCACCACCAGCCCCAGGCCCCAGGCAAGCCATGGAAAGATGGCCATCACGTGCCGGTTGAAGGCCATGTCGTCGGCGTTCGACGTCTCCCAGACCGACGAGAAGGCCAGCACCGCGAACCCGACGGCCAGTCCCGTCAACGCGGTCCACCGCAGGCGCAGGTCGCGCAACCCCAGCAGCAGGCCCAGTATCCCCACAATCGTCCAGGGCGCCACCACGAAGATCCCATGTCGTGGACCGAACAGCGACCGGGCCAGGGTCTGTGGCGAGAACCCGACATGGGCGTGCGCGATGCGCTGCCCCTCGTCCAGCATGAACGCGTACGCGGTGGTGAACGGCCCGCCGAACAGCACGGTGTTGTAGGTCAGCAACGCCCCGAAGGGCACGAGGACCCCCGCCAGCCACGCCAGGGCAAATCGCGCGGCCTGGCCCCCCTCGACCCGCCGCCGCCCCCATTCCACCAGGGCCACCATGGCCGCGTACCCGAAGAAGGCGTAGTTCGTGACGCCCGCGGCCCCCATCAGCAGGCCGGACGCCACCATGCCCCCGACGTCCCCCCGACGGGCCACGACCCAACCGACCATCAGGAATGCGATGGCCAGGGGATAGTCCTGGAACATGCCCGCGTACGTGTGCAGAGGGGTCGCCAGGAGCATCGCCACCACGGCGAGCGTTGCCGGACGCGCCCCGAGTTCGCGCCCCCACGCCCGTCGCAGGATCAGCGCCGCCCCGATCAGGGGCACCCCCACGGCCAGGAGGCCCAGGGCCATCGACGTCCAGTGGAAGGGCAACCGGATCCCCCCAGCGACTGCGGACAGGACGGCGTAGACCGGCAGACCGACCCAACTGGTGCCCGGTGCCTTCTGGAGATAGGGTTGGCCGTCACGCGCCGACATGTCGACGATCGAGTGCCCGGGCCCCGTCCTGCACAGGATGGGCGCCAGGCTCCAGGTACCGTAGTGGACGAACGCCTGGACCGCGTACACACGCCCGGCCGTGTTCGCCTCGTGGAACGTCGTGATGGCGTATCGATCCGGCAGCAGGATGGCCACCGCGCACAGAAGCACGGCCGCGATGCCCAGACGGTCCTGCCGGCGGGTCGGGGGCGGAACAAGATCGGGCGAGGTGCTCATCGGGCGCCCCTGCCGCAGGCCGCCAGGTGCCGGAAATGCGCCGCGTTCGCCGCCAGATCCGAAGACCGCTCGTACACGGCCGACCCGATCAGGAAGGTCACGTCCATCCCGAACAGCGCCCGCATCTCGTCAATGCGCTCCAGTGTCAGGCCGCCGGCCGGCACGGGCATCGCCGATGCGACGCCGTGCAGCGGGCACTTCAGCGCGGCATCGATCGCCCCGCAGTCGTCCCGGGTCAACGGGAACCGCCCCCCCCAGCCCGGGAATACGACCATATCCGCCCCCGCCAGCCGCATCAGGGTCCCCAGCAGGACGCCGTGCGCCATCCCGTGGTCCGGGGACGCCAGGAACGCGCCGGCCATCGCGGGGTGCGCAATCACCGGCAATCCGGTGTGAGCTGCCGCGGCCCGCAGGAAGTCCGGTCCCGCGACCAGAGGGGAAATCAGCAGTCCCCCGGCCCCGGCGTCGCGCGCGAAGCAGGCCCGCGACAGCAACCGATCCGCCGGCCCGGTCACGGTGGGACAGTACAGCGTCCGGTACCCCGTCCGCCGATTGGCCTCGGCCACCGCCGCGGCACAGGCCGCGACGCGGGCCTCGAACGGGGCGAACCGCTGATCCGTGATCCCGTGATCGTCCTTGATCAGGTCCAGGCCCCCGGTTGCCATGGCCCCGGCGAACGCGGCCAGTTCCTGGACCGTCCGCCCCAGGGGCTTGACGGCCCCCATCACCAGGGGACGATCGTGGACCCCCAGTCGATCGCGCAACCCGCTGATTCCGAAGCGTGGTCCAGGAAACCGCGCGACAAGGGACGGCGAAGGCCGGACCTCGCGCACCCGCACGCCGGCCTTCAGGCTGACGTTGCCGAACACGACGCTGAAGAGCTGCGGAATCTCGTCGCCGACGACATCCCCGGCGTACGACAGGGTCACATCGAATCGATCCGGGCCGGCCGGAACGATGTCCACGACGCGCCCCACCACGTGGGTTGCGACGAACGGATCGGCGCACAGGGCCGGCGTGACCTCGACCGTCTGCTCGATGGCGATGTCCTGGGCGCGCGCCGCGATCGCGTCGGCCGAGGCCGTGACCGAATAGACGACGTCCAGACCGTCGCCGAACGACGCCGTCATGCCTGCACCCGCCGAGCCACCGCCCGCAGGGCCGCCTCGACAACCTCCTGGGCATCCAGGCCGTACCGCGCGAACAGGTACTCCGGAGACCCGGGCACCGCGAACGTGTCGCGAATGCCGACGCGCTCCAGGGGCAGTGGCAGACGCTCGCCCAGCACCTCGGCCACCGAGGATCCAAGCCCGCCGGCCACCAGGTGGTTCTCGGCAGTCACGACCGCCCGGCACGTCGCGGCCAGATCCAGCACCGCAGGCACGTCCAGCGGCTTGACGGTGGGACAGTGCAGCACCGCGGCCGAAACGCCCCGGGCAGCCAGCAGATCCGCCGCGGCCAGGACAGGCGCCAGCATCAGCCCCGTGGTCACCAGCAGCACGTCCGCCCCGGATCGCAACGGCACGGCCTGGCCGATCCGGAAGCGATAGCGTTCCGGGTCCAACAGCACCGGCACTTCGCGCCGCATCATGCGGGCGTACACCGGCCCGTCCACTTCGGCCATCGCCGGCACCATCTGGGAGATTTCGGTGGCATCCGCCGGATCCAGCACGGTCATCCCGGGCAGCGTCCGCATCAGCGCCAGATCCTCGATGGCCTGGTGCGTCGGTCCCAGCCGGGACGTCAGCCCCGGGATCACGCCCACCAGCTTGACGTTGGCGCGGTGCATCGCGACCTGGACGCAGACCTGCTCGTAAGCGCGACGCGTCAGAAAGACGCCAAAGCTGTGGACGAACGGGATGTCCCCCTCGAACGACATGCCCACCGCGATGTCGATCTCGTTCTGCTCGGCGGCACCCACGTTGAAGTATCGATCCGGAAAGCGCGCCTGGAACCCGTCGATCTCGGTCGAGGTCCCCAGGTCGGCCCCCAGCACCACCACGTCGTCGCGCGCCTCGCCCAGGGCGATCAGCGCCTGCTTGTAGGGACCGAATGCCTCCGCCGGCCGGGCCAGGAGCAGGCTCTGTGTCGGAGTCGTCAACGTCATACCGCGTCCGTCCCCCCTTCCAGGTCCGCCATCGCACGGTCGCGCAGGCCCGGATCCAGGCGGGCGTAGTGGAACGCCGGGTTGCCTTCCATGAACGAGATGCCGCGCCCCCGGACGGTGCGCCCGATCACGATGCCCGGCCGCTGGCGCCCCGGCGCGCACAGGGCCTGGAACGCCCCGACGACCGCGGCCATGTCGTTGCCGTCGCACTCGATCGCGTCCCACCCGAACGCGCGATACTTGTCGGCCAGGGGCTCCATGTCCATCACCTGGGCGCACGGCCCATCGACCTGGAAGCCGTTGGCATCGATCGTCGCGACCAGATTGCCCAGCCGGTAGTGGGCGGCACTGGCCGCCGCCTCCCAGATCTGCCCCTCGTCCTGCTCGCCGTCGGACATCATGACGAAGACGCGGTGCCCCTGGCCACGCCGACGCGCGGCCAAGGCCATGCCGACGCCCAGCGAAAGCACCTGGCCCAGGGACCCCCCGCTGGCCTCGACCCCCGGGACGGTGCCCCGATGGGTGGCCAGTTCCAGCGGCGACCCGTCGTCCTTGAACGTCCACAGCAGATCGCGGTCGAAATAGCCCCGATCGGCCAGCACGACGTACAGCGCCAGCGCGTAGTGCCCCGGCGACAGCAGCAGGCGATCCCGGTCGGGATGGTCCGGCCTCGCCCCGTCACCCCGGGCGAACCGATAGGCAATCGCGGTCAACAGGTCGATCCCGGACAGGGCCTGGGCCAGGTACGCCCCCCCCGTGCGGTGGGCCACCTCGATCATCAGGCGACGCAGATCGGCGGTCTTCGCGGACAGTTCGGCGACGTCCAGCGGCGCCGGGAAGGGGCGAAACTCCTCGGGACTCGTCATGGCGGACACCTGCCAGCGGAACCGATCGCCGGTCGGCGTCAGGCCCGTCCGTACACCCGGTCAATGATCGCCGGGATCTCCTTGGCGAAGGCCGGCGGCTTCGAAAGCTCGAACTCCCAGGCCACGCGCGCCTGAAGCTTGCGCGCCGCCTCGGCCTTGGGGTAGCGCAACCCGTGGAGCAGCCGCGCGCGCTGTTCCAGTTCGGCGACGGCCGACTCGTGGAAGCGGCCGGCAATCTTGCGGGCGAACGTCGCGGGAACCTGCGTGTGCATCCAATCGAACGGCATGGCGCCTCCATGGGGCTGCGGGCCGGACGGATTATCGACCGCCGCGCGCAAACGTGTCAATCAGGCTCGCGGGACGGGTTCACGCCTTCGCGCGCCGACCGACCAGGGTGGCCCACAAGCCCGTCGCCACGGTGCGCACCAGAGGCAGGGGCGAGGCCGTGCCCCGCAGCACCAGTCGCGACAGTTTCCAGACCGTCCGGGGCCGGTAGTAGAAGCGCCGCAGGAAGTCCAGGTAGATGCGGTGCATCTCGGCCGACGAGAAGCGCTCGTTCTTCAGCAGCACGTCGTTCAGGAAACTGTATCGGTCCCAGTCGTCGCTCAGAACCCACCCGTTCCGTTCGGCCTCCTCGCGCAGACGCGTCCCGGGGTACGGAGTCAGGAACGAGACCTGGAGATAGTCCGGGTCGGCGCGCCGCACCAGGTCGGCGGTCCGCTCGATGTCCTCGGCCGTCTCGCCGGGGATGTTCAGGATGGCGAATCCCATCGTGGACAGGCCCGCCTGGCGCGCGGCTCGGAACCCGTCCAGCACCGCCTGCTCGGACAGCCCCTTGCGCAGGAACTTCCGCCCCACCTCGGAGCCGGTCTCGATCCCCATCTCGACCCGGACGCATCCCGCCTGCCGCATCGCCTGCAGCAGCGCCCGATCGACCATGTCGGCCCGGGTCAGGCAGATCCACCGGACGCGCCCCGGCAGCCCCAGGGCCTTCACGTGCCCGCAGAAGTCCAGCACCCAGTCGCGGTCCGTCGTGAACGTGTCGTCCACGAACGAAAAGAACGTCACCCCGAAGCGCTGGTGAACCTCGGCCATCTCGGCGGCGACGAGTCGTGCCGACCGGTACCGGACCGCACGGCCGAACATCGCGGGCACCGAGCAATAGACACAGGTGCAGGGGCAGCCCCGAACCGCCAGCAGGGTCGAGAATCGGTCCGAGTCGGTGCATCGATACCGGGACATCGGCAGCAGATCCCGGGCGGGCAGCGGCAGGACGTCCAGGTCCGGATGCGGCGGCGCGATCCCCGTGTCGAGCCGCCCGCCGTCGTCCAGTCGCAACGCGAAGCCCGGCGGCACCGCTTTGGCGTCCACCCGATGGGGCCCCAGAACCCCCCGCACCCCCTCGCTCGACACGGCTCCTGAAGCCCCCAGCAACCCCAGCAGCGCCGGCAACGACCGTTCCCCCTCGCCGCGAGCCACCCCATCGATCGCGGGATGCGCGTCCAGGGTCGGTCCGGGCAGCGCGGTCCCGTGCGGCCCGCCGACCAGGACGACCACGCCCGGGCAACGCCGCTTGATGGCGGCGGCGATCCGCCCCGCCAATCCAATCGTCGGGGTCGTGGCCGTGATGCCGACCACATCGGGACCGTCCGCGCAGGCGCGATCGGCCGCCTCGTCCTCGTCCAGCATCAGGGCGTTCGCGTCGATGATGCCGACGTGATGGCCGGCCTGCCGGACCGCCGCCGCCAGATAGGCAAGGCCCAGCGGAGGCCCGATCGTGGTCTGCGCCACACGGCGCACGCGATGCTGGAAGTTCGGATTGATCAAGACCAGACGCAACGCGGTCCCCCCGCATGGGCAACGGTCGCGGCATCATAGCACCGAAACCCCGCATCCAGCGAGGACCCAGGCCGCATCGCGGCCACCCAACTTGACGCCCGCACGCGACGCGGCAACAATGACGCGTCCGACCGGGCCGGGGCTTGAAGCGCATGGGGTCGTGGGTGGTCCAGATGCTGGCGGTGCCTTTCGTGTTCGTGCTGCCGGGCACGCTCGTCGTCTGGGACATCGAACCGTCCTGGTCGGCGCCGACGCGCGTGGCCGTCGGATGCGTCCTGTCCTGCCTGGGCATCCCGATGGCCAGTTTCGTCGCCGCGTGGCTGCTGGGAACGTCGATCCACGCCTGGATTCCCTTCGCGATCGCCGCGACCGTCAGCGGCGCGGCCGGCGCACGCCTGTGGCACCGGCGGCGGGGACGCGCATGACGACGACGGCGCCCCGGCTGCTCGCCATCCACGAGGACACGAACGCCAACGCCGCGGTTTTGGAGGGGACGCGCATCGTCGCCGCCGTTGCCGAGGAGCGGCTGACCCGAACCAAGTTCCAGGCCGGCTTCCCCCAGCACGCCGTCGCCGAGGTGCTGCGCCTCGCGGGATGGACCCTGGACGACCTGGACGGCGTCGTCGCGGGCAACCGATTCCATTTCCTGCCGCGCCTGATGGGAGGGCGCTCGCTGGTCGAAGGGGAACACGACCTGTTCGGCCTGCCGCACAAGGCCTGGCTGTCCGTGCAGACGCGATTCGTCCACGAGGGCCCCCTGGCGCGGGCGGCCGAGGCATTCAGCCGCTGGGCCCTGACGCGTCGCTTCGGACGGCCGGTCCGGCTCCAGGACCATCATACGTCCCACGCCTATTCGGCCTGGCTGACGTCCGAGTTCGCCGAAGCGACCGCCGTGTCCGTGGACAACATGGGCGACGGATTCGCTGCCCGGGTGTTTCGTTGCGGCAATGGCCGCTGCGCGCCGCTGTGGGGCTCGGACGCCGTGGCGTCACCCGGCCAGTTCTACGGAGAGATCTCGCAGTTCCTGGGCTTCCACGTCCTGATGGCGGGCAAGGTGACCGGCCTCGCGGCCCAGGGAGACCCGACCCAGGCCTACCCGCTGATGGAGCGCCTGTTCTCGCTGGACCGGGACCAGACGAACTTCCGCCTGGAACCGTTGTGGCGCAAGCACCGCAAGCGGGGTGTCTTCGCCGAGCTGGCGCGATTCCACCCCCGGGACATCGCCGCGGCGGCCCAGCAGCGTCTGGAAGACGTGCTGGTGGCCTACGTGCGCCGGGCTGTCCGTGAAACGGGCGTGGGCAACGTGGTCCTGGCCGGAGGGGTGTTCGGCAACGTGCTGCTGAACCAGCGCATCTGGGAACTGCCCGAGGTGACGGGCGTGTTCGTCCACCCCGCGATGTCGGACCAGGGCATCGCCGTCGGAGCCGCCCTGGCCGAGATGGCCGATCGGATGCCGGTGACGCCGCGGCGCCTGGAGGATGTCTTCCTGGGCCCCGAGTACGACGAGGAGGCCATCGGCCGGGCGCTGGAAGCGGCCCGAATCCCCTATCGCAGGCCCGCGGACCTGGAGGCCGAGGTGGCCGACCGGATCGTCCAGGGCCAGGTCGTCGCGCGCTACACCGGGCGCCTGGAGTACGGGCCGCGAGCGCTGGGTCACCGCAGCATCCTGTGCGCCACCACGGATCCCACGGTCAACGACTGGCTGAACGCCCGACTGGAACGCTCGGAGTTCATGCCGTTCGCGCCGGCCACGCTGGCCGAGTACGCCCCCCGCTGCTACGAGGGCTACGGTCCGGGAATCGACCACACGGCGCGCTTCATGACCGTGACGTTCCGATGCACCGACGAGATGCAGCGACGTTCCCCGGCCGTCGTCCACCTGGACAAGACGGCCCGTCCCCAGGTGGTCCACGAGGAAACGGACCCGGGCTACCACCGGATCCTGCGGCTGGTGCTGGAGCGCTGCGGCATCCCCAGCATCATCAACACCAGTTTCAACCAGCACGGCGAACCGATCGTATGCACCCCCGAGGACGCGATCCGCTCGTTCCGCCAGGGGCGGCTGGACGCGATGGCCATCGGACCGTTCTGGGTCGGGGACTAGACCCGCAGCGACTCGCCTTCCCGAAGGACGCGCACCCGCCGGTCCCCCTGGTGCGATCCGGCGAAGGCCCGCACCAGATGCCGCGCCCGTCCCGGATGCATCGACAGCGGCGGAACGGGCATCCAGATGCCGCCCTCGTGGATCGGCACGGTCAGCGCCGCGTCCAGGATCTGCGCCGCTCGAAACGCGTCCTCGGGCCCCATGACCGTCCGCACCCCCAGGATGCGCGAGCCGCCGACCGGCAGCAACGCCACCCGGAACGGCGCGAACCGCCGCGCGACCTCCGACAGGACCCGCCCGTCGAACCGGGCATCCCCCCCGAAGAACAGCCGCCCCCATCCGGGGATCTCGACCACGTAGTTGACCTCGTCGGGCCGGGGCCCGGTGTGTGGCCCCGGCACGGCGGTCACGCGCGTCGCCCCCAAGGCGGTCGTTTCCCAGGGCGCCAGTTCCATCCACTCGAGCCCGGACGGATTGCCCAGTACCGCCAGACTGCCCGGAGGAACCACCACCCGAGCGGGGGCGGGACGCATCCGACGCAACGCCGGCATGTCGAAATGGTCCGGGTGCAGATGGGACACCAGCACCGCATCCAGCGGCGGCAGATCGACGACGTCAAGGCCCGGACGCCGGAACACCGGCAGTCCCCGCATGGACATCCCGAACCAGGGATCGGTCAGCAGGCGACAGGCAGGATGCTCCACCAGCAGCGTCGAGCAGCGGACCATCGTGATGCGTGCGCTGGCGTCCATGGGCTTTCGGGCTCCCGATCCGTCACTCGTAGATGTAGCTCCAGATGGCCAGCGTCCGGTGTTCCCGGATTCCGGGCTCGCGCAGGATCCGCGCCAGCACGTCCGAAGGGGGCAGGACCAGCGGACGGTACATCTGGGGCCAGGGCCTGGGGCGCGTCATGTCGATGCGCTCCCGCGCCACCTCGGCCGGCGTCTCGGTCGTATAGAAGAAGTGCCAGTCCTTGCGCAGATCCTGGGGCAGTTCGGCCAGGCCGGAATCGTTGGCGGCCGCGTGGGGAAAGCGAACGTACCAGCGATCGTCGGCCGGGAATTCCATCTGGCGAATGCCCAGCAGGCCCGCGCCCAGCGCCACCGCGACCCCGGCCGTCACGACCCAGCGACGAATCTCCCGCGCCCCCCGCGCCAACCAGGCCCCCCCCGCCGCCACGAACACCGCCAGGGGGAACAGGTGCAAGGCCATGAAGGTCTGCTTCAGTTCCTCCCAGTTCTCCTGGGCGGCGAACAGCAGGTACACGGCGAGGTACCAGAACAGCAGCATCCCCGTGTCGAAGCGCCGACGACGCCACAGCGACACGACGCCGACGATCGCCAGGGCCGCGCCCGCCAGCCCCAGGACGCGAATCGTCAGCAAAGGCCACAGCAGGGCCGTCGGAAATGCGAAATGCGGCGTCCGAACGACCCGATCGATGAACGGAAAATTCAACAACCCGTTGAATTGGAATGACATTCCCAGGAACTCATGGGGGAAGGTCGGGCGGAACCCCTCCAGCCGGGCCACCTGCGACGGGTGAATGAGCATCTGGCCGTAGGCGAATCGGTTCCACAGCAGCACCGGCAGGATCGCCACGAAGGCCGCCGCGGTGAAGACGGCCAGATCCCGGACGAATCCGCGAGGGTCGTCCCGCCGATGCCACAGGGTTGCCAGGAACAGCGGCCCCAGGATGATGGCCTCGTTGCGGATGCCGCCCAGCAGACCGTACACCAGCCCGATCAGAGCCCAGTGGGGTCTGGGCGCCGTCAGCAGGAAGAACAGGAAGGCCAGGATGGCCAGCCCGAACAGGTTCCCGTTCAGGCGGTCCAGGTACAACGAGAACGGGTTGAAGACCAGGACCAGCGCGCCCAGCATCGGCCAGGCGAAACCGTCGGTCATGCGCCGGATGCCCGCGAACCCGAACAGGAACACCACGCCCCAGGTGGCGGCGTACCCCCACCGGAACGACGCCATGTTGAACAGGGCGAACGGGGCACCGAACAGGATCGACGTACCGATTCGCTGGTCCTTCGACGCGATGCCGAAGCTGCCCTCGGCGGGGTCGTACGTATCGTCGGGCAGGCGCCCCTTCAGGGTGTAGTTGAACCGGGGCGTCCCGTCGATCCGGTGCAGTTCGACGGCCTGGCCCGCCATGAACATCGCGGGAACCGTGATGTACGTGTCCCAGTAACCTCGCGTCGGCCCGTCAAAGCGCAGGGCGGACACCAGCACCACCAGGCATCCGACGGCAACCAGTCCCCGGCGCTGGCCGGATGTCAGGCGAGGCTGGGGTGCGTAGTCGGTCACGGCGTCCCTCCGGATGGGCGCCCGCGAACCGTACGGGAGTCGGCGGGCGACGTCAACCCGGCCCGAAGCGTGACGAACGGGTGACTCGCCATCGCCGGGTACGCCTCGCATGGCGTCCAGCAGCCGTCGCAGCCCTCGCGGTCCATCCGGTCCCGCTCGCGACGCGCGGCGGCGGCGGTCAACAAGCGGTCGATGCGCAGGTCCACGTCCCGCACGTTGCCCAGGGACGGCCCCCGGATGTGGCAGGGATGAACCTCGCCCCCGGGCCCCACGAAGACCGATGCGCGAAGCGCCTCGCAAGGCACCGGGGCCCGGCCGGTCAACGCGAATCGCCGCAGGTTGCGCAGGAACAGGTGCTCGACCCACGAGAAGGGGTCCCGGGTCGGGGGCCTCAGGGACGCCACGGCGCGGACCGCCTCCAGAACGTCCTCGGGCGCCATCGGCGGACGGTCCAGGTTGCCGAAGAAGTGCCCGGAACGGTTCATCAGGTTCACGTGCCAGCGCCCCGGAACCATTCCCGGCAATGCCTCGCCCAGGGCGTCCCGGATCCGGGCCAGGTGGGGCAGGTTCTCGGGGGTCACCGTCGTCCCCAGGTACACCTCGACCCGGGGCATCCGCCCCAGAATCGTGGCCGTCTGGACCGCCTGGCGAAACGCCCCTCGGATTCCGCGCATCCGGTCGTGAAGGGACGCGTCCCCGTCGATGCTGACCGTCACCACGACGGGAGGGCCGCCCCCCATGGAAAGACGCGAAGCGAAGTCCGCCGCCGCGACCGGCCGCAGGCCATTGGTCGCAAAGTGCAGGAAGACCAGGCGGCGCGCCTGCGAGGCCACCGCGTCGGCCACCGCGCCGGCATCGGGACGTCCCGTCGGCTCGCCTCCCGTCAGGTCCACCCAGCGCAGGCCCTGCCACTGGCGCAGCAGCCGCTCGATTTCGTCCGGCCGCAACTCGTCGCCCGGACTGCGCTGCCACGCACGACAATGGGTACACCGGGAATCACAGCGGTCCGTGACCGAAAGCAGCACCTTGAACGGCACGCCTCGCACCAGGCGCGCGGCCAGCACCGAGGGCGCCAGCCGGATGCCGTCACGCCAGCGCATCGGGCCTCCGGATCTCGAGATCGTCCAGGTACAACACCTCGAAGCCGGCCTGGCGGAAGGTCTGGACGGCCTGGGCGGGGGTGTGGACAATCGGTTCCCCGTGCAGGTTGAAACTGGTGTTGATCAGCGCGGGCAGCCCCGTCCGCTCCCGAAACGCCCGCAGGATCCCGGCGAACCCGGGCGCGACTTCCGAAGCCACCACCTGGGGCCGCGACGTCCCGTCCCGGTGGACCGCCACGGGGCAACCGTCGGCCAGCGCCGGCAAGGCATCGACGGCCACGGTCATGGTCTGAAGGTCCGTCCCCTCCGACAGCGGTCGCCACAAGCCGACGGAGGCGCCGGCCTCGACGGCGGGGCCGAACGGCATGAAGTCATCACGCTCCAGCGCCGCGTTGACCCGTTCCGCCAGTTCCGGCCGCCGGGGCGAGAACAGGATCGACCGGTTGCCCAGCGCGCGCGGACCGAACTCGTCCCGCCCGCAATAGCGCGCCACCACCGCCCCCCGGGCCAGCCAGTCGGCGGCGGCGACGCCCGGGTCGGCCACCCTCTTGAAGGGCAGGCCCGACGCCTCGGCCGCCCGCACCAGGGCCTCCCGATCGAATCCGGTGCCCAGAAACACGTCCCCCAACGGCTCCACGCCCGTGCCCGTCAACCGCCGCCACACCCAGGCCGCCGCACCCGCCGCCAGGCCGCCATCGCCCATGGCCGGGAACACGCGCACTCCCTCGATGCCCGGCAAGGTCGCCAGGGCCTGGTTCACGCGAATGTTGGCGAACAGCCCGCCGGCCAGCCGCAGGCGAACCGGCCGTGCCGGCGTGCCGATCATGGCCCGGACCGCGGACACGACCGATTCCTCGGTGAACGCCTGGAGCCCCGCGGCGACGTCCTGGGATGCGGTGCCCGCGACCAGGGCATCGATGTCGCCCCGGCTCAGGGGACGGCGCAGCGACGGGATCCCGTCCGCCCCGTCCATCAGGGCCCGGAACCGCCCCAGGACCCGGTCGGGCTCGCCCCGAGCGGCCAGTCCCATCACCTTGCCCTCGTCCCCCTCGCGGAATCCCAACGCGACCGTCACGGCGCCGTACAGGGCCGCGGGCGAGGACTCGACCCCCAGACATCGCAGAATCCGGTCCGGATCCGCGGCCGACCGCAATGTGCCGGACAGGCCTTCCCCGTAGGCATCCCAGGTCAACACCCGCGATTCCGAGTCCCCGGGACACAGCAGGGCCGCGAAGGCGTGCGCGTCGTGATGCGCCACGGTGCGCATCGTCGGCAGGCGCCCCAGGGCGGACTTCAGACGCCACGCGACGGGCGCAAGGCCCGCCAGCGTCTCGATGTCGCGCAACGCGACAAGGCTTCCAAGCCGGTTCTCCCAGCCCGCCACCACCCGGCTGGGCCAGGACAAGGGATCGCGATGGGGGCTGGAGGCCGAGTACCACGATTCCAGCAGGCGCAGCGGCGCGCGACCACGCCTCCCGGCCACCGCCACGTCCGTCACGACCAGTCCCCGCGCGTCGGCGTACGCCAGCGCCCGGACCAGCGCCAGATGCGGAAATCCCGAGTGTCGCTTGCGCCGCGAAGGCCGCTCCTCGGACAGGGCGAACACCAGGTGTCCACCCGCCACCAGGGCCACCCCGGCCTCATGGCCGTCCCAGACACCCAGGACGACCGGCTCCCGATCGCTCGCCATCGCCTTCCGTTGCTTCCCGCCGAAGGGCATCGGGCCGCCAAGGCACCGCCCCTGCGCCTAGACCCATGCCTCGTCGGCCGGCGACATCCCGTCCAGAACCCCGAGGCCCCACGCGACCGCCTGGTCCGCGAACGCCGTGGCCCAGGTGTTGATGTCGGCGCCGGCCTCCTCGTAGCGCAGCCCCCCGTCGGGCACCTGGAACCGGGCAAGGGCCGCCAGGCCCCGCTCGATGGCACGGCGCGCACCGGGAAACGGGAACCGGCTCCACAATCGAACCGCCTGGGCCGTGGCGTCCGCGCGCCCCGGCCCCGAGGTCCCCGCCCACGCGGGCAGGGCGCCGCCGTCCCCCTGCCATGCCGCCAGGTCCGCGACGGCCCTGGAAAACGCCAGGCCCGCCCCCGACATGGCCCACCCTTCCAGGGCATAGGCGCGGGCATGCACGTAGCCCGTCTCGCCGTTCGCCGGCAGCACGCGCGCGCGCACCGCGTCGGCCACGGCCGAAAATCGTGGGTCCTCCAGGTCGATGGACGCCTGGTCCAGGAAGGCCGCCGCGCGATCCAGGAACGGCCCCCACCGACCCGACCACCGACCGGGATCGAACGGCATCGGCAACACCGGCTCCCCGGCGTCCAGGAAGCGTTCCAGGGCGCGCAGGCCCGCCCGGGCGACATGCGACGAGCCCGGGATCCCCGCCCCTGCGGCCCCGTCGCCCGTCCATCGCGCCAGCGCCGCCACCGCCAGGCAGGTGTCGAACAGGTGGCCCCGGCCATCCTTCCCCACCGGCCCCGACTGCAGTTCGCCCCACAGGCGCCCCGCCACCGCCTCGATCCGAGCCGGACTGGCGCCCGCCTCGAACCGATCACGCCGCCAGGCCGCCCAGGCCAGCCAGATCGCCGCCGCCTCGGGGTAGGGGAATCCGGGGTGGGACGCCGAGACCCAGGACAGCACCGTCCCGTCGGCGCCGACCACACGCGACGAATCCAGCCAGGCCCGCATCGCCTCGCGGGATGGGGCACGGAGCTGGACGCCGTCCGCGCCGACGATCGCGTTCTCGACGCCCTCCTCCCAGCGCGCACGCACGCAGCACCCCCGCAGCCCCCGGCAAATGTAGCACCCGCACGCGCTCCCGGGCAATCGAGCACGCGCCGA